>JAVXBD010000016.1:0-27067 GCA_036660175.1 Christensenellaceae bacterium | reverse complement strand
CGAGCAACCCACCATACAGCCTTCGCAAACGCCCATTGTACAACCTTCGCAAACGCCTTCGCAAACGCCCATTGTACAACCTTCGCAAACACCGTCGCAAACGACCACCGTACAGCCTTCTCAAACGCAGCCAACAGCATCAGAAACAGCATCTACACCGCCGATAAAAACACCAGAGGTGCTGCCACAGCAAACAGTGCTGCCGACGCAAGCGCCAACCCCAGCTCCCACGCAAACACCAGAGGCAAGCCCAATGGCACTCCAAAACGGGAATGCAGCAAATGAACTGATAACAGCGCCCAAAGTGGAGCTGAATTTTCAGGTGACAGGGAAAATTAATGTGGCAAATGACGTTGATTTTTTTCGGTTTGAGGTGGATACCGAGCGCACGATAGAGTTTTCAAAGCAAACCACTGGAAACATTACGCTTGATCTACTGATGGGCGACGGACAGCCTTTTGCAAACGAAGGCACGCATCTTTTACAAGCAGGAACTTATTACGTGAAAATCTCTGGAGATGAAGCGGCAGAATATGTGGTAAAAGCAGTGGCGGCAATGGTTGATTCGATTGATTTATCCGAATATAATATGGCAACGGGTATGCTTGCATTTGGTGCGCCGTATCGTTATCAAACAAGAAACGGTATCAGAACAGGCGGAAATGTGTATGCGTCCATATGCAATTTATCAAGAGGCGATGGGCCAGTATTAGAGCAGGATTCCAGATACATTTTACCATATGACGAGGACGGTGTTTTGGACTATTTTGATGGATTTGTATATAACAAACAAAATACGGCATATGGATTAAAGCAGGCGGTGCTGCTGCCCGAAAGAAGAAATGCGCTGGATAATGAAATCTATAAAAATGCTATTTCTCAGTGGGGTGCATTGATGGTGGGGATTCGTGAAAATACCGATTATTATGCAGGTGCGGCACAAACTTATTATTATCATCCGACAGAGATAGCACAAGGAACGGGACACGCTGTTTGCTTAATAGGGTGGGACGATACGGTTTCAAAAGAGCTGTTTCGCATAACGGCACAAAATGGCGAGAGCTATACCCCGCCTATGGACGGTGCATTTCTTGCAAAAAACAGTTATACCACAGCACGGGGAGAAAATGGCTATTTTTATATTTCGTATGCCAGTATGGATTTATCCAACAACCCTGCCGCCGCTTTTTTTGTGGAAGAGCCTCAAAACGAGGAGATTTATCAGTACGATTATTTAGGAAACACCTCCTATTTTGTCGCTGATTCTGCCTCTTTAGGGTATACTAACAAGTCAATTTATCAAAAAAATGTGTTCACCGCACAAAAAAATGGAGAGCTAACGGCGGTATCTTTTTTTCTGACACAAGACCAAACGGACTATATCATCTCTGTCAAGGTCAATGGTGTGCAAAAGGTGGTAAAAGAGGGAAGCCTGCAATATGCTGGATATTATAAGGAATCAATTTTGCCTGTACCGCTGGTGCAGGGACAGGTTTTTGAAGTGATTGTAAATTTTGCAAATACGACTGGTAAGCCGATTGATGCGGCAGTTGAAACACCCAAAGCCTCTATCAGCGCAAATACGGGTGCGCAGGCAGGGCAAAGTTATTTTAGTACAGATGGTATTAGTTGGCGAGATATTTCGGCTGAGGACGGCACGCTTAATTGTGTCAAGGCATTTCAAAACGGGCAGGTGGATACTGTAAAAAAAGTAAAAAACAATCTTGTTTTAAGACAGCTTCCGCAAAAGTTTGATTTGAGGGCTGAGGGAGTGGTGACCTCCGTCAAAAATCAAGGAACTGTACCAACTTGCTGGTCATTTGCATCGTGTGCGGCGATTGAAAGTATGCTACTGCGTGGCACAAAAGCCGAGTTTGCGTATATTGAACAGAGCGTGCAGACTTCTATTGGAACAATTACCATGTCTGCTCCGCCTGATGCAGTGCCGATGGGTGCAGCATTGCAGGTCAGCGTGATAACCAATGAAACCAATCCGAGTGCCTATCAAAAGGCAAAAGAGGCATTATGCACCACTGACGAAAATTTTATATTGCTGGATATATCGCTGATACAGGCTCAGGTGCAGGTACAGCCAACGGGCAAGTTGACATTTCGCATACCCATTCCAAGTGGTTATGCAGTGCCAAAGATGTATACCATCACAGCAGACGGAAAGCTGAGCGAATTAAAAATAACAATCAAAGATGGTTTTTTGGAGTTTGAAGTGGAACATCTCAGTTATTTTATATTGTCAAACCATGTTTCTCCAAAGCCCACAGCGTCCGTACAGCCAACATCTGCGCCAACTGCACCGCCAACACCAGCACCGACACCAACCGATAGACCTGTTGCGCCAAAAACAAGTGATACATCAAACGTGACATTATATGGATTGCTTGTGCTGTTATGCAGTGCGGTGATTGGAATGGTTTATAAAAGAAAGAAAAGCATATGAGATACGCAAGATACGTATTTAAAGGCATTGCGACGTGCAGGAAGTGGAAAGACGAGCAGAAAAACGAAAGCAGAGATATAAATAGTTATTGACATATGCCAGATTCCGAGGTATGCTTTTTAGACAGATGAACCGTATTAATATTCACCAGCAGGAGGAAATAATCATGCCAAGACCAAAGAGATGCCGTAAGGTTTGCAGTTTGCCACTGCATACAACGTTTGTGCCAATGGGACGTGATTTTACTGTCAAAGATGCTGTGGTGATGACGGTTGATGAATACGAAACCATTCGGCTGATTGATTATCAGAATTGTACGCAAGAGGAATGCGGAGAATATATGAAAATAGCCCGTACAACAGTACAGCAAATTTATATGAATGCAAGAAAGAAAGTTTCAATATCACTTGTGGATAGCAGACCGTTGTGTATAGAAGGCGGAGATTATCAGCTTTGTGACGGCAAGGAACTGCACTGTGATTGTGGCGGCTGTCCAAGGCATCGTTGTTTGCAAACAGCTCAAGATACGGAACAAGCATAAGGTGACGAGAGTCGAACAATACGCCTGAAACAAAGTTTTTTAGCCGCCATGTTGTCCATGGTTTATATGCGTTGGCAGGCAAAAGCATAAATTCAGTTTATCAATAAGTGCAGGAGAGATAAAAAAGTCTACTGCCTTGCAATATTTTAGGAGGAAAATTATATGAGTGAAAACTGTTCTCAAAACTGTGAAAGCTGCAGCGAAACTTGCGGCGAAAGGAAGAGCCTTTTAGAAAAACCGCATGAGCTAAGCCGTATCGGAAAAGTTATAGGAGTGGTCAGCGGAAAAGGCGGTGTAGGGAAAAGCTTGGTGACGTCTATGCTGGCAATTCTTTTGCAGCGTAAGGGCTTTCGGGCTGCAATTCTTGATGCTGATATTACTGGGCCGTCCATTCCAAAAGCTTTCGGGCTACACGAAAAAGTGCAGGGCAGTGATTTAGGAATGTATCCAGTCAAAACAAAAACAGGAATTCCTGTGATGTCACTCAATTTGCTTACAGAAAACGAAACAGATCCTGTTATTTGGCGTGGGCCGATTATTGCAGGTACGGTTAAGCAGTTTTGGACAGATGTGATTTGGGGCGATGTGGATTATCTGTTGATTGATATGCCGCCAGGAACGGGTGATGTGCCACTGACAGTCTTTCAATCCATTCCAGTAGACGGTGTAGTGATTGTAGCATCTCCGCAGGAATTGGTAGGCATGATTGTAAAAAAAGCAATGATTATGGCACAGATGATGAAGATACCTGTTTTGGCATTGGTGGAAAACATGAGCTATGTTACTTGCCCTGATTGCGGTAAGCAGTATCATGTATTTGGCGAAAGCCACATAGACGAAATTGCAAAAAAATTTGACGTAGGCAATGTAGCACGTATACCCATTGACACGAAACTTGCGGCGGCATGTGATGCAGGAATGATTGAAACATTTGAAGGAGATTGGCTGGATAACGTGGTTCAGATGCTCTTAGATGAAAATGATTGCGCAAAACTTTAATTGACATTTTATAAAAAAGTAATAAAATAATAAGCAGACAATAAAAAGGGACTGAAACAACCAATTCTTGTCAGTCTTTTTTTATATTTCTGTGCCGCTGTTATTATGTGGATTTCACTATGTATGGGAATAAAAGGCGGAGGCAATGATTTTTAAGGAGAAAAAATGGGGCTGTTTGAGCTAATACTGATTGCAGTAGGACTTTCTATGGATGCGTTTGCGGTAGCAGTCTGCAAGGGGCTTCATATGACACAGCGCAATTATAAGAATTGTTTCTTGATTGCACTGTTTTTTGGCGGATTTCAGGCATTGATGCCGTTTGTTGGTTGGCTGGTTGGCACACAGTTTGAACGCTATATCACTTCTTTTGATCATTGGATAGCATTTGGATTATTGGTGCTTATCGGTGGGAAAATGATTTATGAAGCTTTGTCAAAAAAGGACGATACGAAAGGCTGTACGGATAAGATTTCTATAAAAGAACTTTTCGTTTTGGCAATTGCAACCAGCATTGACGCATTGGCGGTGGGCATTACCTTTGCGCTACTGCCAGATACCAATATGATTGCTTCTTCATTGCTGATTGGACTGATTACTTTTGGATTCTCTTTTGCAGGGGTCATCATTGGCAACAAATTTGGAAGCAAATACGAGAAAAAAGCGGAGCTTGCAGGAGGCATAATTCTTGTGGCAATTGGTGTAAAAATTTTATTGGAACATTTATTATTCTAAAATGCAGCGGTGAATCATTTAAAATGAAGAGTTTTATCGTGGCAAAAGATTCTTTGTTTGATAAAGTGAAAATAGTCTATCAATCAATAAAAAATAAATTGTAAATATCATAGCGTATTTACATCAAAATACAGTAGGAAAATGATACATGGGCAACTGAAAAAATAAAAAAGATGAAAAAATAAAATTTAAGGAATAGATAGACCTATTTGCGGATGAGGAATAGCAGTATCGCAAGTAACAGATTATCATAGGTCTTGAAGTGCTGCCTGAAATAAAATATTTTGGATACACACAAAAAAGCGCCTGCCCATCAGCTAAGCCGAGCAGACTTTTATTACAGGCACTTATCCTCAGAAATCATCTCTTTTGCAAATGTATAGACCATCACATTTGTACCTGCCTTTTTGAGTTCATTCATGCACTCGCTGACGGTAATGCCCGTAGTATAAATGTCATCAATCAACAAAATATTCTGATCTTTCAAATGAATCGAATAATCTTTAGAAAGTGCAAACGCACCCTTGATGTTCTGTATACGCTGCTGTGCATTTAGCTGGTATTGTGGTTTGGTATCTCTTTTTCGGATTAGCAGACTTTTACATTCTATATTAAGCAGTAATGCAAGATGAGTGGCAATCAGCTCTGATTGATCAAATCCACGCTGACGCAGTCTGTTTTTATGAATGGGTACAAACGTAATCAGATCAACTGCAAGCTCATAATCCTGTAAAAAATCCGCCATTTTTTGTGCAAGAAACATGGAATATCGTGGGCTATCTCCATATTTAAATCGCCGAATTAGGTCCCTTGCCACACCATCATATTGATATGTATACAAAATTCCATTGCAAAATCCATCTTTATTCAGCAGTTTCTTTTCGCACACTTCACAAGCTTCACAGATGATTTTGTCACCGCTTATTTCTTTATCGCAGTACACGCATTTTTGCCCCATTTGCGTCAATTGTCTTAAAACTTCAGACAATTTGTTCATCCAAGCAACCTGCCCATATATCGCAACTCTCTGCACAGCCCCGTTGCACGTACTCCGTGATTTTCATTTGCAATCATATACGAAAACGTCTTTCTGTTTCCTGCAATAATCACTTTTTTCTTGGCACGTGTCAGTGCCGTATACAACAAATTTCGTGCAAAAAACGGATTCGTTTCGTAGTACATTGGAATAATAATCACATCAAATTCACTGCCTTGGCTCTTGTGTATGGTATAGGCATATGCCCCATCAAGTTCGGCTAAGTCTATGATTTCATAGGAACATTGCTTCATATCCTCAAACAACACTTCTGTAACTCCTGCACGAATACTGACGATGCTGCCAATATCTCCGTTAAAAACGCCCTCGCCATTTTGCAGCCCTTTTAAATCCCGCCATTGCCTTGCATAATTGTTTTTAATTTGCATGACACGGTCACCTTCACGAAAAATACGATCTCCAAATATAATCTCCGCTTTGTTTTGATGCTTTGCATTGGCACGCTCTCTGATTGCAGAATTGAGCGCAACCGTACCAAGCTCGCCTCTTTTGATAGGGGCAATCACCTGCACATCGTGATATTCCATATATTTTTGGCACACCAGTTCACGCACTTCGCTTTCAGATTCACATTCCACAAACTCAAAAGAAGTATCCTGTGTATCTGGATTTTTACCTTGTAAAATATCGTATGCTGCATCGGCAATACCATCTGCATTTCTGAATTTATGCGTCAGTTTGACGCTCTTGATAATCTCTGACTGGAGGACATCGCCCATCACGTTTCCAGCACTTACCGACGGAAGCTGATCTGCATCTCCCACAAGCACCAAGCTTGCTCCGTCTTTTAAAGCGTTTAATAGATTGCTGAATAAAAACACATCCAACATCGAAACTTCGTCCACAATCACCACATCAGCACTCAATGGATTATCGGCATTCCTGCGAAAATAACAGTTGTACGCATCTTCATCATAGGAATATTCAAGCAGTCTGTGTATTGTTGCCGCAAGCACACCCGTTGTTTCGTTCATGCGTTTTGCCGCCCTGCCAGTTGGTGCTGCTAAGCACACCTCAATCCCAGCTCCGCCCAAAATATTGATGATTGCCTTTAAAATAGTTGTTTTTCCCGTTCCTGGGCCACCCGTAATAACGCTTACCCTGTTTGTAACAGCCGAAAAAACAGCTTGTTCCTGCTCGTCTGTCAGCGAGTAATCCTCTGTTTGTTTCTTTAACAGTTTGTCGATATTTTTGATTCTGGTATCTGCCGAGGTTTTTGAAAGTGCAAACAGCTTTGCCGCACAATTAAATTCCGCCTTGTATGCCGCCTTTAAATAGACTGCCTCAATATCTGGATAATACTTCTTTAGCACAATTTCTTCTTCAAAAGCAAGTGCCAGCAGACAGGTATTGACTTGCTCATTGCTGACACGCAAGTTTTTTGCAACGTGCGGCACCAACTGTTTTCGATAAACAAAAGTGCTTCCACGCAATATCATTTTTTTTAAAACATTGAGTATGCCGTTTTTGATGCGAAAAGGAGAGCCTTGCTCTACACCAATTTTAAGTGCAATTTTATCGGCTGTTAAAAAATCAACACCCCGCACAAAATCAATCAATATATAGGGATTGTTTTTTACCTGCTGGGCGGCATCATCGCCAAGTTCAGCCACACACGCATTTGCCTGACGCATGGTAAGCCCCATACCCATGAGGTCTGCATACACATATTTACGGTTTGAATATGCCAAAAAAGCGGCGTGTATACTGTCCGCCAATTTCTTTGAAACACCTTTTACCTTTGAAAGTTCTTTGTGGTCATTTTCAATGACATTAAAAACACTTGCGCCAAATTCTTCCACAACTCTGCGTGCAAGCACCTCGCCCAAACCTTTGATGAATCCACCGCCTAAGAATAAGACAATATCATTTAAGTCTTTTGGAAGCGTCGTTTCATAAGATGTCACCACCAACTGTTCGCCGTATCTGTGATGTTTTTTTAATTCACCAAAAAAGCACGCCAGCTCACCGGGCTTTAAGTCGGGCATATTGCCCACCACAATGGTGGGCTCATCCGCTTCGACTTCAGCCACGACATAACCGTCCGTGCCTTCATAAATAATACTTGTTACTGTTCCTTTAAGCTCACTAATCAAAGTTCTGCCTTAATTGCCTCAACCATATCAAGCTTTTCCCAAGGAAGATCAAGATCCGCTCTTCCAAAATGTCCATAAGCCGCCGTTTGTTTATAAATCGGACGTCTTAACTGCAATCTGTCAATGATTGCCTTTGGACGCAAATCAAATATTTTTGTAATGATGTCAGCGATTTCTGTGCTGTGCATTTTGCCTGTTCCAAATGTTTCTACAAATACGGAAACTGGACGTGCAACACCAATTGCGTACGCAAGCTGTATTTCGCATCTGTCGGCAAGACCTGCCGCAACAACGTTTTTCGCAACATACCGTGCCGCATAAGCCGCACTTCTGTCTACTTTTGTCGGATCTTTGCCCGAGAACGCACCGCCGCCGTGTCTGCCCATGCCGCCATAAGTATCGACAATAATCTTTCTGCCTGTTAATCCGCTATCGCCTTGTGGTCCGCCAATGACGAATCTGCCTGTTGGGTTGATGAAGAATTTCGTATCATCATCAATCATTTCTGCAGGGATAATCGGTGTAATTACTTTATCAATGATGTCTTTTCTAATCGTTGATTGGGTAACATCAGGGTCATGCTGTGTGGAAATAACCACTGCATCTACTCTAAAAGGTTTCCAATCTTTGTCATATTCCACAGTTACCTGTGATTTTCCATCTGGACGCAAATAGGTCAGCTCTTTGTTTTTTCTGACCTGTGACAATTTTTTTGAAAGCTCTTGTGCCAGATAGATTGGCATTGGCATATATACGGGTGTTTCATTGCAGGCATAACCAAACATCATTCCTTGATCGCCAGCGCCGTTTTCGTCATCGTCCTGCTGTTCTTTTGCTTCTAGCGATTTATCAACACCCATTGCAATATCAGCAGATTGTTCGTCAATACTTGTGATAATACCACAGGTATCTCCATCAAAACCATATTCTGCTTTGTCAAAACCAATTTCTTTGATTGTTTGGCGTGCAATTTTTGGAATGTCCACATACGCATTTGTTGTGATTTCACCCATTACAAGCACCAAACCTGTATTCACAGCCGTTTCGCACGCAACACGTGCATTTGGGTCTTGCGCCAATATTGCGTCTAAGACCGCATCAGAAATCTGATCACACATTTTATCGGGATGTCCCTCTGTAACCGATTCCGAAGTAAATAATCTTCTCATCTTATCCTCCATTTAAACTTTTACTATCTAAGTAGTATTATTCCATTAGTAATTAATTATATCAAATCGTCAAGCGTTTTTCAAGTTCAATTCTCAAAGTTTTTATGCAGCCCATGGCACCATTCCCGGAAAGAAGATGCTTGATAGTGCAAGCATTAACAGCCCTGCACAAATATTTCCTCCAATTACTACTGGAATGGCATATTTTGCACGCAAATCAAGCACACCTGCAAGCAGCGATCCCGTCCATACCCCTGTCATAGGCAGCGGAATGGCTACGAACGTAAACAGCGCCCAATATCCGTATTTTTTGATTTTATCCTGATGCTTATGCACCTTTCCCATCAGCCAATTTGAGAATTTATTAAGAAAATTCACTTTGCTTTTCTGCATCCATTCAATAATCTTCTTAATAAATATAATGATAAAGGGAACAGGCAGGCACGAGCCAAACAGGGCAAGTAAATAAGTTGTCCAAAACGGAATTCCTAGCCCAAGGCCCAGCGGTATTGCCCCTTTTAATTCCCATATGGGCAGCATTGATGTGCCAAAAACCGCAAGATAATCAATTGTTGGTATGACTTCCATGTAATATTTTCTCCTTCTATTTAGCATCAAAATGCGATACAATCTGAAAACAATTAACACAATCATACATGATTTATGATATAATTTCAATAATAATAAAAAATACGTAAGGAATTTTTAAGAATTATGAGAAAAGTTTTGGGTGCGCTGCGCAAGGCAGACGAAAGATTTCATTTAATACAGCAAGGCGACAAAATTGCAGTAGGGCTTTCGGGCGGTAAGGATTCTATGCTTTTGCTGCGTGCCTTAAAATTATATCAACTATTTTCTAAAAAAGAATATGAACTGATTGCCTTAAGCGTCGACCTTGGATTTGGCAATTTTGAAACAGACATCATGCAGGGTTATGCAAAGAGCCTTGATGTGCCGCTTGAAATCATCAAAACCGATATTTCTGATATTGTTTTTCATATTCGCAAAGAAAAAAATCCCTGCTCTTTGTGTGCTAAAATGCGTAAGGGCGCACTTTATGAACGTGCCAAAGCACTCGGCTGTAACAAGGCAGCTTTTGCGCACCATGCAGACGATGTCATACAGACATTTTTGATGAGTATGATGTATGAGGCACGCATCAACACTTTCTCGCCCAAAACTTATCTTTCTCGTTCTGATATTACGCTGATTCGTCCCTTTATTTTTGCACGAGAACGTGATATTGCGGGGACTGTCAAAAGGCTTCAGATTCCCATTGCAAAAAACCCATGTCCTATTGATTTTTCAACCAAGCGTGAGCAGGCAAAAAATATCGTGAAATATTTATGCACCTTAAATCCCAATGCGGCAAACAACATCTTTACTGCGATTTACAACACGCAAACCTATAATCTGTGGAACAAAGATTTCGAGCATTTAGAAGAAATGTAACCACCCTGTTCGGATAAAAATCAAATGTTTCGTCGCTCTAATAAAGTATATAAAACAATTATGCACCAGATGCAGGCAATCGTTCTTTGTATTATGTTGGTTTTTTGCATCAATGTTGATTCAAAATGATTCTCTTTATCTTATCTATCCGCAAACCACCAAAATATCGCTTTCATTTCATTTGCTTTTTGTCCTGTCAACTTTAAAAACTTCCAAAAACGCATTTTTGCACATACTAAAACGCAGCAAAGTTCTTCACAAACCTCACTGTATCAGATTTTTCTTCTGATATTTTATGGATTGCCCCAATATTTGACATAGAGCCACCGTTAATACAAAAATAGAGGCAATTAGTTTACACGAATTGACCTCAGTTCTCTACTTTCGTTTACTGCTCTGCACAATATTTGACATAGAGCCATAAAAAAGACCGCACAACTTTATTTTGCTGTGCGGTCTTACTGCTCATTCGGTTTTTTTAAACTGCATTATATATTCTTGAAAGCATCAATTTCAACACTTCGTCCTGACTTGCGATATAATACCACGCATCTGACATCTCTGGATGTCCCTCTTTTAGAATGTCAAAATTAATCTGATCAAGCCCTGCCGCATCAAGTACAGAAGCAAATGCAACCACTTGGTCAAGGTTCAAATTCGTTCTCATAAATTTTGTAAATGACTCAAACAGCTTTGGTGCTGCGGCTTTTGCACCCATCTCTTTGATGTCTCTTGCCATTGCTTTGATAAAGGTCTGCTCATGAAGCTGTCTGGTTGTTTCGCCATCGTCCATGTCATGTCTGTTTTGCAGATATAGACGTACTTTTCTGCCTTCCAGTGTTACTTCTTCCCCTTTTTCTCCGACTTCTGGCATGTCTTGGTCAAGTGTCACAGTTACACCACCCAGTGCATCTGCAATCTTTGGCAGACCATCAAGATCTATAGACATATAATAATCAATTGGCACACTGATGTTGCCATCAACTTCAAGAAAATCTTGCGTTGCACGCATTGCATTCTCTGCCGAATATTTATCTTTACCGCCGCCATATGCATATGCCGCATTGATTTTTGCCGTTTGTTCTTTTGTCACTTTTCCATCACTGCCCACGTGATAAACCTTTGTTTTCGTATCACGAGGAATCGACAGAAAGTCAATCTTATTGTTTTTCATATCCATCGTACATAGCATCAGCATATCCGTTCTGCCAACATCTTGACGATCGGAGGCTGCGTCCACACCCATCAGCAATACATTGACAATATCCTCTTTTGCCGTGTATTTTTGACCGTTAAACTCCACCTGCGTCAAGCCTTTGTTTTCATCATAATTGATGTTATCCGATGCTACTGCTTTATCTTCTCCGCTTGTTACAAACACACCGCCTGGATTTTTTTGGATTCCTTTATATGTTCCGTACATATTATACAAAACAATACCAGCAACAATTGCCAAAATAACCAGCACAATTACCAGTACCTTAATCCCTTTTTTATATCCCAAAATTTTTTCCTCCGCATATATCTTTTTTTATTTATTCTTTATAAAACTGAAATTAGTATAATCTATTTGAAAACAAATAGCACACATTCTTATCAAAATTAATAAATTTTTAATATTTAGAGCAAAGAATAGAGTTGTCCCTCTTTTTTTTAAAAGAACAACTCTATTTGCTTGTTTTTTGTTGTATTAATAACCTTGGTTATAGTAATCGCCTCTGCGATAATCATAAACCGCACCAGCACTATAAACATCAATGCTTTCGAGTGCTTTTCCTGTACCGATTGCAACACACGAAACCGCATCTTCTGCAACATAGCAAGGGATTTTTGTACGCTCTGTAAGAAGTCTGTCAAGACCATATAGCAGCGAGCCGCCGCCCGTCATACAAATGCCGTTTTCTGCAATATCTGCTGTAAGCTCTGGCGGTGTGCGCTCAAGAACGCTGTGCATGGTTTCCATAATTCTGTTTAAAGGCTCTTGCATTGCCTCGATGGTTTCGTTGCTGCTGATTGTGATTGTTTTTGGCAAACCAGAAATAAGGTTTCTGCCTGTTACTTCCATATAAGCTTCTTCTTTTCGTGGAAAAGCCGAGCCAATATTGATTTTAATTTCTTCTGCTGTACGTTCGCCAATCAGCATATTATATTTTTTCTTGATATATCTGGAAATATATTCGTCAAAACGGTCGCCTGCAATCTTAATGGAATCGCTGATTACAGCACCTCCAAGAGAAATTACAGCAACGTCAGCCGTTCCGCCGCCAATATCAACCACCATATTTCCCTGAGGTGCGCCAATATCAATTCCTGCACCAATTGCCGCCGCAATCGGTTCTTCTATGAGGCAGGTATGCCTTGCACCAGCTTCTTCGGTTGCTTCAATAACGGAACGTTTTTCTACTTCTGTAACACCCGATGGTACACAGACCACAACACGAGGTTTAAAAAATAGCCGTTTTCCAATTACTTTACGCAAAAAATACCGCAGCATTCTTTCTGTATCATGAAAATTGGAAATGACGCCTTCACGCAAAGGTCTGACCGCCACAATATTTCCAGGTGTACGACCAAGCATAATGCGTGCTTCCTCACCGATTGCAAGCATTCTTCCAGACAGTCTGTCTACTGCGACAACGGATGGCTCACGCAATACAATCCCTTTGCCTCGCACATACACAAGTACGCTTGCTGTGCCTAAATCTATTCCTATATCGTTAAAATTCATGCCAAAAAAACCCATTGATTGTTAGCCTCACTTTATCTAATTTATCATTTTAAGCATTGATACCAATTTCTCATTTTTTCTCGACGATTCTTATACTTGACAAAACTCGCCTATATATCATATATCATAATACAATACGAGCGATTTTTCAACAGTTTTATTACAAAAACGTCATAATTTACTGTTTCAACATCAAAATTTGCTTTTCAGATGGGAAATCAGCCAATAAATCTTGAAGTATTTGCCTTTTCCGAGTAAAATGAAAAGTATGGAAAACATAAGATGTATGCTAAAATAACACGTATCATCTTTATCATTAAAAATACATAGATGCAAGGAGAACTTTCAGTATGGATTATTCAAAACTTCAAAACGGCAGTGATATACGTGGAGTGGCATTGGGCGAAAACGCCACGCTTACACCCGAAGCAGCAAAAGATTTGGCACACGCATTTGCAATCTGGCTGGGCAAAAAAAAGATTGCCATCGGCATGGATTCACGCATCAGCGGTCCTTCCCTCAAAGACGCTTGTATCGACGGATTTATGTTTGGCGGGGCAGATGTGCTTGATTGCGGAATGGCTTCTACTCCTGCCATGTTTATGACCACCGTTACGCAGGGCTTTATGGCAGACGGGGCAGTGATGGTAACGGCAAGCCACTTGCCTATGAACAGAAACGGCTTAAAGTTTTTCACCAGCAAAGGTGGGCTTGAAAAAGCAGAAATCGCACAAATCATTGAAATCGCAAAAACTGTCAAACATGAAAAAATCGAAGGTAGTAAAGTAGATACTGTCGATTTTATGAGCGTTTATTCTAAAATATTGGTAGATAAAATTGTTTGTGCAACAGGAGAATCAAAACCTTTTAAACACTTTAAAATTATTGTAGATGCTGGAAACGGCGCAGGCGGTTTTTATGTGGAAAAAGTATTGAAGCCTTTGGGGGCAGATACTTCGGGTAGCCAGTTTTTAGAGCCTGACGGTACTTTTCCAAACCATGTGCCAAACCCAGAGGATACCGCTGCTATGAAAAGCATTGTAGATGCGGTGGTGCGTGAAAACGCAGATTTTGGTATTATTTTTGATACAGATGTGGATCGTGCAGGTGCAGTGGATAAAGGCGGCAGTGTGCTGAATAAAAACAGACTGATTGCCGCTATTTCTGCAATCTTAATCAAGGAATTTTCTGGAACAGCCATTGTCACAGATTCCATTACATCCAGCGGTCTTGCGGCGTTTATCACCAAATGCGGCGGTGTGCATCATCGGTTTAAGCGTGGATATAAGAACGTCATCAACGAATCTATCCGCCTAAACAAAAGCGGTATAGACTCTCAGCTTGCGATTGAAACATCTGGTCATGCGGCGCTAAAAGAAAATTATTTTTTAGATGACGGGGCATATCTTGTTACAAGACTGCTGATAGAAGTCGCAAGGCTTAAAAAGCAGGGACATACCATTTCCGATTTGATTGCCGACTTGGCAGAGCCAAAAGAGAGCGTGGAATTTCGTTTAAACATCAAGCAAGACGATTTTAAAGCGTACGGCAATGCAATGATTGCGGATTTAGAAGAATATGCAAACACTCAGCCGAACTTTTTGATTGCACCTGACAATCACGAGGGCATACGAGTTTCATTTGATGAAAAAAACGGAAACGGCTGGTTTTTAGTGCGGCTTTCCCTGCACGACCCGCTCATTCCTGTAAATGTAGAAAGTGATGTATGCGGCGGCGCAAAGCTTATTACGCAAACCTTATATCAATTTTTATCTAAATACGATGGATTGGATTTATCATCCATAAAGGATTATTTAAAATAGGGAACTTCTTGGTTGTTTATGCGTCTTATAGATAGGTTACAAAACAACCAGCAAATAAAAAAGGCGGTTTTTCAATAATGATAAAAAAAATACTAACCATAATTATGGCACTTCTATTGGTTTTTGCAATGGGAACTGTTGCATTTGCAGAGGAAACACCAGCACCAACCGAAGCACCCACACAAGCGCCCACCGAGGCGCCCACTCCCGAGCCAACGCAAGCGCCGACACATGCACCCACTCCTGCCCCAACAAAAGCGCCTACACCAGAGCCGACGCAGGCACCAACGCAAGCGCCAACACAGGCGCCGATTCCTTCTGCACAGCCAACTGTTACAGTTGTGCCAACTGAGCAGGCAGGTGCTGTCAACATCGTGATGTATGTATATGACCAAGGAAAAGCCAGCAAAGGCTACAAAGTGACTGTCGATGAAACTTCATTGATTACAGACGAAAATGGCAAAGTTGAGTTTAAAAATGTAACAGTGGAATCCCACAAACTCATTGTGAAATCACCTGATGGTGAACAAAGCGTAGGCATGGTTTATCTGTCACGTGGTGATGATACCGCAATACTTGATCAGGCAATGGGCGGAAAATACGAAATATCGGTTGCAAGAAACACAGACCGTATTTATTTGAATATGGAATTTCAAGGTGAAAACGCACTGCAAATCACCAGTGCTTCCAACCAAAATACACAGCCTGCAAAACCCTCTGCCATCATCAGCAGCAGTTTTAAAATCACCGCAGAATTTTTAGATAAAAACGGAAAACCGATGAGCAATCTTGGCATACAGGTCGTAAGCGATATGCCGATGTTAGGGCTTACAGACTCCAAAGGATATTTTGTGCTGAATGGCGCATCATTTACAACTTACAATTGGGCGGCACTTGCAAATGGGGTATCACCCGAAAATGCCGCAACCTTTGTTACGGAAATCAAACCTGGCATTTCTACCTCGCTTGTTTCATCTGATGATGGTACATATGTGATACAAACTGCCGCAACATCATCTGATTTATTTATACAATTTGAGCAAAAAGGCGATACGTTTGTTGTAAAGTCTGTTTCGGATAAAATTCCTGGCGGCATCAGTCCCATGATTTTAGGAATTATTGTGGTGCTTGTGATTGTTGTAGTGCTGATTGTGGTGCTTGTTGTCTTGAAAAAAAGAAAGAAAAATAAAAGAATACATCCTTCACGCACAACGGCAGAGCCACGCACAAGAAAAGATTTTGAACAGCCCAAAAAGACTGGCGGCAGCAATAAATTTGATGATCGAAACAAACTATAGTAGTTTTTTATGCTAAGAGGCAGAATGACTTTTCTCATTCTGCTTTTTTTGATATGCCGTAGGTTTTTTGCTCGGCTTTGCTTTTTTTGACATATGAGCTGTACACTTATACTACACGAATCAAAGGCATATTGCTTGCTTTTACAAAGTGGTTTAGTATATAATTTATAAATATGGCTATTATAATGAAAAGAGTTTTGAGGGGGAAAAGAAATGGACGGCGATAGAATACAAATATTGATTGCTATGGTAATTTATATGGCGATTGTTATTGCGATTGGTATTGCATTTGCAAAAAAGGCAAACAAAAATTCGGAAAACTATTTTTTGGGCGGACGAAGTTTAGGGCCGTGGGTTGCTGCAATGAGTGCCGAAGCATCTGATATGAGCGGCTGGCTGCTGATGGGGCTGCCAGGAGTTGCATACTGGTGTGGGCTGGGTGATGCTTTGTGGACTGCCGTTGGGCTTGCAGCAGGTACTTACATAAATTGGCTGATTGTTTCTAAGCGATTGCGCAGATATAGCATCAAGGCAAAAAATTCGATTACACTTCCAGAGTTCTTTTCAAATAGATTTAAAGAAAATAAAAAAATTATCATGACGATTGCGGCGATTTTTATACTGATTTTCTTTACGGTATATGCAGCAAGCTGTCTTGTAACCTGTGGAAAGCTGTTTTCCACATTGTTTGGCGCTCCATATATCGCCATGATGATATTAGGTGCGGTATTTGTGTTGGTTTATACAATGCTGGGCGGTTTTCTTGCGGAAAGTGCCTCCGATTTTATGCAGGCGATTGTAATGATTGTTGCGCTGACGGTCATTGTGATTACAGGCTCGTTAGCAGCTGGCGGATTTGGCGCAGTGATAGAAAATGCCAAAAGCTTTCCAGGATTTTTTGAATTCTTTGGTGTGGCAACACCAGTAATGAGTGAGGGTGCGCAGGTTATTTCAAATGGTGCGCCAGTCTTTGGACCAGCGGCAAGCTATGGATTTATATCAATTGTTTCCACATTGGCTTGGGGACTGGGGTATTTTGGTATGCCTCAGGTGCTTTTGCGTTTTATGGCTATCCGCAAAGAAAAAGAGCTGCCGCAGGCAAGAAGAATTGCTATTGTATGGTGCGTTATTTCACTGGCAGCGGCAATCTTTATCGGAATTATTGGGAGAGTGCTTTTTCCAACTGCGCTTACGACGGCCTCAGGAGCAGAAAACATCTTTATTCTGCTTTCAACCAATATGCTTCCAGCCTTGGTGGCAGGCTTTGTTATGGCAGGAATTCTTGCAGCGACCATCAGCTCTTCCGATTCCTACCTTTTAATAGCAGCCTCGGCATTCTCAAAAAACATATATCAGGGTATTTTCAAAAAGAAAGCAACAGAAAAACAGGTTATGAAAATATCACGATTTGCACTTCTTGCCATTGCAATTGTGGCAATTATTATTGCATTAGATGAAAAAAGTGTCATTTTTACCATTGTATCATTTGCATGGGCTGGATTTGGTGCAACGTTTGGACCGCTTGTGCTGTTCAGTTTGTTTTGGAAGCGCATCAACCGTCCAGGCGCTTTAGCAGGCATGATTGGCGGCGGTGCTATGGTATTCTTCTGGAAACTTGTCATTCGCCCGCTGGGTGGTGTGTTCAATATTTATGAGCTGCTTCCAGCGTTCTTGTTCTCATGTATTTGTATTCTTGTGGTTTCGCTCCTTACTGCGCCGCCATCAAAAGAAATAGAAAAAGAATTTGATGAGGTAAAAGCGGGCATTTAGAACCAATCATAGAATTATCTTACAGAGCAGCTATGACACTGTAGAAGCTTCTGTATATGCTATGACCGAAGTAAAAGAGGGGCATATGAAACAAATTGTCATAAAATATTAATATTTAGAACTCGAAATTGACAGAAAAGCATTTATTATAGTTTTTGATTGTGGTATAATGTAAAATTGTATACGATGTACATAACCTTATCATTTGATTTTTGAAAGGAACGATTGATTATGAAAAAAGTATTACTGATTATATTAGCAGTATTGATGGCGGCAAGTGTGTTTGTTGCTTGTGCCAAAACGGAAGAGCCAGCGGCTGAACCAGTAAAGATTACATCATCAGAAGCAACACCTATGCCAGCGGCAACCCCAACAGCGGAGATTTCTAAAGAAATGCCCAAAGATGCTTCCCCTACAACTGGCTTAGCAGGACATCCCGAATATAAACCTGTTATTGTTCAGATTGAAAATGAGCCGCCTGCACGTCCTCAGGCAGGGCTGCAAGTTGCGGATATTGTTTATGAAACGATGATTGAAGGAATCGACACACGTTTCACAGCAATTTTTAACGATACTTATCCTGAGCAGGCTGGCCCTGTTCGCTCTTCCAGATATTATCATCAGCGCATTCAGCAAGAGTGGGATGCACTGTATGTACATCAGGGAGGCCCAGAAGATCCGAATTTTAAGACCACCTATATTTACGGCGACAGCGGAGAGCATATCAAACAGCGTATTAACGGTGTAAAGGGTGCGCCAGAATCTCAGATTTTTAGAATCAACAATGGCAAAGCACTGGAGCATACTGCTTATACCAATGTAGCAGAAGATGCAAAAGCATATAAATATGAGCCTGAGCAGAGAACACCTTTTAAATTTTATCCATTAGAGGCATACGATACACAGCCAGAGATTACAGATATACAGCTTTCTTTTTGGAGCAAACCAGGTTTTGTTGGGTATAAATATGATAAAACAAAAGACAAGCTGATTCGTTCGATGGGCGGAAAAGATTTTATTGCAGAAGAAACAGGCAAGCCGATTGAAGTGCAAAACTTGATTGTGCAGTACGTCAGCATTTCTGAAGCACCCAACGAGGGCGGAAGAAAATTGATTGAAATGTCGGGGCATGGTCCTGCTGAGTTTTATATTCATGGAAGACACTTGAACGGAACATGGGAACGTGAAGACTATACAGACGATACATTGTTTAAGCTTGACAGTGGTGAAGAGCTGGTGCTTGCACCGGGCAACACATGGATTGAAGTTCATCCGAACAACAAGCCTGTTATAACAAACTATGTTGGCGGTACATCAGAAAAAGAAAACTAAAAGTCGATCTAAGAGGATACGCAAAAGCGGTCCTCTTTTTTTGTACCAAAAATTACTTGCTGTGCCAAACCACTTTTGCGTGATTCATAAAAATCTTTCGTTTGATGTAATAGATTTGGGCAGAAGTGCGTACGCTTCGATAGGGCAGGCAAAGAGGCTTGCACCAAGCCAAGTGAAAATTCCAGCGTTTTTAGGGACAAAATAGGGGCAAATTTTTATAGAAAAAGCGGCAAGACGCTTGTTTAACGAGAGGTCTTGCACGTGATGAAACGGGTACATATCATAAAAAACGTTTAAACAGGCATATAAATTTTTTTAATGAGATGCTTTATTTTTACGGATTTAAAAGCACAGAAACGAGGAAAAAGCCGCTGCCGTATTCGATATTCATGATGCCGTCATATTTTTTGACGATGGTGCGAACAGAGGCAATTCCGATACCCTCGCTTTGACGCTTTGAGGACATGAAAAGCTCGCCTTTTTTTACGATTTCTCCATCATAACTATTTTTAATAGAAAGATTGAGCATGCTTTTACCTGTGATTTCTGCTTTTATGCTGATGGTTTTGGGCTGAGTTTGTTTGCGCATACAAGCTTCTATTGCGTTTTCCAGCAAATTTCCAAAAAGAATGGTCAAATCGTTTTCTAAAATAGGATAATCCTGTGGAAATTTGATTTTTGTGATAAACGTAATGTTATTGGCACGAGCAATGCTCATATAATACTGAACAATAGAATTGATGGTGTAATGGTCACATACAGGAGCAATGACAGCAGTTTCATCAGTGTGCAGGGCTTCGTCAATATAGTCTTTTACTTTGTTATATTTTCGTGTATCCAAATAACTTTTCAGCATCAGCAAGAGATGCCGCCTATCGTGCATGGCTTGCTGTTCAGCCTCAATATTTTGTTGTAGGGATTCGTACTGTTCTTTTTGCAGAGAAAGCCGCAGGTTGGAAAGCCGAAGGTTCTCACGTATATCTGCATATTTGGTGATTTCGAGTAGCATACGCAGTATGACAAAAAAAGAAAGAAAAGTGCCGACAATCCATACAATTGGAAGCAAGACCTCGGGCGAATGAGGTAAAGACGCCGCAGGAGTTTGATAGTTGGCAGAAATGCCAAGTTTATAAATTGCATAATAAAGGACGGGAATACTCCACAAATAATTCCATAAGGAAGAATGACTGTTTGAGTTAATCAGCGGATGCACGAGCTTTTTCATAAACAGTGCCATAAAGGCGATGCTGGCAAAAAAAACGATTGCATAGGATACAATAAAATCAATTTCGGGTGTTTGCCACGGAGAAATCAAATAAGATTGTACGATTTTTGATAATAAAAACACATCATCCATATAACATTTGATGATAAAATATGTGAATACAATCTGCATGAGCGAGCTATTGAGGACAATCATGCAGGTGGCAAGAAAAAGTGTCATATAAATGATGATAAATATAAAGTCTAAGTCTTGCAAAGGGTTGAGCAATGAAAATAATAAAATACCAAGCAAGGTAAAAATAATGGTGATTGCAATCAGAATATACAACGTTTTTTTGTTTGAAAAGCGCAGATGATCACGAAAAACCAAGCTAAATAAATAATAGAACAACAAGAGCGGGAAAAGTGCATTTAATAAAAGATAGAAGACTTCCACGACATAGAACCTCATTTCACCTTTTCTAAATTGTAATTTCATGATAAAACTTTATATTTGCTTGATTGGTTTTATTTTACGTCTATCGCTGGATAAAGTCAATGTTGTAAGCATGCTGCTTTTTTCATAAAACCGATAACAGAGCGGTATTTGCTTGCGTATTATTACCAAAACGAACTAAGTTTTACCAAAAAAACATGAAACTGCACGATTCATTAAAATAGACATACAGATAAAAATATCGTATAAAAGCGTGCTGTATAAGGCAAAGTAGAGGACAAACAACGAAGTGGGAATCTGGGCAGGCTGATGTACAAAAAACAGCATTTCTGATATAATAAATAATAATACATCTATATAGTCGGCTTTGATTTTGAGCATTTGTATGACTATAAGAAAGAAGAATCATGTTTAGGAATAAGAATAAAATACTTTTGGTTCTTTTTACTGTGGTTGTTTTTATAACAGCGGCACTTTTAATTTATGTTGGGAATACTTTTATACTGGATGATACAAGATTTGGCAGAGAACCAGTGATGTCGTATAGTGATGGCTGGTCTTATCAAAACGAAGAGCTGGGAGATTTGCCGGCTGTTGTTCATACGGCAGACAAATCGGTACGCATTTCAAAAACGCTGCCAGCTAAAATGACACACGATTCTGTAATTAATATTGAAACAAATCATCAGACATTGCGTGCCTTTATAGAAGACAAGCTTATATACGAGCATGGATTTCATACGCAGACATCGTTCGGGAAAATGTTTGGGACGGTGCAGCATATGATTAATGTGCCACGTCAAGAACAAGGCAAGACGATTTCGCTTGAATTGGGAACGACCTATGCAGATCAGGCAGTTATCATCAATCCGATTAAAATAAGCAGCGAAGGATCTATGATACTGTCGTTGATTCGAAAAGATTTGGGGAGCATCACATTTTTCTTTTTGATTTTTGTTTTGGGATTGGTGCTGCTTATTGCCGCATGGGTACTGATTGGAGATCATAAAGATGTCAACATCAAAAGCTTTGTATATCTGGGGATATTTGCGATAATTTCCGCTATTTGGGTGATTACAGATACCAATGCCCTGCAGTTCTTCATGGGAAATAAGGCGATAGGGTATATCCTATCATTTTGTACGTTTATGATAATGCCCATTCCATTTCTGCTGTATATCAAGCAAATCTGCGTGCGGCATAAAAAGATTTTCGACATACTGTGTTTTTTATTTGTGGGTATATTCTTTTTAAATATCCTACTGTATATTCTGAATTTGGCAGATTTAACAAAAACTATTTTTCTGGCACATGCTTTGCTGATGGTGTCTATTATTTCTGTGCTGACGGTGTGCTTTGTGGAAAAGAAACAGTCGCAAAATAAAAATGTTGAGGGAATTATTTGGGGATTGTGCATACTTTGCGCAACAGCACTTTTGAGTATTGTTCAATTTTATATAGATAAAGACAACAGGAGTTCTTTTTTATTCAGATACGGACTGCTGATATTTTTAATTATTCTGAGTGTTCACACACTAAAGAGAAGTGTACAGCTCATCAGCGCAAGCGCAGAAGCGAATACGTATAAAAAAATGGCATATACGGATATTATGACACGCATGAATAATCGTGCTGCGTTTGATATTGAAATGCTGAAGTTAGAGGAATCCATTCATGAATGTGAAAGCATTGCTTTTGTAGTGTTTGATATTGATAATCTAAAGGAAATCAATGATACCTATGGACATCTGATAGGCGACGAAACGATTATTGGTGTGGGAACAAATATGAAAAAAGTGTTTGATCATACCTGTTATCGTATTGGCGGTGATGAATTTGTAGCGGTCTTAAAAAATAATTCAAAAGATATGATTGAAGAAAAATTGACAATGTTTAAAAAAGTGATTGAGGAATATAATGAAGTGCACAAGCATCACTTAAATGTTTCGTGGGGATATGCCATTCGCTATGACTGTGAGATTCTTGATGGCAAAGCACTGAAACATCTGTTGGATGGTGCTGATTATAAGATGTATGAAAATAAAATAAAGAAATAATTATAGGGTGCTGTTTAATCTGTCAAAGATATAGTTTGCATAGCACTGCTTAATTTCTGTTTTGTTAGCGCCAGCAATCGGAACCATTTCATTGTTTTTCATGCAAAAATCTTTTTCGTGGATTTCGTTGACCTCGTCCATGTTTACGATACAGTTTCGATAACAACACAAAAACTGGGGATAAGCTGAAAGCATTTTGGAGAAATCGGCAAAGGGCATATAAGTTTTTACGATGCGATTGGGGGTATGTATCTGGATATAATGGTTATAGTAGTCCACATAGATAATATCTTTTAATAGAATTTTTAGCATGATGCGTCCAGCCTTGACCTCGATATAATGCGCCTTTTTTTGAAGAACGGCACTACAAAGCGTCAGCACTTCAAAAAATTGCTGGTAAGTATACGGTTTTAATAAATAATCGAAGGCACGCACACGATAACTCTGAACGGCATGATTTTCGCTGGTGGTCGAAAAAATCAAGATGCAATCTTCGTCTATTTCACGCAGAGATTTTGCGACTTTCATTCCGTCCATTCCATTCATGTAAATATCCAAAAAAACAATATCAAAAGCACCATTGGTAAAGTTTTTTAAAAAATCTTCGCCACTGCTAAAAATTTGTATTTGAATAGAAATTTGATGATGAGTGCCGTATTGTTCAAGGTATTGTGACAAAACCTGTTGATCAGAAAGCTGATCTTCGACAATCGCAACAGTAAAATTCAAGCCGACACCTCCCCGATATTTTCAATAATGCTATATTATAGTTTAGCATAACTCAGAAGAAATAGGAATTGCTCAAACAAAAATCTTGGTAAAAAGAATTGCGTTTTAGTAAATCAATTGATTTAGATGAGTTTTCTATATAAAATAATATAGATTACAAATATTGGAATATAAAATCCTCAACCACAAAAATGAATCTAATCGGTTTTTTAACTTTGCTGTATTTTTTTTAGTAAAGGTTTGTTATACAGAAAGTTTTGAAATAAAATATTTAATTGGAGGTAAGAAAATGAAAAAGTATGTTGCGGAATTTATTGGTACTTTTGTTTTGGTACTCTTTGGCTGCGGCACAGCGGCATTGACAGGAGGCATCGGTGGAGCGGCGGGAATCTTAGCGATTGCGTTTGCATTTGGCTTGTCTATCATTGCAGTGGCATATTGGATTGGAAATATTTCTGGCTGTCATGTAAATCCGGCAGTGTCATTGGCAATGCTGATTAACAAAAAGATGACGCTCAGAGATTTCTTTGGCTATATTGTCGCTCAATTTCTTGGAGCAATTGCGGCTATCGGCGTTTTAAAGATTGTTGTTATGAACTGTGCAACGCAAATCACAGGTCTTGGGCAAAACGGTTTTGGTTCAGAATCATTTGTTGGGCTAAGCATGGGCGGCGCAATGATTGTAGAAATCATTCTTACATTTGTATTTATTATGGTGATTTTGGGCGTAACCTCTTCAGAGAAAACATCGAACATCGCAGGACTTGTCATTGGCTTAACACTTGCTTTTGTTCACATTATGGGTATTGCCCTAACGGGAACTTCTGTAAACCCTGCAAGAAGTCTTGCACCTGCATTATTTATGGGCGGTGTGGCACTTTCACAGGTTTGGCTGTTTATTGTAGCACCATTCATCGGCGCAATATTGGCGGCATTTGTTTGGAAGGGCTTTAATAAAGAAAAGAAAGTCAAAGCAGCTTAAATTACCGTTCGAATCTTTAAGGGCGGTTTCTTCTTTTGGAGAATCGCTCTTTTTGTATTTTTATGGCGCTAAGCCAAATGTAAGAGTAAGATAAATCCATAAAACATAAAGAAATGAGGAAGTAGTTCGCAAAGGATTTTGCTGCTTTTCGTATGTAATAAGAATACGTTTTCTAAAGTTTTTGTGATGCTAAGCAAAACAAAGTCTTGCTTATGATGCTGTATATTAAGCTGCAATGCTTGTTGTTTTGCGGTTTTCTTTGAAAAAAGAAAAAATCCGAATCTTGCCAATTGGCATAAAATTCGGACTTTTTTATTGGTGACCCCACCGGGAATCGAACCCGAGACTCAGCCGTGAGAGGGCTACGTCTTAACCGCTTGACCATGGGGCCATTCTTTTTTATACAGCATTATTTAGTATAGGGGAACACTGCCGTTTTGTCAAGTAAAATAGTTAATAAAAATAGAATAGCGAACATTTTTATTTGCCCGCTATTCTAAGGTGACGAGAGTCGAGTCCAAATGTTTTTCGCGTATTGTTGCACTCTTGTCACCTTAATTTATTGATTAATACTTTGTTAGATACTGCTCTCTTTCCCAATTATGCACGTGCATGGAGTAATCTGACCATTCTACTTTTTTGCCCTTGAGATACTTTCCAAAGGTGCTTTTTCCAAGTACTTCGCTCATCAAAGCATCTTGCTCAAAATCTTCAATTGCTTCCTGTAGATTTTGCGGAACCTGCTTGATTTGGTGCTTGATTTTTTCTTCTTTTGTCAGATTGTAGATATTTTTATTGACGGGTGGTGGCGGTGTCAGCCCAAGCCGAATCCCCTCTAAGCCTGCCGCCAAAATCCCTGCATAAGCAAGATACGGATTTGCAGTAGGATCGGGATTGCGCAGTTCCACTCTGGTTGCAGAACCACGTGCATACGGAACACGTATCAGAGGACTTCTGTTTTTTGCAGACCATGCTATATAGCACGGTGCTTCATATCCAGGCACCAATCTCTTATAAGAGTTTACAATCGGGTTTGTAATCAGCGATAACCCTCGTGCATGATTCAGCACGCCTGCCATAAATCCATAAGCAACTTTTGACAAGCCAAGCTCGTCACTTTCGTCACAAAAAGCATTGCCGGCTTTGTTGCATAAGGACATATTGATGTGCATACCGCTTCCTGCAATCCCAAAAATCGGTTTTGGCATAAAAGTTGCATGCAGTCCGTGCGTCTGTGCAATGCGTTTTACGACAATTTTAAAGGTCATGACGTCATCGGCCATCTTAAGCGCATCACCATACTTAAAATCAATCTCATGCTGTCCTGCGGCACACTCATGATGAGAGGCTTCAATTTCAAAGCCCATTTCCTCTAATGCCAAGCAAATATCCCGTCTTGCGCCGCCGCCTGTATCAAGCGGTGCTAAATCAAAATATCCGCCATCATCATTCGTTTCCAAAACAACTTTGTTGTTATCATCTTTATGAAAAAGAAAAAACTCACATTCTGGGCCAATATTCAGCGTATATCCCATATCGGCAGCTATTTTCAGCTGTTGCTTTAAGATGCTGCGTGGGCAGCCAGAATACGGCTTTCCATCTGGTGTATACACATCACAAATAAACCGTGCGGTACGTCCCTTTGGATTTGACCAAGGGAAAATCTCGAAAGTATCAAGGTCGGGAACAAGCATCATATCCGATTCTTCGATACGGGCAAACCCGTCAATGGACGAACCGTCAAACATGCACCCTTCGTCAATCACTTTATCCAGTCTGCTGGTGGTAACAGTGATGTTTTTTAGTATTCCAAAAACATCGGTAAATTGCAATCTCAAAAACCGAATATCTTTTTCCTCAATAATCCTATGTAAATCTTCTTTTGTATATTTTGGCATCATTTTTCTTCCTTCCATATTGAACAATATAGTATCATTATATCGTATTTCTATTGCTTTATGCAACAAATATAATTACCAAGCAACTATTTTTAGAAAAAAAACGCAAGCAGTCTGCTATCATAAATGTTGAAACAAAAGAAAAGTAGAACAGTTGCTTGTTTCACTTATTATAGTCTGTCCTAAATATTTCGTCATTTCTCGCCCGTTTTGCGGGGTTTTTGCTTTTTTTAAAACCCCGTACTCTAAGCATACCAGACTCGAGCCAATGCGCCTGAAACAAAGTCTT
>JAVXBD010000015.1:0-28895 GCA_036660175.1 Christensenellaceae bacterium | reverse complement strand
AACCTTGCTCTTTTCATCTCTGTTTTATCTTTTGAAAACTCCTAAACACGTACCCGAACGCCACTCCATTTGACACATCAAAAAAAGAGAACTACCAAATTGGCAGCTCTCTTTCCATTCTTAATTGATTAATTTTTCTCTGCTTGTGAAACAACTTTTTTCATCATTTCCAGTGCTTCATCTGGCAATTTATCAAAATCATTTCTTGATGAGATAAAGTCGATTCTGTCTTTCATGCGGGCAACCAATTGTTTCTTGTAACCTGCATCAGCAAAATCAGGCTCAAATCCTTCAACAGGCAGATAAGACATTCCATCAATTGCACCAAAAGGTTTGAAAGTTGCTTTTCCCTCAATAATATTTTCAAGACTTCCAAGTGTAATTTTTGGAGTTACTTTCTTATCCATAAAGAATCCTGTATTAAAAATGTAGCAATCCAATCCTTTTTCTGCAAACAATGCTCTAAAGCCATTATAGTCATCAGCAAGCTTGTAAGTTCTGAAAGGATTTGCATAAGGCTCAACAACCAACGCATCAGGATCAACTCCAGGCGCAAGACGTTCTGCACTTGTGCGTTTTGTTGCAAGTGTCGCACCCATTGTGGAAGCCAATACCGCATTGTTGATTTTTAAAACAGGTGGCAGTGTTGGGTCTTTCATCAGCCAAATGATTGCATTTGCAGGCTCATGAAAAACGTCTACACGGTTTGGACTCCAAAGCTTCGATTTCATTGCACGTCCATTGCCGTTTCTAATATCTTCGGTAACAAGTACTTTTTGTCCCTTGTCATCTAATGTAATACCGTTATTTTGAACCGTTACCAAATACTTGTTGTCTGCGCAATCCATCGGATAATCCTGCGTCTTATCAAAGTATGCAGGCTCAAGCGCTACAGAAGATGTGGTTTCTCTTGAAATAACAAACGCATCATCATGAAGAACCGTAATATCATATTTTCCGCCATGTGCAGCATGTGTAATGGTGGATTTACCTGAACCGGAAAGCCCAAACACACCTGCAACATATTTGCTACCGTCTTTGAAATTATAACGTTTTTGTCCGCCGTGGCAAGATACAAAGCCGTTTCTGTTTGCACAGCCCCAAGCAAGCGTCAATGTGCCTTTTTTATGCTCTCCAAAATATCTCATGCCCAACAGGCAGGCACAGTTATGCTCTGGTGCAAAAAATGCAAGTCCCATTGGAAAATCGGGATGTGACCACTGTGGATCAGAGAAGATGTATAAATCTCCCTCAGGAATTGGTGTGGATTCTTCATACATTGCATGATATTTTTCCGTTAAATATTGGAAGTTGTACAGCCAAGAATACATCACGTTTTCTTCGCCTTCTGGAATGCACAGATGTGCTTTTACCATAAATTCTGGTGCAAGCCCAATATATGCCTGCGCATGATACAATTGTGAGTTGCGTGCCTGATAAATCGCCTCACGAATAATTGCACCAAACTTTGCCTCTGTTACGGGTTCACCGTAATAGTCATTGCTTCCAAGAATACATCTTGCAGCTGCTGCACGTCCGCCAACGTTGCCATCATTAAAAAGCAATACTTTTGCATCTGATGGAAGCCCTGTTTTTTCTGGTTCAAACACTGGAAGATCTGTAACAACAGTTCCTGGGCTTTCGCACGCAAGCTTATAAGCCTCTTTTAAAGACTCCACAGGATAAACGTTATTCCCGTAAAATGCTGTTTCAATAATCGTACGTATTGAAGAAAAATAAGTACCTTTTTTGATTTCATTCCATTTGTAATTTTGTTTTGTTGACATAATTGAAATACCTCCTAAAAAATAGTTTAATCTAAACAATCGTTTCAATATAGAAAACTTCATTGTTTTTATCAATCATCAAAAATAAATTTTCTCATACATCATTGATGCTGATTTCTGCTGTCAAAATCCATTAAACTTATTTGTAAAATAAACTTTAACGTACCCCATATTATAGTTATTCTATATATACCCCTTTATTCCTGCAAAAAATCAAAAAAATTGTGAAAAATATTACAAAGATTTATTTTTTCGGGAAAAATGCCTGCGTCAGCCTACAAAAATCATCGGAAGAAAGGTCTTGCGCTCGTGTTTTTGGTGAAATCTCACATTGTTTTAAAATTTCTGCAACCTGCTGTGCATCTGCAAGACTTTTTAGATTATTAAAGATCGTTTTGCGCCGCATAGCAAATGCCGCACGCACCACGCTTACATAGTTTTCTCTCAAAACTGCATAAGAAGGTCTTGATAAATCAAAATAAATGATTGCAGAATCGACCTCTGGCATAGGATAAAAGCAGTGATGCGACACCAAAAACAACAGTTGTGGCTGTGTATAATACTGACACGATGCACTCAACGCACCAAAATCGCTACTGCCTGCACTGCAGCACAGCCGCTGTGCCACTTCTTTTTGCACCATTGCCGTAATGCTTGTAATCGGTGCGCCGCACTCCAAAAGCATCAGTATGATTTTACTTGTAATATAATAAGGAAGATTTCCACATACAGCAAAGGATTTCCCCTCAAACTCCTGCCTGCAAATCTCCATCAAATCTGTTTTTAAAATATCGCCCTCAATGATTGTGATATTATCTGCTTCTGAAAGTGTTATGGCATGCAGGGCAAGAAGCCCTCTGTCGATCTCTACCGACACCACTTTTTTTGCCCTGCTTGCAAGTGCTAGCGTAAGCGTGCCTAGTCCTGTGCCAATTTCCAGCACATAATCTTCTTTTGTAAGATTCATACTATCGGCAATTTTATGAACAACATTTTCATCACACAAAAAATTTTGCCCGAATTTTTTAAGTGGAGATAACGAATTTTCTTTGAGCAATGCAGCTATTTCTTTGGGTGATGTTAAATTCATGGACACGCTCCTGTTTTTTATAAAAGAATGGTTTTATTATATCAAAAAAGTGTTTGGATTGCTATACTGCACTTTTCTTTATCCACAATAATAAAAAAGCAGTGGGATTTCTAAGAAAGAAGCCGCCCTTAAAGATTTGGCGGTGATTGTCGTTTTATCCGAACGATTGGGGTGCAGGAATCAGCGAGCATTGCTTGTTTTCTTTGTTCTGTCTGTTTTCTAAATCAAAAATACACACCCAAACCTATGCCTAACTCTTGTTACTCTCTTGTTTCTCTTTGTTTCTGTCATTTTTTCAAGCCGCAAAAACTTTAAAAGCCTTAGAAATCGCTTTTTTCTTACATACAAAAAGCAGTGGGATTCTTTACGAACTCCACTGCCTCACATCTCTCTTTTTTATTGTATGGATTATCTTGCTTCAATATTTGACTTAGAATCTTTTTAGACGCTGTCTGCTTTTCTGCAATAAATGCTTAATATCAACACCCAATGCAGCCGTCTTAGAAACACACCACATTCAAATCGGCAAGTTTGTTTTCCATTTTATCTTCGACACGCTGTTAGTTTTTACCTGGAAGCACGTCGTTTTCATTCGTTGCATATTCAGCACAAGGCGGAATACCACCTGCTTTGATGCCTAATTTTGCACGAGTTTTTAGAAGCTCTTCTACCTGCTTACCACTTAAAATGTTTGCTTTTTTGAGGATATTTCCTGTGTACATCATCACCGATGCGTAATACTCCAAAAATTCAAGCCTAAAATATGCCTCGAACGCATTTTTTCCCCATGTCAGCGCACCGTGGTTTGCAAGCAACACCGCATTATAATCCACACAAAAAGGTGCAATGGAATCTGGCACTTCCTGTGTACCTGGCGTTGCATATTTTGCAATGGGAACAGATCCTAAATTCACCGCTGCTTCGGGCAAAATCGCCTTGTCAAGCGCAATTCCTGCAATTGCAAAAGACGTACTAATCGGCGGATGTGCGTGCATCACCGCCATAATTTCAGGGTTTTCCTGATAAGCTCGAATGTGCATCTTTACTTCTGATGACGGCTTATACGCTCCCTCTGACAAAATCTCGCCGTCAAGCGTCATTTTTATCATCATATCGGGTGTCATATAACCTTTTGAAACACCCGTTGGGGTTGTTAGGATTATATTTGGTGCAAGCCGACACGTAATATTTCCGTCATTTGCCGCCACAAATCCTTTATTATACATTCTTTTTCCGATTTCTATAATCTGATCCCTTGCCTCTGAAAATGATGGATATTCTGTCATGCTTTCTTACCTCACTTAATTTTATACTATTTATCATATAGCAGATTTTGATTGCTGTCAATCAAAAAACACGTATTTTTCTTTTATTTTGTTATATTATTTTGTTTTATATCTGATTTGTGTAGTTTTTTGCCTATATTTATGTCGTTTTTTCTTTTAATCTTTACAAATTTTATTTAAAACGTATAATAGTAAGTATCATTTCGATTGATGCGAATAGATTTATCATTCAAAAGGAGAAAACAACCATGCTTGCTTTAGCCAGAAAAAACAAAATACGTGAGTTGATTTCTGAAAAGAAAAACGTGACTGTTTCAGAGCTTGCCGAGCTTTTTGCCGTGACGGAAGAAACCATTCGGCGTGATTTAAAATCCCTTGAAGAATTGGGCGTTTTGCAGCGTACCTATGGCGGGGCATTCATTCAAGATGGTGTTAACAACGACATTCGTACTTCTTTGCGTGAAACAATCTTAATCCCAAATAAACAAAGAATTGCAAAAAAATGTGCAGCATTCATCAACAACGGCGATACCATTACGCTTGATGCTTCGACAACTGCCCTACATATTTGCGATGAAATTAAAAATAAACGTTTGACAGTGCTGACTGATTCGCTGAAAATTGCAAACTATTTAGCCGAATTTGAAAATATCCAATTAATTTCTACTGGCGGCACATTCAACAGCACATATGCCAGTTTTGTGGGCAAAAGCGCACGTCTGACAATTCGTGAGCATTTTGTCGATAAGGCATTTGTTTCCTGCCGTTCGCTTGACAAAGAGCATGGCATTACCGAGGCATGTGAAGAACTTGCCGCAAACCGAAAGCTTTTGATGGAACGTGCAAATCAAGTTTATTTGATTGCCGATCATTCAAAATTTGACAGAGTTTCTTTTGTAAATATTTGTGGGTTTGATCAGATTGATGCGCTGATTGTAGATAAAATACTTTGCCCCGAATGGCATGATTTTTTAGAACAAAACGGCGTTATGTTATATGAGTGTGAATAACAAGAAAAGCGTGCCACACTTTTTAAAAAAAGTACACATGAAAAATCTCTTATACGTATAAACGATTTTGTGTTGACATCTTTTTTAGAATATAGTAACATGAGTGTATACGTATGATTTACGTGGTTTTCAAGTAAAAACAAGTATTATTTTGCACAATCAATTTTTTACAATTGAACACATACGATTCTGACAAAAGTGCGTACTGTTTTTACAATCAATTTAGTACCATTAAAAATTATTATTATAAAAGGAGTGATTTATTATGAGCAGACCTGTAACTCTTATGACAGCCCAATGGGGTGACATGGAATTTGAAGCACTGTGTAAACTTGCTAAAGAGATGGGTTATGACGGACTTGAGATTATGCTTTGCACACAGCATTTTGATCCTGAAAAAGGCGCAAAAGACCTGAAATATTGCGAAGAGAAAAAAGCAATTATGGACAAATATGGCTTAAAATGTTGGGCGCTTGCGGCACATTTGCCCGGACAATGTGTTGGGGATAACTGGGATCCAAGACTTGATAATTTTGCACCAAGCGAACTTGCAGGAAAGCCTGAGCAGATTCGTGCATGGGCAATTCAAACCATGAAATATGCTGCACAAGCAGCAAAAAACATGGGTGTTGATGTGGTTACTGGCTTTATGGGTTCGCCAATTTGGGCATACTGGTATTCCTTCCCTCAAACATCAGAAGAGATGATTGACGCTGGATATGCAAAGATTGTAGAATTGTGGTCACCAATTTTTGACGAATTTGATAAGTGCGGTGTCAGATTTGCGCTGGAAGTGCATCCTACCGAAATTGCATTTGATTATTATTCGGCTGAAAGACTGATTGACGAATTTGAATACAGAGAAACATTAGGGTTTAACTTTGATCCAAGTCACCTTTTGTGGCAGGGCGTAAACCCAACGATTTTCTTGCGTGATTTTGCAGATTTTGTATATCATGTACATATGAAAGATGTTGCCGTAACACTTGACGGAAAAGCAGGTATACTTGGCTCGCATATCACATTTGGTGATACTGTGCGTGGCTGGAATTTCCGTTCGCTTGGACATGGTGATGTAAACTTTGAAGAAATTATTCGTGAATTAAATCAATATGGATATGACGGCCCGCTTTCTGTCGAATGGGAAGACAGCGGCATGGAAAGAGTTTACGGAGCAACAGAGGCGGCTGAGTTTGTGCGCAGTGTTGACTTTAGACCATCAGATGTTGCGTTTGATAAAGCAATCGCAAATGATTAATCAATAAATAGGAGTGAAAAATAAATGACAGAGTATTTTAAAAACGTTCCACAGGTAAAATATGAAGGCGCAAGCTCCAAAAATCCTTTCGCTTTTAAATTTTATAATCCTGATGAAAAAATAATGGGCAAAACGATGAGGGAAACACTCAAGTTTACTGCTTCTTATTGGCACACCTTTGCATCTGACATTCATGATATGTTTGGCGATGGGACAATCGACAGAGCTTATGGAGAAACGGACGCTATGGCGGTTGCAAAAGCAAAAGCATATGCGGCTTTTGAGTTTCTGAATAAGATGGGTATTGATTATTATTGTTTCCATGACCGTGATGTTGCACCTGAGGGAAAAACACTTGCACAAAGCAACGAAAATCTTGACGAAATTGTAGATTTACTCAAAAAACTGCAAGATGAAAACGGCAAGAAAGTGTTGTGGGGTACTGCAAATCTTTTCGGAAATCCAAGATATATGCACGGTGCGGCGACTTCATGCAATGCCGATGTATACGCTTATGCGGCGGCACAAGTGAAAAAAGCAATCGAATGCACTATGAAGCTAAACGGTATGGGCTACACCTTTTGGGGCGGCCGTGAAGGTTATGAAACACTGCTTAACACAGACATGAGTCTTGAACTTGATAATATGGCAAGATTTTTGAGAATGCAGATTGATGCGGCTCGTGCAAAGGGTTATAAAGGTGATTTTTATATTGAGCCAAAACCAAAAGAGCCAACCAAGCACCAATATGACTTTGATACGTCTACTTGTCTTGCATTCCTAAGAAAGTACAATCTTGACAAAGATATGAAAATGAACCTTGAAGCAAACCACGCAACACTTGCACAGCACACCTTCCAGCACGAAATCAGAGTGGCACGTGATAACGGTGTGTTTGGTTCAATTGATGCAAACATGGGCGATACTTTACTGGGATGGGATACGGATCAATTCCCGACAAACGTATATGATACGGCTCTTGCAGCTTATGAAATCATCAAAGCTGGCGGATTTACAAACGGCGGATATAACTTTGATGCAAAAGTAAGACGTCCTTCCTACAAATTTGAAGACATCGCAATGTCTTATATTGCAGGCATGGATACCATTGCTCTTGGATATAAAATGGCGGCGGCAATGATTGAGGACGGCAGAATTGATGCGTTTGTGGAAGAAAGATATGCAAGCTATCAGTCTGGTATTGGCGCACAAATTGTTTCGGGCAAGGCAACACTTGACGAGCTTGAAAAATATGCACTTAACATGGGCGAAGTAACAACAAACATCAGCGGCAAACAAGAATACTTAGAGAGCATTCTGAATAGTATTTTGTTTCAGGGGATATAACACATTCTTAGCACTTAGAGCGATATAAAAAGAGCTGTCCAAATTGCTGGGCAGCTCTTTTTCATCTGTTTTTTATTTGTATTAGTTTCCGAGCAGCAGCTCCATAACATACATTTCGAGTTTTTCAAAGTTCTGTTCTGCAACGCATTGTGCTTGGAATTTATAATCGAATTTCTTTACTTTCTCAAGCAATAATTCAAAAACACGTTTGCTGTTGATGATGTGACGGTAGCAATCCTCTACTGGCTGTGTACGCATTGCTTTTACATCAAGACCGACGCACTCGCCATGATCGCCATAGTTGTTCTCATATAGTACTTTGACTTGATTAAATGCAACACGCAGGTTTTCTGCGCCGAATGCCTTATCCTGATCATATTTAATGCCGTTTTGGTCGTTTAGATGAACGCCCCAAAGCTTGCCTAATGCAATCGCATATGCCATGTCATTTGCAGGGTCAAGACCTGCCAATATGGAATGCGCACTCTCTATGCAGACACCAACACGGGAAGGATCAACCGTATATGCGCCTAATCCCAGTGCGTGACCAGCCGTACCGCAATAGCTCTTGTCAATTGGCTCATTTGGCTTTGGTTCAATCAAAATCTGGACATCTTTGTCATATTTTAAAATGGTGTTAAAGGCATCTCTCAATTGCAGAATTTTTTCAACTGGATTTTTGCCCTCTGCACACAGCGTACCCTCACGAGCAAGCCATAGCTGTACTTTGTTTGTACCCAATGCTTTGGCAATATCAACAGAGCGCAACGCACGCCAGATTGCAAAGTCATAATCTTCTTTTTTGCTTGCGGTAAATCCGCCGTCGTTTGTACGTGCATCAAACCACAGACGTGGTGCAACAAACTCAGCAAAAAGTCCGTATTTTTTAAGCATTGCTCTGACGTCTTTTGCATAGTCGATAATTGCTTTCTCGGACATATTGTTCATGTCTGGCACAGCATCGTCATCGTGAAACTGCACGCCGTCCATGCCAATTTGCGCATACGTTTTGATTTTTTCTTCAAGCGGAATACTTGGGCGGATACCAGGCCCAAAAGTTTCGTTGCCTTCATGGACATTCCAAGGTCCAACTGTAAATTTAAAAGTTGCCATTTTACAAATCCTCCTATTAGTGTTTGATGAGTTTATTATAGCTCGAAAGAGATGAAACGTACGGACAAGTTTGCTATTTTTTGCAGATTGTTTTGTGAAAAACGGTTTTTTATTGGGAATAGTGCAAATTACAATGGCTTTTTTTTGCTTTGAATCAAGTTGTTAAGTGCTTTGTCTACTTCCATAACGATATGTTGTGCGCTGTTTTGAGAAACACCGACGTTGTCTTTTTCACCTTTATATGCCGTGATAGGACATCCGAATTCTTTTTCAAAAGCTTTTTTAAGATACTTATAATCAGAAAATCCGCATTCCATGCAAATATCAATATATTTTAGATTTGTGTGCAACAGCAGATACTCGGCTTTTTCCACACGAATACGGTTTATATACTGCTGAAAGGAAATCCCCAAATGCGCCTTAATAAAATGTGACAGATAATACATATCCATCTTCTCTGTTTGCGCAATTTCTTTTAGGGTGATGGGATACACATAGTTTTGCTGAATATATTCGAGGATACGGCTTAACCGTTTCATGTTCTTGTTTTGGGTGGTGGTCAGTTTTTCGTCAAGCGTGGTATAACAGTCATAATGAATCATGCAAAACAAAATTTGATTTAAAATAGCCATCATTTTGATGGGATAGGCATCTTTTTTTTGTGTATAACAGGACACCATTTCAGCCATATGCTGTGAAAGCTCTGTCCAATACAAGGAGTCATCACCCATAAGATGCTTTTTGGAAAATTTGATTTGAGAAATCTGAGGATAGTATGCCTTGCATAAATCGGGATCAAATTGTATGACCAATATCAGATTTTGTTCGTTTGTACGCTTTAAGCTGTGAATTTCGTTGCGGTTGCTAATGAAAATATCATCTTTTTTAAGCAAATGCCGCCGCATGCCATCGTCAATATATACACTGCCTTTTAAAACAAGCAGTATTTCAATATCACAGTGAAAATGCAGTTCTCTCTGGTTGATGGTCACCACAAAAGTTTTGAGGCTGGTGCCTTCTAAATGCTTAATCAGTTCATATTCCATAAGTCCCTCACCATTGATTGTTTTCTTTCAAATCATAACATAATTACCGTGGTTTCACAATTCAAAAAAATTGGAGTGAAGGGTGAAGGAACACGCACTCGTTTCTCTTTATTCTGCCTATCCTCTCGTCACTTTCCCGCCCTTTTTGCTTGTTCCTCTTTCTTCCGTCTATTCATATCCGAACCTACACGCATATATCTTTGTTCTGTCAGCTTTCAAACCCCCAAAGGAATCCATGCACCGTGGGCGACGCTCGTCCACGGAATACGTCGCCATCGGGCGACAACTTGTTTTGGGTACTTTTTCAAAAAGTGCCACGAACGAATTAATATCTTGTGCCGCTAAATATCCGCATTCTTCTTTAATAAAGCGAAGTCACTCACTTATCGTTTCCTCTCTGTCCTGTCAACTTTCAAATCTCTAAATTCATACCGCAAACCCCCTATCCCACCAATCAAACTAAATCAAAAAGCACAAAAAAACAGCCTCTTACATATAACACGCAAAAGGCTGCCTCAACTTTAATATTTTTTAACGTTTGCTTACGGTTTTACTACTGGATAAGCACCATTCATTGTCCCATGAACCCATGTAGCCGCTGTTGGTATGTTGTTCGCCATTGTTACTGACCATGTTGCACCATCAGCCGTAAAATCAGCACCCAGCAAATCTTTCATAGCTGTTACAAACGCACTTGCATCTGCACTTGTCTGCACACCAGTCACCGCTGTGCCTTGTGTTTTCATAAGCGCACCTTGTGCTGCTGCCGCACTATATACTGTTCTTGCGTTCGCATTTGCAGTCGCAGTTTCTGCCTGCGTTACAAATCCCATCATAGATGGAATCAATATTGCCATCAGCACCCCGATAATTGCGATTACCACAATCAACTCAACAAGCGTGAAAGCTTTTTTGTTATTTTTTTTCTTCATCATTGCTTTTACTATCATAATAATTCCTTTTCCTTTCACTATGTTTATTTGTATATACAAAAAAACAATTCTCAAAGTATTTGATAACTGGCTGTCATATCATAACGACTTAGACCCTACAGTTTTGCGTCACTGTCTTTTGACAGCTTTGCCTTTGACAATTGCTTATTTATATATAAAGTATACCTTTAACGTGCAATTGTGTCAATACAAATCTCCATAATAGACGCAAATGAACACATTTTTATACCGTATAATCAAAAAAAGCAGCCTCCCGCACCATGCAGAAGGCCGCCGTTTATTTTGATGCTTTTAAAGTTTCATCACGGAGCAGGAGTAGGGGTAGATGCTGCTACTGGATATGCACCGTTCTTTGTACCTTGCACCCAAGTAGCCTTTGTTGGCTTATTATCTGTCATAGATACAGACCATGTTGCGCCGCCCTCTGTAAAGTTATCGCCTAATAAAGCCTTCATCGCAGTAATAAAAGTAGCTTCGCCTGCACCTGCACTTGTCTGCTCGCCCGTCACCGCTGTGCCTTGTGTTTTCATAAGCGCACCTTGTGCTGCTGCCGCACTATATACTGTTCTTGCGTTCGCATTTGCAGTCGCAACCTCAGCCTGCGTTACAAATCCCATCATAGATGGAATCAATATCGCCATCAGCACGCCGATAATTGCGATTACCACAATCAACTCAACAAGCGTGAAAGCTTTTTTGTTTTGTTTCTTTTTCATCATTGCTTTTACTATCATAATTCTCCCTTTTCCTTTCTATATTCTCTTTCAATAAAAAGCAAACCATAAATATTTGATAACTGGCTGCCTTATCATAACGACTTAGAACCTACAGCATTGAGCCACTGCCTTTTGACAGTTTTTAGCTTTAACTGCTTTATTTCAACACTATAAGTATACTGTCATCTAACCCTTGTGTCAACGCAATAACTTTTAAAAAACCAATTTTTACTTAGATATATCTTTTTAGCTCCACTTCGTTTACACAACGTTTTTTTGCCTGTTCCATGCTAATCTTTCCTTCTTTTACAAGCGCCCCCAGTGCTACATCCATGCTTTGCATACCCATTGCTCTGCCCGTTTGCATACTGTTTGGAATTTGATGCGTCTTTCCCTCACGAATCAGATTGCTGATTGCATCAGTCTTTGTCATGATTTCAAGTGCCGCAATTCTGCCCTCACCTGATGCACAAGGCAATAGCTGCTGCGTAATCACACCCTGTAAGGTATCTGCAAGCTGAATGCGTATCTGATGCTGCTGTGATGGTGGAAAAATATCAATAATTCTATCAATTGTATTTGCTGCACCCATAGTATGCAGCGTCGAAAGCACCAAATGCCCCGTTTCTGCCGCAGTAATTGCCGCCTTTACCGTTTCTAAATCCCGCATCTCTCCCACAAGAATAATATCGGGATCTTCACGCAGACACGCACGCAGCGCCCCCTCAAAGCTGTGCGTATCCTCGCCTAACTCACGTTGATTAATCACGCAATTTTTGTGCGCATGCACATACTCAATCGGGTCTTCTACCGTAATAATATGCGCCGTTTTATTGACATTGATATAATCAATCATCGCCGCAAGCGTAGTGGATTTACCGCTTCCAGTAGGCCCTGTTAAAAGTACAAGCCCTCGGTTAAGCATCGACAGTGTCTTTAAAATCGGCGGATGCGCAAGCTCGTCAAGTGTCGGAATTTTATCCGCCAAAAGCCGAATGGCACATGCCCGATACCCTTTTTGCATATACACATTGATTCTTAGGCGCAGACCGTCCACCGAATATGCAAAATCAGTATCCCGCTGGCTCAAAAGTTCCCGCTCCTGCTTCTCTCCTAAAATCAGAGAAATCAAGCGTTTTGATTCGTCAGGTGTTATCACTTCGCACGCAGGCACATCGACAAGTTCGCCATCAATGCGCACTACAGGCGGTTTTCCAACCGTAATATGTAAATCAGATGCCTTATGCTCTTTTGCATATCGTATCAATTCAAAGATGCTGTCCATACTCTTTGCCCCCTATTTTTAAGGTGTACTATTATACATATTACAGTGAATAAGTGACCTCAATCAGTTCTTCCACCGTCGTTTCTCCAGCAAGTACAAGCTCTATCACGTTTTGCTTTAAAGTGGTTGTTCCCTTGTCTTTTACATATTCGTACATCACGCTGCTCGGCACTTCTTTTGTAATCATAGAGCGCATCGCATCGTCAACAATCACAATTTCATGTACCGCTTTTCTGCCTTTATAACCCGTATAGTTACAGAACGGGCAGCCAGTTCCCTTATGCAGTGTCACGCTGTCCGAAATCCCCAGCGCCGTATTTTCAGTTTCGTTTGAGGTGTATTCCTTGTTGCATTTTGGGCAAATCAGCCGCACAAGTCTTTGTGCAATAATCCCTGCCAAAGATGCCGACACCAGATACGGCTTCACGTCCATATCCACCAATCTGTTAATGGTGGTAATTGCATCGTTTGTATGCAGGGTAGAAAGCACCAAATGCCCCGTGATTGCCGCACGAATAGAAATCTCTGCGGTTTCGTTATCACGAATTTCGCCAATCATAATCACATCAGGATCTTGACGCAATATAGAACGCAGTCCCGTTGCAAAGGTGAGGCCGGCTTTTGTGTTGATTTGCATTTGGCTTGCGCCCTCAATTTTATATTCAACCGGATCTTCCACCGTTACAATGTTGATTTGTGCATTTAAAATCTCTTTTACAATCGCATACAGCGTGGTGGTTTTACCGCTTCCAGTAGGACCAGTCACCAAAATAATACCATGAGAAGTCCTGATTAAATCATCGAACATCGCCATATTATGTGCTGTAAACCCAATATCTTCTTTGTTGATAATGCCTTTAGAAAGAGAGCTTGCAAGCAGCCTCACCACTACTTTTTCTCCATAAACCGTCGGCAATGTAGAGATACGCATATCAAGCTGCATACCGTTTACTTCCGTTTCGCACCGCCCGTCAAGCGGCAGTCTGCGCTCTGCAATATTCATCGAACCCATAATTTTTAAGCGTGTCACAATGGAAGAATGTGCAGCAATCGAAAGCGTCATAATCTCCTGCAATTTTCCGTCCACCCTCATGCGTATGCGTGTGTTGGTTTTAGATGGCTCGATATGAATATCACTTGCGCCAATCGCCGCCGCCTGAAGCATGATGGAGTTCACCAGCCGCACAACTGGTGCGCTATCTACTCTGCTTTCCATATCGTTTTCAATCGACTGAATATCGCTTTGCGTCACAATTTCAAACTCTTTGGAAACATCTTCAGCCGCCTCATATGCAAACTGCTTTGCATAAATGTTTTCAATCGCATCTACAATCTGTCCTTTTGATGCAATAACCTGCTCAACCTCCATGCCCGTCAAAAGTTTAATATCCTCAGCCGCAAAGAAATTCATAGGATCGCTCATTGCAACAATCAGATGATTCCCCTGAATATCTACGGGTATCGCATTATATTTTTCGGCAATCCCACGTGTAATCAGCCGTGCCGCCTTTTCTTTAATCACTGTGTCGTCTAAATTGACATAGGTAATTTTTAGTCGTTTTGCAAGTGCCTTAGTAAACTCAATCTCGCTTACAAATCCTTCGTCAATTAAAACATCGCCCAGCCTTGCACCCTTTTCTTTTTGAATAACGAGCGCCTGCTCAAGCTGGTCCTGCGTAATCAGTTGTTCCTGCAAAAGAATTTGTCCGATTGGTATGTTTTTTATTGCCATATCACTTTTCACCTTTACAAAATTATTTTGACTTTGTGTCGTTTATAAAATAGTTGTAACTCTGCCCATTTTCAAATATAATATTGATTGAGGTAGCAAAGTTATGATTTATTTTCAGTTTTTTTGGCCATTTGCACTGATTCTTGGATTGTGCATCGGCAGTTTTTTAAATGTTTGCATCTATCGCATTCCGATTCAGATGTCTATCGCAAAGGGTAGCTCTATCTGCCCGACTTGCAACACGCCTTTAAAAGCGCTTGATTTAATCCCTGTTTTTAGTTTTCTGTTTTTGCGGGGAAAGTGCCGCCATTGCAAGAGCAAAATCAGCATCATTTATCCCGTCATAGAGCTTTTGTGCGCTGCACTTTTTGTACTCAGCTTTTATGTGTTTGGCATGAACGTTTTAACACTGTTCGCTTGGGCTTTTATTTCCGTCCTAATTGTTGCGTCCGCCATTGATATTAAAACCTTTGAGCTTCCAAACGGCATCTCTATTTTCATTGCCGTACTGGGTATTCTATCGTTTTTCTTTCCATATATCATGTGGTGGGAAAGGTTGCTTGGCGTTGCTGCATCCTCTTTGCCGCTGCTGCTGATTGTCCTTATCAGCAAAGGCAATGCAATGGGCATGGGTGATGTAAAACTGATGGCTGCTGCTGGGCTGCTGCTCGGGTGGAAGCTTGGTCTGCTTGCCTTGTTCTTATCCGTCCTTGCAGGCGGCATCATCGGTGCTATTCTCCTCTTAACCAAAAAGCGCAAGGGCAAAGATGCCATTCCATTTGTACCCATGCTTTGTATCGGCACAATTCTTGCTTTTTTGTTTGGCAATACCATGCTCACTTGGTATTTTTCGCTGCTGGGCTAACGCACTTTTATACTCCACTGACAAGCGAATATCGAATCACATTGCTTTTTTTTGTAGAATGATTCATAATCTTTGGTGTGTTTTGTGTGCCAATGCCCGTCTGTGCCTCGTACTGCTGCACCCCGTCTTTTTTAATAATCACACTAACTTGCAGTGTAGCCTCGCTTGCCTTGTGAAAAACAACCTCAATATCATATCCATGATAGAAATCCTCAGGGTACACTTCCGTTATTTCATCGGCAATTTGCGTATACAGTCTGCCGTTTCTGCTAAAGAGATATTCATAAGTTTTATCCGTTATCTCGACCTCGTCCATCACCGCCAAATCCTTGGCAAATCTAACTTTGCTTGTGACAAGCTGCATCACTGAGTTTGTAACCATCTTGGTTTCCAGTCCTTCACTTACCACCGAAAAAACATTTGTGGACGAAACAATCATCGAAATAAGCCCCACACCCAAAATTCCTATGATGGCAATCACAACAATCAATTCTACCAGCGTAAATGCTTTTTTGTTTGATTTTTTCATATGCTTACTTTGCCACCTTCGGTACAAACGCCTTCATATCCACATCATTTGACTTTGTCGTCACAAGCGAGCCTTTACATACCACTTGCTTACCGCCAATATCAAATTTGATATAATAATACGGATCTACTACAGTATTTCCGCCGCTGGTTGGGTTAGCCAGCTCAACACTGATTGCAAGATGTTCTGCGGACTCATAGATGTCTGTATCACGCATCGTTGCATCTTTTTGCAGATTGATTGCAGGCAACAAAAGCCCCAACATCGCCACCGCAATAAAAGCAAGTATGGCAACGCTCACAATCACTTCTACCAAAGTCATTGCTTTTTTAGAGCGCAGGGTTTTTTTATAATCCATAGTATTTCCCCCTTACCGTCCACAAAGCCGTTGCACTTGGTGGAACTCCCTCGGGCAATTCTCCCCCGCCTTTATTAATATAAGTCGGGCTATATTGTATATATTTCATACCGTTTCCTGTATCCACAGTCGCCGCATTAACCGCTCCATACACCTTTGCGCTAAAATTTGCAGGTGTCATTTTATTGACGAGCGCCTTGCCTCTTGGCACATATACAAACGCATAAACAGAACCGTTGCTAAGATCCACCGTCGCCCCTGTTACGTTTGAAATAAGGTACAGATTTGGTGCAAGCGTATCGTTTGGCGGCACAAAATTGATGTATTCTTCTCTACCCAAAAATGAATTTACAGGAACATAAAAGCTGGATACATGATCATCTATAAACAGATAAACATTGTATTTTCCTTTTGTCACAATATCCAAATTTGTAGGCAAAACGATTTTGCTTTCATTTTTTGGTGCAGCCAGTGTAATGTATAAATCGCTTTTTGACGCATCAAGTACAATCTTTTTGGCGTTTGCCCAGTCATTTCCCGTAATCCCCTCAATGGTACTGTGGTGGCTGATGATATAGCTGTTGCCCACCACCTCATATCCGCTGGTACTTTCAGGCAAATCTATATCAACCGAAAACCGATTGGCAAGCATCTCGCTTTGAATATCTGCACTTTTAATTGTCCAAGGCTGTTTTTCAGAAGTGAACTCGTCCCCAAATTTAATCGTATCAATTGTAATCGGTATCAGCTCTGGCAAAACCTCCAAAGGAGTAATTTTCGGAATATCCCCTGCATTTATAATAGCACCGTTGACGGTAATGTTGCATACACCGCCAAGCTTCATGATGCCGCCCGATACGCCCCATGGCGACATCGCCGCAGGCAAATAGGCATTTCCCGAAGCCGTCAGCGTCTTATCAATATACGCCGTAAAATCAGAAACCGTCACATCTCCGTTTGTAAGTACGCTTCCAAATACATAAGACTTTCCTTGATTATAACTGGTAATCGCAGAGATGTTCCCATAAATTGTGCCTTTTTCTAAATTCATCGTTCCGTTAAGCTCGATATTTCCTGTCACTGTTGTTTTATCTCCACGTACTGTGAGGCTGCTCGAAGGTCCTCGTCCATATACGTTGCCTTTCACACGGACCTCTTCCCCCAGCAAAATATTCCCGTTTGCATTGATGTCCCCCGTAATATTGGTAACATTTCCCAGTGTGGATGTAATATTTACATCACCCGTAGAAATGATGTTTCCGTTCATATTGACAGATTGCTGTGGAAATTCTATCTTTTTTGCTGTAATATTCCCTTTAATCGTGCAGCCTTTCATCACCGTTACCGTTCCTGCTGCCATAATATCCCCAGTAATCTTACAGTTTTCGTTAAGCACAATATCCCCGTTTGAATAGAGCAAAGCTTCAATTTGAGAACCTTTCCCCACCGTCAAACGCTCGTTTGAAACCACGTTCCCTTTTCCTTTTAATACCGCATTCGGCGAGAACACCACTTCTTTTTGGCTTCGTGCTGTTTCTGTTAAGGTGTTTGTACCGCCAAAATAAATACTGCCGTTTGCAAAAAGCGCTCCATCAATCATCTGACTGCCGTATGCGTAAATATTTGCCGTCGAATACACTTTTGCGTGCATCACCGTATTTGCACTGATGGTAATATCGTTTGAAACCTGCACCACATTTTTTTTGGTATCCGTCCCTATCACTGCTCCGTTTAAAATAAGTGGACGTACCGTACGCAAATTCTGCGTCACCACCGCACCTTTTGCAAGGCTCAGCACAGTGTCCTGCTTGATTTTATCGAGTACACGAATACTTCCCGTTGCCTGTATATTTTGCGCAATGGCACTGTCTTTTTGCGGAAGCACATAGATCAGTTCGCCATTTGCATCAATTACATTTTCAAACCGCTTCCGAATCTCTTTTTCCTCTTGCGACATATCTCCAGACGGTAAATCATCACACTGCATAATGGTGTGGATTTCCGATATACTCCCATTATAATCCGCCTTTACCGCAACTTTATACAGATTAGGCGTATGATTATATCTGGTGATAAAAAACTCGTATTTCCCAAGATGTGCATCACTGCCGCTGCCCGTTACTATGTCCTCGTCGCTAAAAATTGCGTCCTGTGGATTGATTGTTCCGTCTTTAATTTTATAAATCACGCTATTTAAAACCGATTCCGCACTAAAATCTGCCTGCTTTTGGCCCAAAATTTTTGTAGTTTGGTTATGCGATACACCTGCAACCATGATAACACTCATGCCAATTGTCACAATCAATGCAAACACACAAAGAGCAAGCACCAAAGTGCTTCCCCTCTTGCTTTTCAGTTTTTCGATTATTTTATTTTGTGTGTTCATGTTATTCCTACATCTTCTCCGCTTGGTTTTTTTTTAATAACGTTTCCGCCATTCCGTCTTGATTTTTTAGTACATACGTCGTACTGATTGCCATAAATGCCTGCTAAAAATTTAGCTGTCTGCACGCTTCAAAAGACTTATTTCATCAATACGCTTTGCCCTGATGGCTGTGAAAACTCGTGTGCAGGTGCTGGCTTTAGCTTTGAAATACCAAAAACGTGCAGGGTAATGTTCATCGCATATCCGCCGTCCTGCGCCTGTGAAATGACAATATTATCAATCACCGCCGCATAAGGATTCTCATATACAGACTGTAAAAAACCTTGAATCTGTGCGTATTCTCCATATACCACTGCGCTGACAAAAATCGCATTGGTCTTGTTTCCCGCTGCAATCGCCTCGGCAGAAACATCGGCAGGTGCTGCACTTGGCACAGATGCTATATCCGTCATCGGTGCAGTGCTTGGTATCGCTGCTGGATCAATTGGCATGGTGCTTGGCATCGCTGCTGGATCTGTTATCGGCATGCCGTTTTGTTCTGGTGCATATGCTGCTTGCGTTTCCTGCACAGGAGAAAGACTGATAGACTGCACTTTTAGATTGCTTTTATCTGCAAGCTCACCAAACCAATACTCCGCTTGCTCTTGATGTAATGGATCAAAAAACGCCGTTCCCGCCGCCTCTGCTTCCTTGTTTTTAGCATCTAACTGCTCCTGCATAGATGCCGCCTGCTGTGCTTCGACCTCGCTTACCATCACATTGTTTTTTAAATCTTCTAATGCTTGAGCAGTTTCATTCATATGATTCATTGTGGGCATCACAACAAAATAAAAACCCAATGCAAAAATTGCAACAATGACAAGAACAAAAACCAATACTATTTCACGCTTGGAAAGTGTCATTTTGCCTCACCTCCCTTAAGAATACAAGATACTGTAAAGGAAATATCTGTTTGTGTCTGCGGCTGCTGTGTCGGTTTTGCCGATTCCTTAGGCTCTGGCTTCTTTGCCGCTTGCTCCTGTCCTGCATCAATCTGCGGAATCTGCGGCTCTTCTATGGGTGCCGTATCAACATTGACCATAGCATATCCAGGATACTGCACGTCTAAAACGCCCTCTATCTCACGCAATGCCGCTGCAAAAGCTGCTGGCGAAAGCGAGTTCTTGCTGATACACTGTAGCGTAAACACACCTTGCGTATATTGCGTTGTCACCACTTTTACGTCCTCTGGCATTTTTGATGCAACTGCCTTTAAAAACGCCTCATCAATCTTAGGATATGCGTCAATTGCTTTTGTAAGTGCATTTGCGTGCATTACATAGTCAGAAAGCTGCATCAATTCTTCCTGTTTCGCTTCAAAATCGTGTAGCTGCTTTGCGCTTTCAGACTCATTGTATTTATCTTCAAGCTGTGCCACAGCCGCCTTTACATTGCTTGTTTTCATCGTCATAAAGACATAACTTCCTACAACCACAAGTGCGCAGATGCAGGATATGATGATGCCGTTTCTAACAAGCGGATTGATTTTCTTCTTCGGCTTATTTTGTTTGATACTTGTAAAAAAATTAATATCTTTCAAATCAATTCACCCTCACAGTCTTACTTGTGCGCCGATTGCATTGATATATTGCGCTGGATTTGTTCCATTTAGCTCTACATGGTTCATCTCTTCTATCCTCACAACATGAACGTTTAAATCACTTTCAATGGTTTGGGGAAGCCCACAAAGCAGAGAAGTTCCTCCGCACAAACAAATGCTCAGTGCATCGTTTGGCACACCCTTAGCCGAATAAAACTGAATCATTTTTTGCAGTTCATCACAAATCGCACTGACAAAAATAGAATAGTTCACATCATTCTCATTCGGTTCTTCGCCCTGAAGAAACAACTCTTGAATATGTAATTTATTCATATAATCAATATTGATTTTTGCACATCTTGTATATTCAAAAGTCCCCTCCGAAAAAATGTGCATTTTGATTTCATCATATCCAATATCCGCCACAATCATATGCGCTTTATCAGGCATAATTTTAATCACTTTGATAAGCTTTTCAATGGCATTGGAATTAACATCCATCGCCACAGGCACAAGCCCTATCTGCGTCAAAAGCTGCTTATACTTTTCGATAATTGTTTCTGGAATTGCGTAAATCTGCGTATGCACCATATCTTTTACGATATGATAGGTATACTGCACAGAGTACTCTTCCGTCTTTAAATACGTATCCATCGCCATTGCAATCATCTTATCCAGCTTTTTTATATCCACCTTTGGAAATTGAAGCTCTTTTGCAACAATCTGTGAGCTTGCCACACACACAATGGCTTGTGTATCTTTGATACGTGTTGAAGAAATCGCCTGCGAAATCACATCGGCAACCGCCGTCACATCGGTAATAAACCCGTTTTCCACTGCGTTTTCAGGGGTTTTTACCATTAAGCTTTTTTTGATTTTTATGCTCTTTTTGGTGGTAGCTGCATAAATAATCTTACAATATTTACTTCCAATATCAAGCGTTATCAAATCCGTTCACCTCTAAAGAATATTTTGGTACATGCTATAAATCGGCAATATGACAGAAATCACGATAAACCCAATGACAAGTGCCATAAAGATAATCATCAGTGGTTCTATCATCGTTACCAGTTTTGTAACTGCACGGTCAGCCTCGCTATCGTAATACGTTGCCGTTTTTTGAAGCAGTGCGTCCATCTCTCCCGATTCTTCACCGATTGCAATCATGGACACAAACATCGGTGGGAAAACATCAAACTTTTTAATGGATTCACTAAGCGTTACACCTTTTTTTAAATCCTCAGAAATCAGGCCCACACATTTGGTAATGTAGGCGTTGTTGATGACTCTTGCCGCTACTTCTAGTGCTGTCAAAAGAGAAATTCCGCTGGCTGTAAGGGTGGCAAGCGTATGTGCAAAGCGGGCAGTTAAAAGAATCCGCTTGGATTTCCCAATAATCGGAATCCTAAGTATCATCGTATCCCACGCAAGCCTTGTCACTGGCACTCTTTTAATAATGGTAATCCCAATTGCAATGGCTGCAACAACAATCAGTACCACATACCATTGTGTAACAAAGAAATTACTGATTGCCAATAATGCCTGTGTTGGCAGCGGCAAATCTCCGCCGTTTCGCTCAAACATCGTCAAGAACTTTGGTACAACAAACACCAGCAGTAAAATAACCACGCTGACGCACAAAACCGCCAAAATGATTGGATAGGTCAATGCGCCTGATATTTTTTTACGTGTCTTATATTGCTTTTCAAAATAATCGGACATACGCTGCATCACATCATCAAGTGTGCCGCTTTCTTCTCCCGATTCTACCGAGCTTATCAAATAAAAAGGAAAAGCACCCGTTTGGTTATTCATGGCAATATGCAGGGCAAAACCTTTTTGTACATCTTCCATCACCGCATAAAGCACGCCACGCACCTTGACATTTTCTGTTTGGTCGCATAAAACGTCTAAGCTCTTAACAACGCCTAACCCTGCATTTAGCATTGCTGCAAATTGCCTGCATACAATTGATAATTCCTTTAAAGGAATACGAAAAGCGGCTTTGCTTTCCTTGGCAATATCCGTTTGAACCGAATATTCTATACAAAAAAGCCCCATATTGTTTAATGCCTGTTTAAAATCGGCATAACTCTCTGCACTTATTTTTCCTTTTACTTTTTTTCCGTCTTTATCGACCGCTTTGTAGAAATAAACTTTCACGTTTGTCCTCCGATACTTCCAAATTTCTGAAAGCATGATGATTCCTATATTGATGATGATTCAGATATACACTCTTTTTCTTTTAATAGTACACTTTTTTTTAAAAAAACGCAATTAAATCAACAAAAAACAACTTCCATTTACCAAACAAGCAGTTCTATATAGAGATACCCTAAAAAAGCGAAAAGCAACAAAACATATATTCTTTCGCTGCTTTTTCATTTTCTTTATTGATGCCGTTCTCATCGCTTTCACATAGGATACTCTTATACAATTAAAAATTCTAAAAAATCACCTTTTCAGCAATCTGTTTTACAATTAATTCCAAAAGCTCCTGCTGACCCATGCCGCCAATATCGCCCTGTCCACGTTTTCTGACTGCGAAAGTTTGCTCTGCCAGTTCTTTTTCGCCCGCCACCAGCATATAAGGAATACGCTCATTACGAGCCTCACGGATTTTATATCCGATTTTCTCTTGACGATCGTCCACCGTTACCCGCACACCGTATGCCCGCAGCTTTTGTGCAAATTCTTGGCAGTATGCCGCCGCCTCGTCTGTAATGTTCATGAGCCGAACCTGCTCGCTCATCATCCACAAAGGCAGCGCCCCTGCATATTTTTCTATCAGCATTGCAAGTGTGCGCTCATAGCAGCCAATCGACGAACGATGAATGATGTACGGCATCTTTTTTACACCGTCACTATCCACATAGGTCATAGAAAAACGCTCTGCAAGTGCAAAATCAATCTGTACGGTAATAATGGTATCTTCTTTGCCAAATACGTTTTTAAACTGAATATCCAGCTTTGGACCATAAAAAGCCGCCTCGCCCACAGCCTCTTTATAGGATAGACCAATATGATCTAAAATCCCCCTCATCACCGTTTCTACTTCGTTCCATAGCTGCGGATTTCCGATATATTTTTCAGCATCATTTGGATCCCATTTTGAGAATCGGTATGTGATGTCATTTTCAATGCCAATACAGCCCATCACATATTTTATCAAATCTACCACGCCCATAACTTCGCTTTCTAACTGCTGCGGCGTGCAGACGATATGTCCCTCCGAAAGTGTAAACTGGCGCACACGGATAAGCCCGTGCATCTCTCCTGATGCCTCGTTTCTAAAAAGTGTGGAAGTTTCGCCATACCGAATTGGCAAATCTTTATAGGAATGCTGCTGTGCATTATAAATCATGTATTGGAATGGGCAGGTCATCGGCCGCAGTGCCAGCACTTCCTCGCCCTTTTCTTCATCACCCAGCACAAACATGCCATCTTGATAATGATCCCAGTGTCCCGAAATCTTATACAGCTCGCTCTTTGCCATATACGGTGTTTTTGTAAGAACATATCCCCTTTTTTCTTCTTCGTCCTCAATAAACCGCTGCAAAACCTGAATGGTCTTAGCACCTTTTGGCATAATCAGCGGCAAACCCTGTCCCACTGCTGCATGCGTCGTAAAATATCCAAGCTCTCGCCCCAGCTTGTTGTGGTCACGCTCTTCTGCCTGTTTCATCTGCTCAAGATACTCGTCCAACTCTTTTTGGCTTAAAAATGCTGTGCCATAAATTCGGTGCAGCATCTTGTTTTTTTCGTTTCTACGCCAATAAGCACCCGCCGTTCTTAGCAGCTTTGGCACTTTTACTTTACCAGTGCTTTGTACGTGTGGGCCAGCACATAAATCCGTAAAATCACCCTGCTTATAAAAGCTTAGCACAGCGTCCTTTGGCAAATCCAAAATCAGCTCAGTCTTATAAGGCTCATTTTTTACAAACTCTAGCGCCTCGCTTCTTCCCAGCGTAAACTTTTCAATCGGAATATTTTCCGCCACGATTTTCTTCATTTCTTTTTCGATTTTACTCAAATCTTCATTGGAGAACGGAGTTTCTTTGTCGAAATCATAATAAAAACCGCTATCTGTCGCAGGTCCAATTGCAAATTTCGCATCAGGAAACAATCTTTTTACAGCTTGTGCAAGCACGTGCGAACCCGTATGCCATAATGCTTTTTTGCCTTGCTCGTCCTCAAACGTCAAGATTTCCAGTGTACAGTCTTGGGTGATTGGTGTATCAACTTCCACCACTTTCCCATCTATCTTTGCCGCCAATGCGGTTTTTCCAAGTTTTTGGTTTAGGCTTTTGGCAATTTCTTTTGCCGTACTGCCCTGTTCAAATTCCTTTACCGTTCCGTCAAAAAGTGTAATTTTCATAAGTTTTAGCCTCTTATTCCTTTTCTCATTTGAAAAACTATATTTGTTTTATTGTACGACAAACACGTGTTGTTGTCAATTTTTAAGGCTATGCACCGCCGATATTCTGCATAACAGCAAAGCCCCTCTCCCTGCAAATCAGCAAAAAGTTTATGTTGCCTGTTTGATGCACCACACAGCTCATTTCGTCTTATAGGTTTACGCTGTTGTTTAGATATAAAAAATAAATAGACTTTTCCTTGTTCCAGTCTGGCTTGTCTTTGATGATGTTGTCCACCGTCTTTTTAAGTGCCTTTGTAAGTGCCTGTATGCCCTCTGTATGCAGCAGTGTAATATCTGCGTGCCGTCTAAAAACGTATGCCATTTCGGCAATCAAGTCCTGCTTAATTTTTTTGCCTATTTCTTCTGGATATACTTCTTCTAAACGTCCAAGCTCTGCATTTGCAGTCAGCCGCCCTTTATAATACCGCAGGTATGTTTCTAAATCGCCAACGTTGTTTCCACGCTCCAGCTCAAAAAGTATCATGCAGTAAAGATGCCAGTTAAAGTCCACATTCATCAGTTTTTGTATGGTTACCCCTACCGTATCCACAAAAGCGTCACCTGTATTCATCTCGTGTTCCAGTGTTAAGATGTCACGAAAATTAAGCTCCTCTTTTGCAATGTTGCTCGCAATATAAAACGTGTCCATCATCACACGCCCATAATCCTCCATCTGTGCAGCATTATTGACAATGAAAATATAATCGACAATGCTGTCGCAGCTCTCTTTAAACTGCACCACAAACCCCAAATCGTTTTTCATCTTTCGTGCAATGGTATCATGAATTAGCTTTGACAAGATGTTTTCGATATTTTCTTTGCGATATTGCAGTTTTGAGTTATCATCACGCTTATAGCGCTTGTATAGCTCGTGCAGCTGATGGTCGACAAGATTTAAGTTCTCTTTAATGGACATCATGCTTTCCGCAACCTGCTGCTCCACCATAAAATACGAGGGGTTCTTGTAAATAATCTTATGCTCAATTTCGCCCCAGAACATATTAACCATGGATTTTATCTGAACTTCAAAGTTGATACGAACGTCGTTATCTCCCTCTTTGTCCTCATATCTCGCATCAACCTTATAAATATCAAACCCGTTTTTTTGCTTAGACGGCTGCTTTTCGTTTAGCTTAAACCGCATCTTTGGATAGTTCTTGTTGTAAAAAAAGATTTGGTCGTCTGTCTTATCAAACAGCTTCACCATCAGCGAATAGACGTATTTTTCGTCATCTGTAAACTTGCATTCAATGCGCAGTCCAATGATGTCTTGTATATTGGCAACAATTTCTTCTTTGCTGGTATGCAAACGATAATAGCTGTTGCGTATCAGCTTTTCACGCACACTTTGCGGCTCTTTGACACGATAGGAAATATTTAAGGTGTACTCCGAATTTTTTACGACAATTTCTTCCATCATGTGCTTTAAGTCATGCGCAATATGCTTATATTTTGCTTGAATCGTTTCATAAAATTCCACTACTTCATCAACATATTTAAAAATATCCATCATAATCCCTCTATTGCTTTATTTCTATTTATATAAATAGTACCCCTGCTTTTTTCATTTCGATAAGTGCCTGTTCATAGCCTTGTGATGTGACATACGCAAGGCATTCTGGCGGTACAAGCACTATATGCCCCGCTTTTTTAAGCTGGCGCACCGTATTTAAAATGCAGTATTCTGCCGCCGCACCGCATACCACCACTTCTTTGGTCAGATTATCCTTTAGCAATCCATAAAATTCATTTTTTGCCTCAAATCCTGAATATTGCTCTTTATCGGCCTGCATGCCTTTTTGAAACACATTATAATGCGCAATCGGCGTGTTTGTTGTCTTGATAATATCCGTATATAAGGACTCCATCATCTGTGCATCGTGCGTGCCGCATATGGCATGTTCTTTCCATATTCCGCCGTTTTGTTCAAAAGAGCAATGCTCCTTTGGGTGTGCGTCCGCCACATAAAGCACAGGCTGCATGGGCTGCGAATTGATATATGAAATCGTGTGTTTCACCGCTTTTGCTGCGTTTTCACACGCAAGCGTTCCATCTACAAAGGCATGGATAAGATCCACCACCACCACCGTTCTTTGCGGCGGCACATAATAGTCGTCTTTTGGCGAAGCAGGCACTGCACGTTTGTGTTTGCTCTGCTCATATTTCTGCTCCAATTTTTGTTGGTCGGCAATGGTATGCCCTTTTAAATAAGCACAAATATCGGTATATTTCATACCCAGCTCCTGCTCGTCTGTATCGGTAATCCCCAGACCTGCGGCAGGTTTCTTGTGCATCACGTTTTGCGGTGCGTAAAAAAGTGCAGACATCTCATATATATCATCTTTGACAAGCTCCTCAATCGGATTAAAATCCACACCGCCGTCCCCGTATTTTGTATAAAATCCTGTTATGCTTTCGCACGCATGGTCCGTTCCTGCCACCAGCATCTTTCTGGCAAGTGCATACTGCACCGTCATGCGCAAACGTGGTGCAAGGTTGCCTAAGGCATACGCATCACCCAAAAAAGCGGCTGAAGCGGATAAATCCTTGCGTATCCCCTCATAACCGTTTTCTATAGAAATGGTCTGTATTTCACATTCAGCATAAATTTCTTTTAGACGCATACAGCATGCCACTGCATCGTCATAATCGCTTTGCTGCTTGTTTGGCAGAATCACCAGCAGCAGACGTTTTGCTTTATCTCTGCAAGCATTTGCACACAATGCCCCCACAAGAAAGCTGTCAATACCGCCCGAAATTCCAAGTACGATTCCCTTTGCACCGCTGCTTGTAAGCATCTTTTTGATATAGCTTTCACAAGCTTCCTTTTTTTGCTCGATATAGACTGTCTGCGTCTGAAAATCTCGCTTAAAATCAGGAGAAATATCGTTTAGAATCATTCTTTGCTTCATTTTTTATACTCCGTTTCGTCTGCATATAGCTGCATCATTTTTTTTGCCTGCTGTGCGAGGCATTCTTTTAACTCTGGCGGCTCTAAAACCTGTACCTCCGCCCCAAAAGACAGCACCCACGAAACTAAATCTGGTGTAATTGACGCACGTTTATGAAAAATCAGATCACCGTTTTCCAAATTGGTAATGTCGTCTGCTTTGTGCGTATAATACTCATTTAAAAGGCGTGCCGCATCATTTTCAAATTTGATTGTAATATCACATATCTTATCGCCAGCAAGCTTATCAAATCTGGTTTTTTGATATTCTTCATAGAAACGCTGTGGAATTTCAAATTTTTCATCTGTCACACAAATTTTATTCATGCGTGACACACGCAAATCACGAACCGCCTTGCGTAAATGACAGAATCCTATGCTGTGCCAGCACCCCTCACGAATCTCCAGTACATAGGGATCAAATCGACGTTGCACCGTTTCTCCTTTTGAAAAAGAACTGTAAGAAACATCAATACAACGTTTTTCGCTCACTGCCGTTGTCAGTGTCTGTAACGTTTTTTCGTCAATATTCTCGGTCATCGCCGCCACAGGCACTACTTTAATCATTTTTTCAATATTTGCAAGAGTCGTCTGAGAAAGATTGGGCAGTTTTCCAAAGATACGGTCAACAATTTTGAGCGCATCAGAAGCAATACTCAGTGATTTATAAGAGGTCAGCACTTCTTTTACAAAATACAGTGCAATAATCTCTGAAATCGTAAAATCAATGTCAGACAGCACATATTTATCCGCTTTATAATATACCGTTGCGCCATGTTCCTCTTCATATACGAAAAAGTTTTGCGAAATATAATCCATATCACGCAAAACAATTCTGCGTGTAACCTCAATATCCGCCATGTTTTGCAGGCTGTCAACAATCTCGTTTACTGTGTACCCTTTTTTATTTTGGGACAACAGCGATAATATAAACAACTGCCGTTCCACACTAGACGATTTTTCCATAATCCTTCGTCACTCCTCACCCTTTGCTTGTTTATCCTCACTCAATTTCATCTCTATCCTGTCTGTCCTCGAACCCCCAAAGGAATCCATGCACACCCGAATCTCACTCATTTCTCTCTGTCCTGTCTACCCTCGAACCTCACAAAGCACTCCATGCAAGCATTCCGCAGGAACGGTAGGGGTGTGGGGCGATTCCGCCGCCCCACAGTTCTTTGGGTA
>JAVXBD010000014.1:26719-29918 GCA_036660175.1 Christensenellaceae bacterium | reverse complement strand
AGCCGTAGCTAAGGCGAGCGAGGATAACGAAGCAGTGCGGGCAAGCGGCAAGCAAGAAACGTGTGGATTTCACTCTCGTCACCTTATACTAAAAACAGCGGCATCCTTTACGAATCCCGCTGTTTCTGATTTCTCTTTTCCCATGATAGATTGTCTTGCCCCAATATTTAGCTTCAAGGCAATTATTTTGTATAAATTCTATATTGTTCGCAGTACGTAAAGTCCTTTGCGCAAACTTCTACTTTTCTTTTTTCCCAGCCGCTGTCCACCTTTGCAGCAATTTCTTCAAGCGGCACAATTGCATCCACCGCCCCAAAGGACGTCACACAATAAGCACCCGTTGCGCACGCAATATTAATAGCCTGCTCTGGCTTATATCCTTTTAAAATGGAAGCCAAAAATCCTGCAATGCTTGTATCGCCTGCACCCGTTGCCGAGGCTACTTTTTCTACATAAAAAATACCCGAGAACAGCTCTTTATCCGCCCATTCCTCTGCATTTTTGATAATGCTCATACTGCTTAGTGCTTCTTTTGATGCGGTCTTTACATAATATCCCAGCGTTCCGCATTTCAGCACAACAATTTTTGCACCCATGCCAATCAGCTTTTCTCCAATTTTTGAAATCATCTCCATGGTGATGTTCTTTAGAATATCGTCATCTTTTGCCTTAAGTGCATCATATTGCGGCTTGTCAAGCATCAGCAGAATTTCTTCAATGCTTGGCGTGAAAATATCCGTATATGGCAGTGCATTTTTAAAAATCTTATCCCAGTCGCTTTTTCCGCTTTGCGAGGACGGATCGGGATAGGCGGTATCTATGGAAGTACACGCACCGCATTCCTTTGCTTTTTTGAGTATTTTGGTAAGCTCCGCACCCTCATTTAGATATAACTGCCGCATCAGCGGCGGATAGCCTAAGTGCATCAGTCTTGCCTGTGCAATCACCGAAAAATCAATATCGTCACTTGTAAAGGTATCGTTTACCGCAGGGCTATGCAAAAAAATACGATCGCACCCCGGTACTGCAATCACGATAGAATATGACGAGCTTTCGCCTTTTGATACTTTTAAATAGTCACCATTTCCGCCTTTTTTGATAAGCACATCGCCAATCAGCGAGCCGATTTCATCATCGCCCACCTTTGCCATCAGCGGTGTTTTGATGCCCAAGCGGTTTAGCGCAACACCTGTATTGGCAACACTACCGCCTGTGGAAATATCCATTCCCTCCACATCGCTTTGTTTTCCGCCCACAAAAATATCTTTGAGCTGCAAATTTCTGCTGGGGAATTTTGGTGTAAAATCAAGGCAAATATGCCCTACGCATACTACATCAACCATTTTTTCTCTCCATCTCTACTTTTATATTTTGCGGCAAATGCTCAATTGTCATTTTGCAATCGCCGATAATCGACTTATTACTTTTTGTGTCTTGCTTTGCTTTATAATCAATAATAACAGAATGATAGTGATACAGCAATACACAATACTCATTGAAAACCCAATCAAACTTCCTGCACGCTGCATTACCCAGCCTGTCGCCAATTGCATCACACCGTTGATTGCTCCTGATATGGTGATGATAACACTGCTGACCATAGGAGATCTTTCCTTATAAATTTTAAACACAATGCACATGAGGGTTGGCCACATGATTCCAATAAAAAATCCCGTTGCACACAATGCCCAAATTCCGCTTGTCTTTGACAGCAATCCAACAATGTATAAAACAATCGTACTGCCCACTGCTAAAAACATCGTTCGATAATACCCGATTTTTTCAATTGCTGGTGCCATCACAAGCCTTGAAAGCGTAAACAGAATATAAAAAACCGATACGAACAGCGCTCCTGTCGTTGCAACATCCAGATGTAAGGCATCTGACAAATAAAAATTACCCCAGTTCGCCACCGAAAATTCAATGACTTCCATAAGCCCCAGCAGCAAGCAAAAGAGAATCACCAGCGGCAGTTTTACAACCGATACGAAATTCAGCTTGACCTCGTGCTGTGCCTCCTGCGGCTTTTCCACGTTTTTATTCATCTTTGTTTTAAAAATGAATATCAGCATAAAGACCACAGGAATCACCATCACTGCATAAATCACACGCCACGAAACATCAAAGCTGTTAATGGCAATCCCCGAAAGAATGGGGGCAATAATCGCACCCACACCATAAAAGAAGTGCATAAGCGACAACATCAACGCCGTCTTTTTGGTAAAGGTCATGGACGCAAGTGAATTTGCCCCTACCTCAAAAAATCCAAAACCTGTATTAATAATCCATAATGCAATGGTTACCATGATAAAATTTGGTGCAAAAAACGTTGCGCATATCCCACAAATAATCAGTGCATAGCCTGTCATAATTGATTTCTTTATACCGAACTTTTGTATGGCAAGCGTTGCAATAAAACAAAAAATAACATAGCCAAACCACGAAAATGCCGCCAGCCCGCCTTGCTCATCATAATTTGTGCCAAATTCGCTTTTGATTAAGGGGAATGCAACACTTTTGATATTTTCCAGAATCCCAAATAACAATAAGGTCGTAAAAATAATCACCAGCGTGATACGATATGTTTTTTTGCCTATACCCTGCTCTGTTTCGTTTTGCATATCTGTTTTCCTTGCTTAAGCATATCAGATACGAACGGTGCAGTAGGGCAAAAGTCCTTTATTTCAAGCACGCAGGTTCGCATCTCTATTTAAAAATTCCTTAAGCATATCAGATTCGAGTCTGGTATGCTTATCCTATCATAACGAAATTCATACGAATATACAATATCGTTTTTCAAAAAAAGTGAGCATTGCATATTAAACAGTATTATTATAAAATAATCAAGTGGGTTTTGCTCACCATTATTTTTGTGCAAAAGCAAAGAACAGAGGACATTCATTGAATAAGTTGATTGAAATAAGCCGCATTGCGGCGTGCCAAACAAAATCATTAAACATATCGCACAAAGCGGCATAAAAGAGCTGTGCGTCATCACCAGCGACTGCCACATCAAAGGAAAAGGCATCGGATTATTGATTAAAAACGATTGCATCAACCGTCTGATTGTCAGCCATGTGGGTTTAAACACGCAGGCAGGCGAATTTATCAAGGCAGGAAAAATCAAAGCTGAGCTTGTACCAATGGGTACTTTTGCTGAGCGCATTCGTGCGGCAGGTGCAGGAATCGGTGGGTTTCT
>JAVXBD010000014.1:0-26709 GCA_036660175.1 Christensenellaceae bacterium | reverse complement strand
ACCAAAACCGGTGTGGGTACACAAGTGCAAAACGACAAGCAAGTACTCAATCTTGACGGTGTGGATTATTTGCTTGAAAAACCAATTTTTGCAGATGTTGCGCTTGTCAAAGCATCTAAAATTGATTTGTTTGGAAATATGAGCTATCACGGCACTACCGCAACCTATAACACCATCATGACAATGGCGGCAAATACCGTCATCGCTCAGGCCGACGAGATTGTAGAGCATCTAGATCCAAATGAAATCAGTGCCTCTGGGATTTTTGTAGATTATATTGTAAAAAATGACTGATTTACAATATATGATGTTTTTTTTAAATATAGGCAGAACTTCTGATATATAAAAACAGAAACCTCAAAACGGCGTTTCTGCTCAGAAGTTTCATCTCATCTAACAAATAAGACAGGAAGTAAAAGAATGCTGAACGATAATGAATATGCAAAACAAATCATTGCAAAGCGCATCGCACAAGAATTACAGGATGGTGATGTTGTCAATTTAGGCGTAGGAATTCCCACCTTGGTAGTTGATTATCTGGCGGAGGATACCCACGTTGTGTTTGTCACAGACAACGGAATCATCGGTATGGGCCCAACCCCTGATGAATTTGATAAAGATGTCGTTGGTGCAGGCGGATTTGCCGCATCTATTTTACCCTATGGAAGTTTTTGCGACAGCAACATGGCTTTTAGCATCATGCGTGGCGGTCACCTTGATAAATGTGTCATCGGCGCTCTGCAAGTAGACGAGCATGGAAACCTTGCAAGCTGGATTATCCCTGGAGAGAGCATTCATGGCATGGGCGGCGCAATGGATTTAGCCGTCGGCGCAAAGCAGGTTCTCATCGCTATGCAGCACACTGCAAACGGCAAACCAAAGCTCGTTAAAAACTGCAATCTTCCGCTTACTGCACCAAACTGCGTCGACAAAATCGTCACAGAACTCGGTGTTTTTAAAATCACACCCAGTGGTTTTTTGTTGACAGAGCGTTTTTGGCATACCACGGTTGAAGAAATCAAGCAGTGCTGTGAGGCAGATATTACGGTATCAAAAGATTTAAAAATCATAGCGGAATAGCCCAAAAAGCTGCGGCATATCTTTGGGTAAAAAAAACTCCGTTGCCTGTACATCTTCCATCTGCTCTATCAAAAGCTGTGTAAAATGATAGGTGCTTCCCTTCCTTTCACTACCGTTTATGACCACTATTTTCATACTCATTCGCCGCCTTTATCATTCTCGTCAATTGCTTTTTGATAAGGCTTGATGATTGCATTTCCCATCATCGTTTTCATTTTTTTGCGTCCAGCAGGAATGCTCATCAGCATACCCACCATCTGCATTTTTAAAATCGTTCCGATTTTCTTTTGCGGAAAATCATAAATCTTATGCTTTTTATAAAAGCGGTGGTCTTCTTTCATCAGCCCACGCATCACATAAATCAAATCTCTGAATATCTTTGTACCGCCCACACCCAGAAAGTTTTGCGGCAAGGTCAGCTTGTTTTGCAGAGCATACACCGTCTTATCGGACAGTGCCTGCAATTGCTGAAGCGTATCTTCCCCTTCATCACACGCAACACCTGCAAGAAAATTTCCGCCCACCTCGCATCTGCCTTCGATAATCATTTGAAGATTGGATTCTTGGCTATATGCACCGCTTAGAATATATCCCACTGGCATACCCATTGTTACCGTACGGTGTCCGTTACAAAACTGCCTATCGTCATATTGCTTAAAAGATGCTCCAAAAAAATGGTCTTTGATTGCCGCCGCAAAAATAATGCACTGTGCTGTTTGTATTTTTTCACGTAAAAAACGGTCAAATCCATCTTTATACACACATTCTCCATTTGTCGCACAGGCAAAACACCCCAGACATCCGCCTGCAAATGCAAATTCATCAATGTTAATGACACGTACAGGATAAGGATAAATCTTGATAAAATCGTCTACCATTGCACGCAGCGACACGTCCTGCTGTGTCATATTGGTCACGATCACCGTATCGCCTCCCTCTATTTTAGCAGTTTCTTGTGCGCTGGATTGATAGATTTGTAGCTGTTTTTTTACTTGATTTTTTTTCGTTGCCAGCTTCTTTTCCACGCAAAAATGCACATAGCCAAAAAAAGCAAGCGCATCAGCTCTGCCCTGCGGTGTCAGTAAATCGTCCATATCCGCCGACAAACCTTCCATCACCGAAAACCCAAAATCATAGCAGTTTTCCTGCATAAACCGATGTGCTGTCACATCATAAAAGTGCTTAGAAGTTGTGATTTGCGTTGCAAATTCCGCTTTAGTTTGATAGCTGTGTTCCTTTAAAAGCTCAATCAGCTTGTGCAGCTGATACGGCACACCAAAGGTATAGACGGGATAACAAAAAAGTACCAAGTCGCTTTCGTCCATCTTTTGCATACATTTTTGAAGTTCCTGTGCATCGCTTAACTTCTTAATTTGTTGTCCTACATGAAGAATTTCAAACTGATCCTGTTCAAATTTCTTTTGTATATACCGAACCGTTTGCAGCGTAATACTGTTTTTTCCTTTTGGACTACCATTCAGCACCAATATTTTCATAAAATCCCCCTCCTCATTTTATCAATTCTCGTTTGCACTGCCATTATATCATATTTTTATCCATAATTTCCACGCAGAGTTCTCTATGACATGGTATCAAAATAGGCTGTTTCCCAATATTTTTTGCATTCTTGTTTATTCATTTTATGAATAATTTCTGCATATCACTGCATAATATGCTTTAATTAGTGTCTTCCACTTCTGTAAAATTTTAGAGTGCATTGTGTAATATTCATCAGAATCACCTGATTATTCATATAGTTATCCTACTTATCCACATAGTCATACACAAAATAGCAGTTTAACCGTCTTTCCAGAAAAAGCTATCCACATTTTTATTCACCTATTCCACATTTATTCATTTCCCATTTTTTGCTTTCTATATTCATTTTATGCATAAATATGAAAAGCGATATGCCCCCCTTTTCTTGGTGCATATCGCCCGCTTGTTCTATTTGCCTTTTTTATTCTAAGCTCAGTTTATCAGCAGCAAGTGCTATAAACTCACTGTTCGTCGGTTTTTTATTTTTCATTTCAAACCCCAAAACTTGCATACCGCCACGCAGTTTGCCACGTTCCCACGTCACTTCAATCGCATGGCGAATGGATAATTCCACTTTTGTGGGTGTGCTGTTTAGGTTCTTTGCAATCGCTGGATACAGCTTTTTGGTTACACTATAAATAATCATTCGATCCTCCATAGCAAGCAGCACCGCCTCTTTTAAATATTGGTATCCTTTCAGATGCGGCGGTATCCCCAATGCAAAAAATAAATCAGTGATGCGCTGCTCGATATTTTTTGATACAGTCGGTGTATAAAACTCATCTGTTGTTTTTACAGCGTTTAATCTCATCACATCCAAAATTCTTCGATACATAATCTCGTTTTCATATGGCTTAATCATATAATATTTTGCACCCATCAAGAATGCTTTTTTAATAATTGCTTCATTATTAACCGCCGAAACCATAATCGTACACGGACTTTTTTTCTGATGCGAGAGCATCTCCAAAAACCCAAATCCGTCGCACGCAGGCATAATAATATCCAGTACTAGCATATCGTAATTTGTCATGCTAATAAATTCGTTCGCCTCTCGTACACTGTATGCACAATCCACTTTCAAAAATTCATCTTTTGCATTCAAATAATTTTTGAGCTTGTTTGCGATGACTTCATCATCTTCCAATATCAATGTATTTAACTTCGTTTGCATATTTACTCTTCTCCTCGTTTATTTTCAATGATAAAAAATCATTATATTGTATTATATTCATTAAGCGATAAAATTATGACAAATTTCTTGATTTTTTTTAAAATATGAGATATATCATGAAAATTCGTGCAAAAATACCCAGTATACTCTGTTATTTTCAAAAATAAATATAAAAAAAGTTTTGTGCCACAGATATATGCCTACTTTTACTTTAAAATCAATAAATAAGACTATCCTTTTTTTAAAAATAGGGTATAATAATAGAAGATATTCTTCAAATTATACTGAAAGGAACAAACGCATTGTTTTTAGGTAAGAACATACGCAGGTTAAACCCAGCGGAAGTACTTGTGATGGGTTTTGGCGGAATGATTGTTATTGGTGCAATTTTATTGTGCCTGCCCGTTGCATCAAGCACGGGAAAGTCAATTGGTTTTCTCTCTGCACTTTTTTCATCGACTTCCGCCATTTGTGTGACTGGGCTTTCCGTAATTGAAATTGGTTCTGCCCTTTCAGGCTTTGGTCAGGTAACTATGCTAATACTCATACAGCTTGGCGGCATTGGTTTTATGACTGCAACCTCTCTTGTATATATGATTATCGGCAAGCGCATCACCTTAAAAGACCGCATTGTCATAAAAGATTCGCTAAACGAATCCAACTTGCAGGGCGTTGTTCGTATGACACGTAATGTATTGCTTGTCACAGTGGTTTGTGAGGCGGCAGGAATTGCGCTGCTTGCTGCAAGATTTATTCCGGAATACGGTTTTAATACTGGCATGTATTACAGCGTATTTCATTCTATTTCCGCATTCTGCAATGCAGGGTTTGACGTATTTGGTTTAGGCACAAGCCTTCAGCCATTTATTTTTGATCCGCTTGTAAACATCACCATCATGCTACTGATTATCTTTGGTGGTTTAGGCTTTTTTGTGGTGGTTGAGTTATACCGTAAGGTTCGCAGGCCGCATAAATATCGGCTTTCTCTGCATACCAAAATCGTGTTGATTGCCACAGTAGCGTTAATCGCCATTGGCTTTTTGATTTTTATATTAATTGAAACACATAATCCAAAGACGCTTGGTGCGCCAAATCTTTCGTTTGGAGATAAGGCTCTTGCCTCACTTTTCCAATCCGTAACACCCCGTACCGCAGGATATGCAACCATACCGCAGGGCGACTTGATGCCCGCCTCAAAAATCATTACCATTGCGCTCATGTTTATTGGTGCTTCTCCATCAGGTACTGGCGGCGGTATCAAAACCACCACCGCTCTTATGCTGTTGTTCTTTGTGACGACTGTTATCAGAGGAAAAGATGACACAGTGATTATGAAACGCCGTATTAACAAACAACTGATGATGCGTGGTATTGCAATCTCAACCATATCCGTTCTTTTTGTTGCTGTTATCACCACGCTGATTGCAATTTTTGAGCAAGGAAATCTTACCATCTCTGATGTGCTTTTTGAAACGGTTTCGGCATTTGGCACCGTTGGTCTTTCTACGGGAATCACCGCCTCCCTCTCACCCATCAGTCAGATTTTAATTATGATTACAATGTTTGGCGGCAGAGTTGGTTTGTTCACTGTTTCATTGGCGCTTGCACGCAGAATGTCAAAACAAAGCAGTGTCAATATTCGCTATCCTGAAGATAAACTTATGATTGGTTAAGCAATGACTTAATCAGCAGAATGGAGTATCAATATGAAAAGACAATTTGTAGTAATAGGACTTGGACGATTTGGCACTAGCGTTGCAAAAACTTTAGTAGAGCAAGGTGCAGAAGTGCTTGTGATAGATGCCAACGAGGAAAAGGTCAACCAATCCATTTCTTATGCAACACATGCCGTACAGGCAGATGCAACAGACGAGCAGGCTTTAAAATCATTGGGTATTAGAAATTTTGATGTTGCGTGTGTGTGTCTTGGAGAAATCCAATCCAGTATCATGGCAGCATTGATTTGCAAAGAGCAGGGCATTGGGCTTGTCATCGTAAAGGCACAGAGCGAAGTGCATGCCAAAGTTTTATATAAGATGGGTGTGGACAAGGTCGTTTTTCCAGAGCGGGATACAGGCATTCGAGTGGCGCACAACATTCTTTCTTCCAATATTCTTGATTTTATCGAATTATCTGACGATTATGGCATTGCCGAGCTGGAAGTACATTCTTCATGGGCAGATAAAACCTTGGTAGAGCTTGATTTTCGTAAAAAATATGGCGTGAATATCATAGCCATTCGCCATTCAGATGAAACCATCAACATCAACCCCATGCCAAACGATATTATTTTGGTCAATGATGTGATTATTGTAATCGGCTCTGAAGAACAGATTAACAAATTAGAGAAGTTTGCACAGAAAGTATAATTTCTCTTGTTTAATCGTGATTTTTATGTTAAAATATTTTTTGCTTGGTTTTAATCGACTTGGCAATCGTGGAGAGGTGTCTGAGCGGTTTAAGGTGCTCGCCTGGAACGCGGGTGTACGTTTATAGCGTACCGGGGGTTCGAATCCCCCCTTCTCCGCCAGCGTGACGCTGGACCCAATATCGTAAGATAGGGTTCAGCGTTTTATTATACCTGCGCCCGACCGCAAACGCATCTTTTTCGGCAATGTTAGGCACATAAAAAAGCCGTTAATAGTGTATATTATCGGCTTTTTGTTTACTTGCTAAAGATGATTAACCCCGTCTTTAACCCCTTTTGATAAAATGCGGCTATATGTTTCGTTTACCATATCGGCGGTTTTTTGCAATTCACCACTCATCTCATCAGAAAACTATCCTGCCAGTCACCCGCACACTTCTTCAAAAAATCACTGTTTTACACAAATCAGCTATATTTGTAATCACTTTTAGCCTATATATTTCAGAGGTTATACCAAACACTTTTAATTGCCTTTCGCAGTTATTTCATCACTTTCCTTATTTCTTTGTCTAAACTTTACAGAACCATTTGATTCTTAAAATCCTTTTAATTTTTCAATATCTTCATACTCCAAATAAACAGTATTGCCACCAATGATTGTTTGTGTTTTCTTTATTTTTTTACAATATTGAGCCAAAGCAACATATGTCATAGAACCTTATGAAAATGGTAAAACCTCAAGACCAGCCGCACGAACTGCATCAATAAATCGGGACAGGTTTTGTGTATTATCATAAGAAACAGCGTGCAGTAAAAAAATTGCACCGTTGTGAATATTTTTGGTGATTTGCTCAAAGGAGGCATCTACGCCCATTTGCTCTGTTGGCTCCCAGTCTTTATAGGCATAACTCCAAAATACGGATTTATAATTCAATTCGTTTGTAAGCGCCAAAGTTTGCTCTGAAAATTCGCCCATCGGCGCACGAAAAACAGTCATCTCATATCCGAAATTATCACGGATATAGGTGTGCAATTTAACAATCTCATCACGTGCCTTTTCAAGAGAAATATCGGGCAATGACGGGTGAGTATAACTGTGATTTCCAACAACATGTCCCTCGTCAATCATTCTTCTGACAAGCTGTGGATTTTCTTTCGCATATGAATAAGTTACAAAAAAAGTAGCCTTTGTATTTTTATCACGCAGGGTATCTAAAATTTGCGGTGTATATCCGTTCTCATATCCTTCGTCAAATGTCAGATAAAACTTCGGTGTGTTTTCCATGATAAAAAACGCATTGTATTTGCCATATAAATCTTGATAATGCGGCGGAGAGGTCGGACGATTAAATTGATCTTTTTCGTATCCCTGTCCCCAGCCATCTTTTGTACCGTTAAGTGTGCGTATTGCGTCATAGTCGATAGGAAGTTCCTCAATGGGAATTGGCACAGCGGTCGGGGTTGGTGTCGGGGTTGGCAGTGGTGTTGGAACCGCCGTCGGGGTTGGTGTCATTGTCGGGGTCGGTGCGACGGTCGGTGTCGGCGCAACGGTCGGCATCGGTGTCGCAGATGGTGCTGTGGGTGCGGCGGTTGGCGGCGGTACAGGTGTTGGTTGTTCTGTAGCTGGTACAGATGTTGGTTCTGCCATAGGAGCGGCACAGCCAATACAGCACAAAACAAGCCCAATTGCTATAAAAATGAAGAGAAGTCTTTTTCTTGTCATCATAAACCTACTGCTTTCTTAAAAGATAGAATAAAACGCTACAATACACCCGATATAAAGCCTAAGAGAAAGTTGTGTTCATAGAAAAATGTAACCATGGACGAATTGCGAATCATATCGGAAAAAATTTCTGCGGGCATGGAAACGAGTATCACTGGCACAATCATAAACAAGGCAAACATACCTAAAAAGCCACGCAAAAGCCCAATGCCGCCGCCTATTGCACTATCGAATTTTTTTAAGACTGGCAAGGGCGATGCATAGTTGACTGCATTGACCAAAAGTGCAATGACCACACGTGCAATCAAATAAATCACCAAAAACGAAAAAATATTGATGACAAAATTTGCAATGGTAGTATTCATATAATCTGATGCGGTGGTGATGTTCTGTGCAGAAAAAACTTGGTTTTTCATGTTTTCTGCAACCAGCGTGTCTACTGGCATGGGAAGCCCTGCACCTTTAACAATACTGTCAATTTGGGGTGCGCTTAGATTTGAAACAAGAAGATTGCCCGATGCTTTTAGGACTTCACCACTGTTTGTAAAAGACAATGCAAATCGGTAAAAAGAGCCTTTTGCAACTGCCTGCGACATGAGCGGACTAAATAAAAATCCGATAATCCATGATATAATCATGCCTATCGTATTGGAAAGCGATATTAAAAAGCCTTTGTGAAAGCCCTGCATTACATAAATTGCAATAAAAAAGAGTATCAGTAGATTTAATAAGTTCATGGTTCCTCCGTCTTGGTATCAAATGCGTTCCTTAAGAAAGGTGCATGATATAACTTTTGCTCTTATCCCATACAATGGCACAATCGTCGCTAACCTGCTTTACTTGGTCAATCTGTACTTTTTGTGTTTTTTCAAGCTCGCCCGTATCAGAATAGGTATAAATGTTTGTTGGACTAAAAGCATATAATTTCTTTTGGGTAATGGCTACATAAAAAACGTTGCGTGGCAAATGCACCATGGTATCCGTCAAATCTGTTGAGAAGATTCTTGCGGAATCAATACTCGCCACATCTGTGCGTGATACACATGCAATTTTTAATTGTTGATCTGTCACACTTGCGTTAAAAGGCCTCCAGCCATAGATAAGGACATCGGCTTGCTTTTCGCCAAAGTAAGAGTATGAGGTCATGTTGTTTGTTCCCAGTGCAAAAATAGAGCTGTCCGTCACATATACTTTTTCTACAATTTGGGTGTTGACCTCTATACTGCCTGTCATTGTGCCATCGGTATTGAAGGTTGCAACATAAGAAACAGGAACAATGCCCGAATTATCTAAGGACAATGCCCAAAACATATCGTTGTCACCGTTAAAACCAAAATCAATCACTTGACGCATGGAAAATTCGAGCGGCCCTATTTTTTCGCCTTTGGTGTTAAATAAATATACAGCATACTGTGTTTTTCCGTTTTCTGCATTTACAATGCTTGTTAAAACAGCAATATATTCTTTTCCGCAGCTCACCTTTAAAATATCAGAGTCCATTGCGGTCGTAAAAAGCTGCTCTTTTGTATAGGAAAGAGCGGTCAGTGTTTTTTGTGAATAACTGCAAATCAGTGTTTCAGAGCTTGCAAAAGAAGAATCTTCTGATTCAAGTTTTAAATCCCAAATATTTTTGCCGTTTTTGTCTAAGAGGACTAACTTCGCACCATCTCTAAATAAAATACCGTTGGAAGAGGCGGTTACATCTTCAGAAATTGGTTTTTCAAGTTCTTTTAAAGCAGTATCTGAAAACAAAGAAGAAACATCTGTAAACAAAAAAACACAGGCAAGTGCAACAGCAGCTGCGACTGCGGCAATGATGATGATAGTTGTTCTCTTACGCATCTTTTTGCGGCGAGAGGGTTTCAAGTACATAGTAAATCTCCATAAATCAAATTGTTTTGGCTATCAGCCTAAAATTTTTACACACTTGCAAACGATTTTTGGCAATTTGCATAAAAATACTGTAACTTATATAATTCTTTTAAAATGTGCAAAATCCTTTATTTTCTATGAATTTATTGTATAATAGGTATGATAATAAAACAAGCAGAAATAAAAACAGTGAAAAAATAACCGCTTTTGAGCGGCTGGTTATGGTATACTAATATTACACGCTGCGCCTAAAAAACGCAAAATTCATATTTGGAGCGTAAAAAGATGAAGTTTACAAAAATGCATGGTTTGGGAAACGATTTTATTGTGATTGCAGACACGCAAAAGCACACAGATTTAAAAACACTTGCACAAAAACTTTGCAGCCGCCATACCGGTGTGGGTGCAGATGGGCTTTTGATTGTAGAGCAAAGCGACACTGCGGATATTCGTATGCGGATTATCAATTCTGATGGTTCGGAGGCAGAAATGTGCGGCAACGGGATTCGGTGTTTTGCAAAATATGTATATGAACAGGAAATTGTCAAAAAAGAAAAAATGGTGATACAAACGCTGGCAGGGCTGATTAAACCAGAGCTGACCATTCAGAACGGCAAGGTTGTGCTGGTAAAAGTGGATATGGGTATGCCGTCGTTTGAGGCAGAAAAGATACCAACATTGGCGCAAAACCCCATGGACGTGCAATTAGAGATTTCTGGGCAGATTGTGCAGTTATCGGCAGTACTGATGGGTGTGCCGCATGCCATTGTGTTTGTTGAGGATTTACAAACAACCGATATTGATACATTAGGAGAAAAAATTGAAAAGCATGACTTGTTTCCGCACCATATTAATGTAGATTTTGTGCAGATAATAAACAGAAATACCCTGCGTATGGAAACATGGGAACGTGGAGCAGGCCGTACGCTTGCCTGTGGAACGGGTGCAACAGCGGCAGGCATAGTCGCTTATAAAAAAGGTTTCTGTGAGCCGACCGTGAAGGTAATGCTGAGCCAAGGGAGCTTGCAGATTGCATATATGCAGGATAAAAATGCCTTTATGAGCGGCCCTGCGCAGACTGTTTTTTGTGGAGAAATTTTGTGAAAATAGAACAACATCTAAAAAATTTAATGAAACGCTTTGCACAAAAAGGATTTCGGGCATATGTGGTGGGCGGAGCAATACGCAACAGCCTGCTGGGCTTAAAAAGTGATGATTTGGACGTGACAGGAGAGGCAACACCCGATCAGGTTGCCTTGCTTGCAGACGAAGAACTGCGTATAGAGCCACGTGCATATGGACTGGGAACGTTTGTAATACAGCAGTGGTATGAAAACGTGTGGCACGTGTATGAATATACAACTTTTCGCTGTGATAATTATGGACGTGGCGGCACACATACACCAAAAGAGGTACGCTTTACAAAAAGCATGAAAGAAGATGCGCTGCGCCGAGATTTTACCATCAATGCTTTATATGCAGACGGACAAGGAGTGCTTTACGATCCGCTTGATCGTGGATTGCAAGATTTGCGTGACAGATTGATTGTGCAGGTAAACGAAGATACTCTTGCACAAGATGCACTGCGTATTTTGCGCATGGTACGTTTTTGCTGTGAGCTTGATTTTGAGATTTCGCCCAGCACCTATGCGTGTGCAAAAGAGTATGTACATCAGCTTGCAAATATATCAAAAGAGCGTATTCGGGACGAGTTTTTAAAGATTCTGATGGCGGATACAAAATACAATACAAAAAATGCGGTATTGCGTGGTCTGCAAATTTTGCAGGATTTGGGTGCATTTGCGTATATTGTGCCACAGCTTTTGGCAGGCGAAAATTTTGCTCAAAGTACAGTCTATCATAAATATCCTGTGCTGGAGCATAACATACGAACGTGTGCGTGCAGTGAGGCGGATATTGAGATACGGCTTGCGGCATTGCTGCATGACGTTGCAAAGCCAGCGGTGTATATGCGTGACAGCAATATGTATCGGCACGATATAGACGGAGCAGATACGTCTATGCAGGTGCTTCAAGAGCTGCATATCGAAAAAGAAACAGCGAAGAATGTTTCAACGCTGATTCGGTATCATATGTTTGATTTAAACAACGATGCCAAAAAAAGTTCGGTGATACGCATGATTGCAAAGTTGGGTGCGTCTAATTTTTTAAAGCTATGCAGTTTGCGAGAGGCGGATTTTTGCGGATCTGGAATGGGAAATATTGCGTACAGCGCTTGGAAATGGCGTGAGATTTTGCAGGAACTTCAAAACACTGGCGCACCGCTGCACATAGAACAGCTTGCAGTAAATGGAAATGACCTAAAAAAAGAATTAAATATACCGCAGGGGAAGCGTATAGGAGAGCTATTAAAAAAGATTCAGCTTTATGCAATAAAAAAACCAACACAAAATGACTATAAAAGTTTGATTAGATATGCTAAAATATTAAATAGACAAACAACGGAAAATTAAAACAGCGAGTCAGACGTCTTAGCAGCAAAACAAGCAGGACATCTTTGTACATACAGACAGTAAAACAATGGAGGAAATGAGCAGTGTTTGAGAGAATTACGGTAAAAAGCTATGTAAACAGAGAATATACGGGTGAATATGCAGATATTGAATTTGATACGTATATTGATAATCGTGGCAAAGAAGAAATCGAAGATGTTCGCACAAAAGTACATTATTATGAGGCAGGCGAGGGCGAACCGATGATTCTTGTGCATGGTATCGGGCAGTCGCTTTATACATGGCGCAAGAATTTTGATGAACTTGCAAAAGATTTTCATGTTTATGCGATTGATTTGCTGGGGCATGGTTTTTCGGGAAAGCCGCAGATGAGCTATAGCATTGAAGAATTTGCATTGTCTATTGAAGCTTTTATGAACGTGAAGGGGATTTCTGCTGCAAATTTTTGTGCCTTTGGCGAAAGTGCGGCATATGTGCTTGATTTTGCAATGCACAATGTTGAACGTGCAAGAAAATTGATTTTTATTTCTCCTGTTATTTCGGCAGGAGCAGCAAGTATCTTAAAAGGACGGGGCATTGTTTCGGCATTCGGTGGTATTGCAGGAAAGATGATGCTTTCCAGTGCAGTGGTAAGAAGCACACTCAATGACTGCTATTTTGATAGAACGCTTGTAACGGATAATGTGGTAGAAGAATATTTTGCAGGGCTTGCAGACAAAGATTTTAAAATGATTGCAAAAGCGTGCGTGGCAAACTTTATGGATGCTGAAGTCGTTGCAAACATTTATTATATCAAGAGTCCAATGCTGATTATATCGGGTATTGATGATAAAATGACGGGTGGTAAAGATTCGGAGTTTTTGAAACTGACATTTGAAAATGCAAGCTCGATGATTGTGCGAAACTGCGGGTATTTGATACACGAAGAAAAACCAGAAAAAGTAAATGAAGCGATTGTGCAATTTTGCAAGTAAGACACATCACCTATAAAAAAAGAGAGTAAAAATAGTTTGCGCTTTGATAAGGGAACGAGATTGTTTTTACTTACTGCTGTAAATACCATTCAAACAAATGGGCTAAAGGGATTAAAAAATGATAAAATTTACGTTAAACGAGCAGGCGTATACGCCAGTGCCTACCCTCTTTTTAAAAAAATATATGTGCGATGCACCCAGCGAGTATGTAAAAGTATACTTGTACGGGTTGTGTCTTGCAAACAGTGGCGAAACGCAAAGCGAGGTAGAGCTGGAAGATGAGCTACACTTAAGCTCGGCACAGATACAAACCGCTTTAAACTATTGGTGTCTAAAAGGTTTTGTCAAAAAAATCGGGACAAAATATGAATTCTGTCTTTTGTCTTCTGTACAGACAGAAGAAGAACCCATCAAGAAAAAACGTGCGCCATTATATGAAAATCAAAATTTCAATAATATTTTAACAACCATTTTAAAAAGAGAACTGTCGGGCAGTGACTTAAATAAAATATATGACTATACCGATGTATTTGGCTTGCCGCAGGACGTGGTGATAGCCCTTGTAGAGTATTGTGTGGCGGAACGTGGCAGCAGAATCAGTATTGCGTATTTGGATAAGGTGGCAGAGGCATGGAGCGAGGAAGGCATCTGTACTCTAAATGCGGCACAGCAGAAAATTGAAGAATATAAGGCGGTATCGGGCGGTGCAAATAAAATTATGCGCCTGATGGGGCTACATGGAAAATTCCCAGGAAAAACAGAAATGGAATTATACAATAAATGGACAGAAAAATGGGGATTTACGCACGAAGCGATTGAATATGTAATGAAAGACAAAGAATTTTCAAAAGAACAGCCTTTTAAATATTTAGATGCAATTTTGCGGAATTTATATGAGATAGGTATTACAACCTCAAGAAAAATAAATGAGCATTATACAGCACAGACAAAGCGTAGGAATGGTATTAAAGAAGTGCTGGCACAGCTTGAATATTCACGTATCAACATCACACCAAAATACGAAAAATTTTATAGCGAGTGGCAGGCAATGGGCATCTCTCATGAGCTGATTTTGCTTGCCTGTGCGCAATCTGTAAAGATGGGAAGCCGCAAGTTTGAATCGGTCGACAGCCTGCTGCGTGAGTGGCAAAGCATGAAGCTTACGGACGAAGAAGACGTTAAAAAGTACTTGCGCAAGCAAAACACACTGGATAGAAAAATCAAGCAGGTTTATGACTGCGCAGGTGTACAGAGAAGTATCAATGATGCAGACCGTAAGAGTTATCTGCATTTTACACAGGAATGCGGGCTGCCGCATGAGGTGATTTTGTGTGCGGCGGACAACAGCTCGCTTGCAAGCAACCCAAATACCTATATGCAGGCTATTTTAAAAAGCTGGGCACAGCAAGGTGTCAATACGCTCGAAAAAGCAAAAATGCAAAATCTAAATCGTGCAACACAGGATCATAAAAAAGAATTTCCTGCACACGAATATACGCAGGAACAAAAAGACCAGCGAAAAATAGACGCTTATAAGGAAATGGAGAAGATTTATGGCGAGTAAATCGGTTTCCGAGCTATTTGAAGATTTTTCTTTGCGGCGTGCCAAAAAGCAGCATACCAATCAAATCAGATGTAAAAACAACAACAAGCTTGCGCAGCTTGACGAAAAAAAGAGGGCGCTTTTACTGGTTAAATTTGAATGTGCAGTCAACGGAACTTCAACAAAAGAAGTGGACGAGCGCATTGCGCAGATAGAACAAGTAGAGCAAGCAGTGATAAAAGAGGAAGTTTCAATCCTTCCGTATGCGTGCAGCAAGTGCAGGGATAAGGGCGTGATTCATGGACATTATTGTTCATGCTTTTTAAGTGAGGTCTATCAAGAGCTTTATCATGCAGTGGATATTGATAAATTAGATGCAGATTTTAAAGCGTTTGATTTTGCGGTGTTTGACGATACAGCGCTGCTTACCAATGGCAAGACACAGCGTAAAAATGCAGAAATTATCAGAGGAATTGGCGAAAAATATATCAACGGTTTTCCAAATACACCAAAGCTAAATATGCTGCTGAGAGGCAAGGCAGGGCTAGGCAAAAGTTTTTTGTTAAATTGCATGGCGACAGCGGCAAAAAGGCGAGGCATTGATGTATGCCTCATACGTGCAGGAGAGCTGTTCCGCAGCTTTTTTAAGCATAGAATGGGCGAAGAAATGGATCTTTCGTTTTTAAATGAATGTGAACTGCTGCTGATTGACGATTTAGGGACAGAACCCATCACACAAAATGTTTCAATTGAATATTTTTTTGGATTGATAGATACCCGCATCGAAAATAAAAAACATACCGTAATTGCCACCAATGTGGACGATTTGCAAAAACGCTATGACGATAGAATCTCGTCACGATTAGAATCTAAGAAAGACTGTGTGCTTTTGGTTTTTGCAGGAACAGATGTACGGCAGTAAAAAAATACCGTTCATCATTCAAATCAGCGATGGACTATGCCCTGAGAAATTTGGTTCTTTTTGTATGCTTAAAAACTCAAATCAGTGATGGAGCATGCCTTTGCAGTATACTCCAAAATTCAAATAGAGTGCTGCATTAGAAAAATAGAGAGCGCATGTTATTGTCCGAATATCTATTTTATCGTCTATACAATTTTCGTGGTCCATTCTTCAATATTCCATACTTCTGTAGCAATATCCATATAAAAATCGGGTTCGTGGCTAACCAAAAGCACTGTGCCTCTGTATTCCTGTATGGCAGTTTTGAGTGCCTCTTTGGCATCTACGTCCAAATGGTTCGTGGGTTCATCTAAAACCAGCAGGTTCATCTCACGCAGCATAAGCTTACACAAACGCACTTTTGCATTTTCTCCGCCCGAAAGCACCTTCATTTGTGAGGTGATGTGGTTGGTGGTAAGCCCGCATTTTGCAAGCGCACTGCGCACTTCACCGTTTGTCATGCCAGGATATTCGTTCCAGATTTCTTCCATGGCTGTGCTGCTGCTTTCTGTTGCCTCCTGCACAAAATAGCCAATTTGAACAAAATGATCCAGTTCGATTTTTCCAGAGATAGGCGCAAGCTGCCCGATAATGGTCTTTAAAAGAGTCGATTTTCCTAAACCATTGACACCTTTGATGGCGATTTTCTGGTTTCGTTCTACCACAAAATCCAGCGAGCGGGTTAGCGGTGCATCATAGCCTAAAACCAGTTTTTTTGCATCAATGACCACTTTTCCAGTGGTGCGTGCAGGTTTAAAAGAAAAAGTCGGCTTTATTTTATCCCCAACAAGAGAGATAATATCCATTTTATCCAATTGTTTTTGTCTGCTTTTTGCCATGTTTGCAGTGGCGGCACGTGCCTTGTTTTTCGCAATAAAGCCTTCCAGATTGGAAATTTCTTTTTGTTGTTTATCAAATGCTAGCCGCACCTGACGCTTTTTTTGCTCGTACATCTCCATAAAATAGTCATAATCGCCTTTATATCTTGTAAGCAAACAGTTTTCCACGTGATAGATAACGTTTGTAACCGAATTTAAAAATGGAACATCATGGCTGACAAGTATAAAAGCATTTTCATAGTTCTGCAAAAAGTTTTTGAGCCACACAATATGGTTCTCGTCTAAAAAGTTGGTAGGCTCATCAAGAATCATAATCATAGGATTTTCAAGCAGCAATTTTGTCAGCAGGACTTTTGCACGCTGTCCGCCAGAAAGTTCGCTCACATCTCTGTCAAGCCCAATCTCGCACAGCCCCAATCCATTTGCAACTTCTTCTATTTTGCTGTCCAGTACATAAAAACCGCCCTGTTCTAAGCTTTCTCCAAGCTCTCCAACATCTTCCATCATATGAGAGATTTCGTCTTCCGTGCTGTCTGCCATTTTTTCATATAGTGCCAGCATTTCTTTTTCCATTTCATACATATGAGAAAACGCTTCATGCAGCACCTGACGAATGGTTTTTCCTGATGTAAGTGTGCTTTGCTGGTCCAAATATCCTGTTGTGACACGATTGCACCATGAAATAGTTCCCTCATCGGGCTGCAACGTTCCTGTGATAATATTTAAAAAGGTTGATTTCCCTTCGCCGTTTGCACCAACAAGCCCAACATGCTCGCCTCGCAACAGCCGAAAAGAAACGTCCTCTAAAATTTTTCTTGCGCCAAATCCAACACTGACGTTTTCTACGTTTAAAATACTCATGTTTCCTCCAAATTTTTTGTTCAACTTTCCTATTATACATAAAAAGTGAGTGATTCTCAATAAAAATCGAATAAAAGCCTACAATTTTCATAGTAAATAGAATCGTTCCAACATAAAAAGGCACACTGTTTTTTCAAGCAATGTGCCGTTTTTTGTTGCCGCTAAATTCTCTTTTCGATTTCCTTAATGATACTCTGCAATGTCGCAATGCGTGCATAGTGCTTATTATTGGAAGCAACCACCAACCATGGTGCATGCTGCGTATCGGTATATTTTAGCATATCATCAATGGCAACCTGATAGTCGTCCCATTTATCCCGATTCCGCCAATCCTCGTCCGTAATCTTCCATTGCTTCTCTGGGGTGTTTTGCCGAAGCTCAAACCGTTTTAGCTGTTCCTCTTTGTCTATCGCAATCCAGTATTTTAAAACAATCGCACCCCATTTATGAAGCATATACTCAAACTCATTGATTTCGTTATATGCCTGCATAATACGGTTGTGCGGCGTCAGGTTTTCTACACGCTCTACCAGCACCCTGCCGTACCACGTACGGTCAAAAATCTCGATATGCCCCGTACGAGGAAGCGCATTCCAGAACCGCCACAAGTACTGATGATTTAACTCAAGCGTGCTAGGTGCAGCAATGGGTGTCACAGCATATCCACGAGGGTCAAGCGCACGAGCAACTCTCTTGATGTTTCCGCCTTTTCCTGCCGCATCGTTTCCCTCATATCCAATAATCATCGGTATTTTCTTTTTATATAAAACATTGTGCAGTTTCCCAAGCTTTTTCTGTAACTCTTTTAGCTTTTCCAGATATTCCTGTTCTTCTATTGTCGCCGCAAGATTACAGTCCTCTATTTTTTGCTGCGGATTTAGCTGGAATTTTTGATTTATAATCGGGCTTTCTATGACGGGTTTTTCCGCACCATCCTGTGCGATTCGCTCTCTTAATGCCTGTGCAATTGACGTGAAAACAGTGGCACGCACATACCGTTTATCCGTAGCAGAAACCACATTCCATTTTGCATGAGGGCTGTTTGTTTTTTGAAGCAATTCTTCGTGTGCCGCACACACCGATTCATAATTTTTCAGATTATACTTGTCATTTTTAGATACACGCCATGCCGTACTTTTCTTTGACAGCAGCTTATCTATCCTTTTCTTCTGCTCTTTTTTACTGATATGCAGAAAATACTTTAATATCAAATATCCATCATCTGCCAGCTGACGTTCAAAGACATTTATATCTTCAATATAAGAAGCAAACCCCGACATTTTTTGAGGAATCCCCTGCATAAACATACCCGAATACCAACTGCGGTCAAAAATTGCTATTCTTCCATATCCCGGCATCTTTTGTGCAAAACGTGCCATCCACGGCTTTCTCAGTTCTGCAGGCTCAGGTGTACGAGTCGAATGCACCATAAATCCACGTGGATCAAAATTTAAAATCAGCGACGCAATCGTTGCCCCCTTGCCCGACGCACTTAATCCATCAAAAAGTATGACAACGGGTATTTTTTTTCCTATGATTTGCTGCTGAAGCATGGTTAAATCAACGCTAAGCGTTTTTAGCAGTTCATCGTATTCTTCTTTTGATAATTTCGCATCAAAATCAATTGTTTCCAACATCGTCGTACCCACCTTATCTCTTATTTTAGTCCTTATGCTTAAGCAGACCAAACTCGAACCAATGCGGAAAAATTCTGTTTGAAAACCGTATCGTTTGAATCCTTATGCTTATCATATCACATCATTAAAAAAATGCAAAGAAAAGAAAGAGACATACCATGTGTATGCCTCTTTTATTGGTTCTGTCTATTTGTAGCCCCTCGCCACTCACTCGTTTTTTCTATTTTCTGTTAAAAGTCTACAGCCATTAAAACCGCTTCCGACTGGATATTTTGGCGTTTTTTGCGGACTTTTTAAGCGGAAAGAAAATGCCGCAAATAGCTCAAACCCTTTTGCCGCTATATTATCTTAATATTCTTTGGCTATGCGGCATCATTACACGTGCTTTGCCACACCAAAAGTTGCTTTTTGTCCGTTTAAGTCCCACTCTTTGGTATATCCGTCCATACGCTCTGTTTCGATTTTTTGCGCAAGCACCTCTTTTGAAATCTGCGCTTGATTCTTATGGATAATCTCCGCAATTGTTTTGTTGCCCGCCACATAAAAATCAATTTTATCCGTAACTTCAAATCCCGCTTCTTTTCTCATGGTTTGAATTTTAGAGATAACCTCACGCACATAGCCTTCTTCAATCAGCTCTGGTGTGAGTGTCACATCAATAATCACTGCCAAATCTCCAAAAGTTTGTGCCACAAATCCTTCTTTTTGTGCAGGCTCTGCCAACACGTCTTCCGCACAAAGAGCGACCTCTTGTCCATCAACGCTAAAGCAATAAGCCTTACCGCTGTTGACCGTATTGTATATCAGCATACCGTCCGCCGTCAAAAGATGCTCCCGAATTCCGCCGAGCAGCTTTCCGTATTTTGGGCCAACTGTCTTTAGCTGTGGTTTGATATGATATGTAATATATTCCTGTGCCGCCGCACCAAGCTCTACCTCTTTTACATTCAGCTCTCCGCAGATAACCTCCACAAACAAGCTGTCCAACTCTTTGACACCCGATACATAAAGTTTCCCGATTGGCTGACGGTTTTTAATGTTTGCTGTGTTTCTGCACGCACGCCCAAGCTGTACAATATTTAGTACTGCCTCCATATCACGCTCCAGCTTAGTGTCGATCAGCGCCTCATCTGCCTGCGGATAATCACACAAGTGTACCGAAACAGGTGCATTCTGATTGTTGGTGCGCACCAAATTTTGATAAATGCTTTCTGCCATAAACGGAGTAAATGGTGCTATCAGCAAAACCAGCGTTTCTAACACTGTATACAGCGTACGATAAGCACTGATTTTATCCTGCTCCATACCGCTTCCCCAATACCGATCACGACAGCGGCGAACATACCAGTTTGAAAGTTCGTCCACAAACTTCATGATTTCTCTAGATGGCTCTACGATTCGATAATGGTCAAGATCCTCGCATACTTGCTTTGTCAGAGAATTTAGGCGGGATAATACCCACTTATCCATGATGTTTAGCTTGCAGTCTGAAAGCTTATATTTTGTCGGATCAAATCCGTCAATATCTGCATATAGAATATAAAACGCATAGGTATTCCAAATAGTACCCATAAACTTTCTTTGCGTCTCGCTTACTGCCTCATCATAAAACCTTGACGGAAGCCAAGGAGAACTTCCCGAATAGAAATACCACCGCACAGCATCAGCACCCTGATTATTAAGCACGCTCCACACGTCCACTACATTTCCCTTATGCTTGCTCATCTTTTGCCCGTCTTTATCCTGCACGTGTCCCAGCACAATACAGTTTTCAAACGGTGCTTTATCAAACACCAATGCTCCAATTGCAAGCAGTGTATAAAACCAGCCACGTGTCTGATCGACTGCCTCGCTGATAAATTGCGCAGGAAAATGATCCTCAAATTCTTTTTTGTTTTCAAAGGGGTAATGCCATTGTGCAAAAGGCATAGAGCCACTATCATACCAACAGTCAATCACTTCAGAAACACGTGTCATCTCGCCGCCGCACTCGTCACATTTTAGCTTGATTTCATCAATAAATGGTTTGTGCAGTTCCAAATCCTGCGGCACTTGCCCTATTGCTTTTTCTCTTAGCTCTGCAACAGAGCCAATTACATGAACATGCCCGCATTTGCATACCCATACAGGTAGCGGTGTTCCCCAATATCTCTCACGAGAAATTCCCCAGTCAATCACGTTTTCAAGGAAGTTTCCCATGCGTCCGTCCTTGATGTTTTCGGGCATCCAGTTGACACTTGCATTGTTTTTTAAAAGGTTGTCACGCAGCTCTGTCATTTTGATAAACCATGAGCTTCTTGCATAATAAAGCAATGGTGTATCGCATCGCCAGCAGAACGGATAGCTATGCTCGTACTCCATTTGTGCAAACAACAGCCCTCGCTCGTCCAAATCTTTGATAATCAGTTTATCCGCATCTTTTGCAAACACACCCGCCCAGATACTACGCTTATCAAACTTCCCGTCTGTACCAACAAGCTGCACAAAAGGAAGCTTATAATTTTTGCCGACTAACGCATCGTCCTCGCCAAAGGCAGGTGCAATGTGTACAATTCCACTACCATCTGTAAGCGTTACATAGGTATCGCACGTGATATACCACGCTTTTTCATCTGGCTGTACAAAAGAATAAAGCGGCTCATATTCCATAAACTCAAGCTCTTTACCAGAGAGTTTTTTGATGATTTTTGCATCTGCACCCAACAATTTTTCGCATAATGCGTGTGCCAAATAATATCTATCGCCGCCTGACTCTGCTAAGACATATGTTTCGTTCGGATTTACGCACAGTGCAACGTTTGAGGGCAGCGTCCATGGTGTCGTTGTCCATGCCAGAAAATAAGCGTCCTCATTTTTCGCCTTAAATTTTACAAAAATAGAAGTTTCCTTGACATCTTTATACCCTTGCGCCACCTCGTGCGACGAAAGTGCTGTCCCACATCGTGGGCAATAAGGCACGATTTTATAGCCTTTATAAAGCAGTCCTTTATTATATATTTCTTTTAACGACCACCAAACAGACTCGATATAATTGTTGTCGTATGTGATGTAAGGGCTGTCCATATCCGCCCAATATCCCACACGATCAGACATTTTTTCCCATTCGCCTTTATATTTCCATACAGACTCTTTACATTTTTGAATAAAAGGCTCTACACCATATTCTTCAATTTGCTCTTTGCCGTTTAGCCCTAACATCTTCTCGACTTCCAGCTCCACCGGCAGTCCGTGTGTATCCCAGCCCGCTTTACGCAAAACATTATAGCCCTGCATGGTTTTATAGCGTGGAATCAAATCTTTGATACAGCGTGTCAAAATATGCCCAATATGCGGCTTTCCATTTGCGGTAGGCGGTCCATCATAAAACGTAAATTCTTTTTTGCCTTTGTTTTTTGCCATGCTTTGCTCAAATACTTTGTTCTCATGCCAAAAATCCAATACTTCCAGTTCTCTTTCGTTGAATTTTAGGTCTGTTGATACTTTTTTATACATCTTTTTTCTCCCGTTTCTATTTTTCCAATAAAAAAACTTCCGCCTTAAAAAAAATCAGGACGGAAGCAACAATACTCCGTGGTACCACCTGAATTCTGATGCACAAACATCAGCACTCAATTTTGCTGTAACGTGCAAAACACGCAATGTCGTTGATAACACGTGATAATTTTTTACAGCAGTGCCGCAAGCCTTTCACCATCGCTTGCTCGCTTTGTGGATTCCTGTAAAAAACGTTTGTCGGTTAAAACATTGTTTTTATTGATATGGTATTTATTATAATGCAAATAAAATCCTTTGTAAAGGGATTGTTCCTATATTTTCGCAGGGTTTGCGGGATACGATAGCCTTTTTGTGCCTTTGTCCATTTTGTGCGTTATTTATGGGCAGGCGTTGTTCTTCTTGTTTATTTTATCATCGCTGTTTTGCATTCTATTTTTCTTTGCCAATAAACCGCCGATATTCATGCACTTTTTTCTCATATCCCTGCTCTGACGGCTGATAAAATGTACTACCTACTAAATTATCTGGCAGGTACTGCTGCTGCGTATAATGTCTGTCAAATTCATGCGGATATTGATATTCTTTTCCTTTTTGGTGATATTTCGCTTTTTCAAAATTCTGATCTTGCAGATGTCCTGGCACTTTTTGCTGGACAGCATCTCTTGCCGCCTGTGCCGCACCATCAACGGCAAGCAGCACGCTGTTGCTTTTGGGCGACTCGCACAAGAAAATAATCGCCTGTGCAATGGCAAGCCTTGCCTCTGGCATACCAATAAACTCCAGCGCCTGATATGCAGCAACACACTGATTTAAAACACTCGGATTGGCAATTCCCACATCTTCAGAAGCGTGTACAATCATTCTGCGTACAGGCACACGTGGGTCAACCCCTGCATACACCATGCGTGCAAACCAAAACAATGCCGCATCGCTGTCACTGCCACGCAAAGATTTGCAAAATGCTGAGAGCATATCATAATATTCGTTTTCGTCCATGCGCAATGCACGCTGCTGAATAGACTGTTCTGCAATCAAAAGTGTAATCTTAATCACACCTTTTTTATCAGGTTTGGTGCTTAGCACCGAAAGTTCAAGTGCATTAAGAGCCGTACGCACATCGCCGCCTGCGATATTTGCCCAATGCGCCACCGCCGCATCTTCTATATTAATTTCAATGTTTCCAAAGCCATTTTCTTTATCCCTAACAGCAGTATATACCGCCTCTTTTACGTCTTTTTCGCCCAAAGGATAAAACTCAAACAGCCTGCATCGTGATACAATTGCGCTTGTCATCGCCGCCATTGGATTTTCTGTGGTAGAGCCAATCAGCTTAATAATGCCGCTTTCCATTGCAGGCAGGATACTGTCTGATTGTGTCTTTGACCATCTGTGACACTCGTCCAATAGCAAAAAGCTCTGCCGCTCATACATCTTTAGCGCATTTTCTGCTTTTTCGACGATTTCACGCACATCTTTCACGCCGCTTGTAACGGCATTCAGCTTATAAAAATCACTGCCTGTAGTGGCGGCAATGATGGCAGCAAGTGTGCTTTTGCCACAGCCTGGCGGTCCCCAAAAAATACATGATCCAAGCTTATCTGCCTCTATGGCACGCCGAAGCAGTGTGTTTTTCCCAACAATATGTGACTGCCCCAAAAATCCGTCCAAAGTTTGTGGGCGCATACGATCAGCAAGCGGTGCATTCTTTTTTAAATTCTGAGAAAATAAATCCATTTTTTCTCCTATCCATTATCTTTACTACCTTATTATACCATAAAGTGAAAACGACAAATGATAATTTTAGCAGCTTTTTTTCCTATTTTTCAAAAAAATATATGCAAATCCCATAATAATCCATAATTTTGTTGAAAATAAAAGCAATAGGCATTATAATTGATACTGTATTCACATATTTTCTTACAGGAGGAATATTTATGGAAAGAGTATATAATTTTTCGGCAGGCCCTGCGTGTTTGCCACTTGAAGTTTTAAAAGAGGCACAGGCAGAGTTTTTGAATTGCGGCACAAGCGGCATGAGCGTGTTAGAGATGAGCCACCGTTCGGCTGACTATGAGCCAATTATTCAGGCAGCAGAGGCAGATTTACGTGATTTAATGCACATTCCAGACAATTATTCAGTGCTGTTTTTACAGGGCGGCGCATCTATGCAGTTTGCAATGGTGCCACTAAATCTTATGACAAAACATAAAAAAGCGCATTACGTAAACACAGGCGTATGGTCCAAAAAAGCAATTGCTGAGGCAAAGAAATTCGGTTCGGTCAATATTGTTGCGTCCTCTGAGGATAAAACATTCTCCTACATCCCAGCGCTAACTTCCGAGATGTTTACACCAGATGCGGATTATGTGCATATTACCTCAAACAACACCATTTATGGTACAAAATATACCAAAATACCTGATACAAACGGTTTGCCGCTTGTTTCTGATATGTCTTCCTGTATTTTATCCGAAGAAATCAATGTTGCGGATTATGGCATCATTTATGCAGGCGCACAAAAAAATATTGGCCCTGCAGGTGTAACCATTGTGATTATTCGCAATGATTTAATAGGTCATGCAGATACGAGCATTGTTCCTACCATGCTTAACTACCAAACACACGCAGACAATGGTTCTATGTTTAACACACCTCCTACTTATTCCATCTACATCGCAGGATTGGTGTTTAAATATCTGAAGAAGCTTGGCGGCGTGGCAGAAATGCACAAGATTGACGTTGAAAAAGCAACCATGCTTTATGATTTTATTGATAATTCTTCACTCTTTAAGGCAACTGTCGCAAAAGAATATCGTTCCATCATGAACATACCTTTTATAACGGGCAGTGATGAACTGGACAAAGCATTTGTTGCTGGCGCAAAGGCGGCAGGCTTGGTTAATTTAAAAGGTCACCGCAGTGTAGGCGGCATGAGAGCAAGCATCTATAATGCCATGACGCTTGAGGGCGTGCGCACGCTTCTTGCATTTATGCACAAGTTTGAAACAGAGAATAAATAAAGGATGGTTCACTATGTATAACATTAAAAAGCTAAACAATATATCGCCTGTGATTTATGATTATCTGCCAAAAGACAATTATAACGTGTCTTCTCATCTGGAAGAATGCGAAGCAATGATTGTACGCAGTGCAGACTGCAAAGAAATAGAATTTCCAAAAGACCTGCTTGCGATTGCACGTGCAGGCGCAGGCACCAACAACATTCCAATTGAAAAATGCACCGATGAAGGCATTGTCGTTTTTAATACGCCTGGTGCAAATGCAAACGGTGTGAAGGAGCTTGTCATTGGCGCTATGATTTCTGCCTCTCGTAATCTTCCAGAAGCTTATGATTGGGCAAAAACTTTAAAGGGGCAGGGCGAGCAAGTGCCTAAGCTCATAGAAAAAGGAAAAAGCCAGTTTGTCGGTGGCGAGCTAAAGGGCAAAACACTTGGTGTTATTGGTCTTGGTGCGATTGGCATCATGGTCGCAAACACCGCAAGTGCAATCGGCATGAATGTAATTGGCTATGATCCTTTCCTATCCGTAGACAAGGCATGGACCATTTCCATGTATACACACAAGGCGGAAAAATTAGACGAGCTGCTTGAAAAAGCTGATTTTATCAGTTTGCATATTCCGCAGACAGATAAAACAAAGGGATTTTTAAGCTCACCTGAATTTGCAAAAATGAAAAAAGGTGTCATTATCATGAACTTTGCCCGTGGCGGTCTTGTAAAAACCACCTCGCTTTTAGATGCGATTTCAGAGGGCATTGTTTCAAAATATGTAACTGATTTTCCAGATGATGAATTATTGTGCCACAATCAAATTTTAGCGATTCCACATCTTGGTGCGTCCACTCCCGAAAGCGAAGAAAACTGTGCGGTCATGGCGGCACAGCAGTTACGCAATTTCTTTGAAACAGGTAGTATTGTGAATTCTGTCAATATGCCCGAATGTATCGTACCGTATTCTGATACCGCACGCATGACGATTATCCACAAAAACACACCCAACATGGTAGGGCAAATCACAAACAAAATTGCATTGTATAACTTAAACATCGCCGATATGGCAAACAAAAGCCGAGGCGAGATTGCATACACCGTGCTAAACTTAGACCATCCGATTTTGCAGGAAGTCATAGACGATATTTCTTCCATTGA
>JAVXBD010000013.1:0-30620 GCA_036660175.1 Christensenellaceae bacterium | reverse complement strand
CAATAATTATCCTTTAAAGTAGTGTATTTTTTACCATCAGGCGTAATCATTTCCGCTGAATTATCTTCTTTGACTATTATTTCATATCTATCATTTTCAGCATAAATATTACAACTTGAAAATAAAAAGGTAAAAATGATACATATCATTAAAACCGCTATTCTTTTTTTCATAGTTAGTCTCCTATCTATCCTCTTAATGCCAATGGGGTTGATATTGTAAACATCAGTAAACTTATGGGACACGAAAGTATTGATATTACCGTTAAGCTATATGTACATGACGATAGAAAACTGATGCAAGATGCAATTAATAGAGGTGTATAAATCCAACGTTTTTACGATTTTTTTTACGAATTTTATAGCCATTTACATGAAAATTAAATTTTTATTTTGCTATATTAAGATTATACAAAAACCCTCTGATAGTCTATATAAGAGGGTTTTTCACTTGGCAGCGGAATAAGGGCTCGAACCTTAACTAAACGAGTCAGAGTCGTTTGTGCTACCATTACACAATTCCGCTACATTATTATTATATTATATACCCAAAGTGCCGTACGCCTTGAACTCTAAGACCCGCCTCACGGCAGGTGGGTATTCTGCTAAAAACATTAGGCTTTCTGCACGTAACAGACCTGCACACCGTTTTAAAGACTCTGAATTCCCAATATTAGAATGTGGGTTTAAAACACAAAGCATTACGCACACTCCAGGAATGGTGGGATTAATTGGGCTCGAACCAACGACCTTTACGATGTCAACGTAACGCTCTGACCAGCTGAGCTACAACCCCATATATCTCACTACCTATATTATACATAAATTGAGATATAATTCAAGCTTTTCTGTCTATAAATTGTCTAAAACTTGAAACTATGTTATACTATTGGTGAGGGTATAGCTATGCAAATTAAAATCAAACAAACAATGGCGCAAAATAAATTATTACTCCTTTATTTGCTCGACAGAAGCAATATGGGGTTGTCTGAGCTTCAAATCGTGCGGATTATGGACGAGCTTGGGCTTCTTAGCTATTTTGATTTAAAAGAGTGTATTTTCGAGTTGGAGCAGAACAATCACATTATTGCAAACCCCACACCACAGACGCTTTTATACACGATTTCTGAAAAAGGCTCTGCTATGCTAAACGTTTTAGTCGAAGATTTGCGGCTTTCTTTTCGTACGTCTATTGATGAATATTTGCAAAAAAACAAATCTGAACTGGAAAAAGAATCACAGTTGATTGGCGAATTTATCAAACTTTCTGAAAACGAATATCGTGTCACCTTAAAGGTTTTAGAGCAAAATCGTACAGTTTTTGAAATCAATCTGATTGTATATTCAAAGACACAGGCTCAGCAAATGGTGGAGCAATGGCGCAGTAAAGCTGTTTCTCTCTATCAAGAACTTTTTATGCAGCTTTCTTAAAGTTCTTTTCCTAAAATTTTCAAGATATGTGCCGCCAAATAAAACGAACCGCATACAACGAGTATGCCTTTTTTTTTGCTCACAATTTCCATTGCAGATTCATATGCATATTCTGGATTTTCTATACTAACTGCTTGCTTTATAAAAAACTGTTTGAGTTCTCTGGCGCTGATGCCACGTTTGTTATCGGCACAAGTACACACCACATCATCTGCAAAATCTTCAATTCTTTTTGTGATGCTCATAATGTCTTTATCCTGCATCACCGCACACAGTACTGTAATATGCTGCTTTTTAAAGTGCTTTTTGATGGTATTGGCAAGCTCATCCATTGCGGCACTGTTGTGCGCTCCATCTATAATCACATCATTACACCGCTGTACCCTTGCTTGAATCCTCGTATTTTCTATACCGTCTATAATTTCTTTTTTCGCAATTCCCAGCTCCGCCGCCGCCATAATTGCAACACAAGCATTGTCCACCTGCATGGGCGAAATACCGTCTATATGCAGCTCTTTAAAATCTTGTCCGTTATATGAAAAATCAAAGCACTGCCCCATAAGCCCGCTATTTTTTAATCGAATGTTTTTTTCGTTAAGGACAATCAACGCAGCATTCATTCCATTGCACGTTTGGCGAATCACACGCATCGCCTCCTCCTCTTGCGGGTGACTGATGACAAGACTGTTTTTTTTGATAATACCGCATTTTTCATGAGCAATTTCTGTAAGCGTATGCCCCAAAAGTTCCATATGATCATAACTAATGGGTGTTAAAATCTGCATTTGTGCAGGAATCACGTTTGTCGGGTCACATCTTCCACCAAGACCTGTTTCTATTACCGCATACTGAACTTTTTGATCCTCAAACCATGCAAGTGCTGCACGAGTCCATACGCAAAAAAGGTGACTATCGTGTTCACCTTTCGCATTCTTCATATATACATCATACTTTTTTTGAGCAATCATCTTTCCGTTTATGCGCATTCTTTCACATGGAGAAATGATATGCGGGGAAGTAAATAATCCGCATTGATGCGACTGTGAAAGAATCTCGGCAACATACTGTGCTGTCGAACCTTTTGCGTTTGTTCCCGCCAAATGCACATATTTCATTTTATTTAATACCCTCAAGGTAAGCAACACGCTGCGTTAGCTTTTCACGCATATCCATATATTTATTAAGCTTCTCTCGCTCTTCTTTTATGACGTTTTGTGGCGCTTTATCTGTAAAACCTTTGTTATTCAGTTTCCCCTGCGCCCGTTCGATTTCTTTTTTGCTTGCTTCTACTTCTTTTTTTAGCCGTACAAGCTCTTTTGTAACATCAATCAGCTCCGATAAAGGCATAAATGCCTCACCCAATGCGCATACTGCCGATACGCTGTTTTGTGGAATCTGCTCTTTATCACAGATAACCTCTACCTCATTTGCATATGCCAATTTTTTGATGTATTCAGAGCAGTCAAGGATTGCCTGTTTCTGTTCTGTCAAAATTGTAAGTTTTACTTTTACGCTTGGTACAACGTTCATTTCTGCACGCACATTGCGCACTGCACGAATCACGTCCATCACCTCGTTCATCATGTGTGCATCTTTGCTGTGTCCGCCATACGCTTCCTTTGGCCATTCCGACAGCATAATTGTTTCGTCTGCACCTGGAAGTTTTGTATAAATTTCTTCTGTAATAAACGGCATAAACGGATGCAGAAGCTTTAAGGTGTTCTCCAGCACATACACCAACACACTGATTGTTTGAGATTTTATTTGTTTATCCTCGCCATACAGACGGGGCTTTGCCATTTCGATATACCAATCACAAAACTCGCTCCATGTAAAGTCATATATTTTTTGTGCCGCCAATCCTAAATCGAATTTATCCATGCAATCGGTACATTCTTTGATAGCGGTATTCAGTTTTGCCAAAATCCATTTATCAGCAATATCAAGCATCTTTTCGTCTATTGGTTCTGCTTTGTTTTCTTCAATATTCATCATCACAAAACGGGAAGCATTCCAAATTTTATTGGCAAAATTACGAGCCGCCTCCACTTTTTCATAATAGAAACGCATATCATTTCCTGCACTGATGCCTATCGCAAGCGAAAACCGCAGTGCATCTGCGCCATATTTATCAATCACTTCCAGTGGATCAATCCCATTATTTAAGGATTTCGACATCTTACGCCCTTCGCTGTCACGTACAATTCCATGAATATCCACAAACTCAAAGGGTGCTTTGCCCATGATTTCCAAACCAAACATCACCATTCTTGCCACCCAAAAGAAGATAATATCATATCCTGTTACCAGCACCTTTGTCGGATAAAAATAATCAAGCTCCGCTGTTTTTTCTGGCCAGCCAAGTGTCGAGAATGGCCACAATCCAGATGAAAACCACGTATCCAAAACGTCCTCATCCTGATGAAAATTTGTACTGCTACAATGCGGACATTTTTCAGGTTCAAACTGTGATACAAACATTTTGCCACAATCATCACAATAGTAGGCAGGAATTCTATGTCCCCACCAGAGCTGACGAGAAATACACCAGTCACGAATATTATTCAGCCAATTAAAATACGTCTTTGAAAAACGGTCAGGCACAAACTTTACATCGCCTTTTTCTACTGCTTTTATTGCAGGCTCTGCAAGCGATTTCATCTTGACAAACCACTGTTTTGAGATAATTGGCTCAATAACTGTATGACAACGATAACACTGCCCAACATTATGCGTATAATCTTCTATTTTTACAAGTTCTCCTGTTTTTTGCAAATCTTCCACGATTTTTTCACGTGCAACATATCTGTCAAGTCCTGCATATACGCCGCCATTTTCGTTGATTGTACCATTGTCATCCAGCACTTTTATCATCGGAAGCTCGTGCCGCTGTGCCACTTCATAATCATTCGGATCATGTGCAGGTGTAATTTTTACTGCACCCGTGCCAAATGCCACATCCACATAATCGTCCGCCACCACTGGAATTGGCTTGTTTACAAGTGGTAATATGACGTTTTTACCAATTAAATGTTTATATCGATCGTCATTCGGATTGACCGCCACCGCTGTATCACCCAGCATCGTTTCAGGACGTGTTGTTGCAACAACAATCCCCTCGCCGCCATCTTGTGCAGGATAACGCACATACCACAAATGCGATTGTTTTTCTTCGTATTCTACTTCCGCATCAGAAAGTGCCGTCATGCACTTTGGACACCAGTTGATAATTCTATTTCCTTGATAAATCAGCCCTTTGTTATAGAGCCGTACAAAGACTTCTCGTACTGCCTTATTGCAGCCTTCGTCCATCGTAAAACGCTCACGTGACCAATCAAGAGAGCTGCCAAGCTGCTTTAGCTGCTCCACAATTCTTCCGCCATATTGTGCTTTCCACTCCCACGCTTTTTCAAGAAATTTCTCTCTGCCCAAATCTTCTTTAGAAATTCCTTGTGCCGCAAGCGCATCCACAATCTTGACTTCCGTTGCAATACTTGCGTGATCCGTACCGGGAATCCACAATGCTGCAAAACCCTGCATACGCTTTGTGCGAATAATCGCATCTTGAATCATATTATCAAGTGCATGCCCCATGTGAAGCTGCCCTGTAATGTTTGGTGGTGGTATCACAATTGTAAACGGTTTTTTATTCTCGTCCACTTCCGCCCGAAAATATCCTTTATCCAACCATTTTTGGTAAGTTTTTGCCTCTGTTTGTTTTGGATCATAGATTGTGCTTAATTCCATAATATCCTCCGATAAGTTCCAAATTCTCTAACTAAAAAAAACAAGTATCATGCCCACAATCACGCAGGCAAGCCCAGCAATCTTAAATGCAAAATAACTGTCTGGTTTTTTGATTCCTGCCGCAATCTTCTTTGATGCAAACGTCAAAACAGCACCAAGAATAACCAGTACCAGTGCTACTATTTTTAAAATTGTTATATCCGCAAAAAAATTCATTGTTTCTCCTTTTTTACATACCCATATATTATACAGTGAAAATGCGGTTTTTTCAATTATAATCTTGCATATTCGCAAACTTGTAATAATTTTACGTTTTTTGTTTTCATGCTGCGCTTTTCGTATTATAATAGAAGAAAAGAAATTGATTTTTTTTGAGGTGTGAGATGGCTGAGAATAAGTATAAGCATTTAATCAACAGAGATTTAAGCTGGATTAAATTTAACGAACGTGTGCTACAAGAAGCGGAGGATAAAAGCAATCCGCTGTTTGAGCGTCTGAATTTTGTTTCGATTTATAATAGCAATTTAAGTGAGTTTATGCGCGTACGTGTGGGCAGTCTGCACGATAGATTGCTTCTTAAAAAAGATGCGATTGATACAAAATCAGGCATGACAACACAAGAACAGCTGCGTGCCATACACAAGGAAATCCGCAAGCTTACACCACGAAAAAATCGTGCGTTGCTTGAGATTTTAGATGCTTTAGAGAATTATGGTATTTTATATAAGTCTGGCGACCACCTTACCAAATATGAACAGCGCTTTTTAGAGCGGTATTTTGAACGCAATGTTTTGCCGCTGCTGTCACCGCACATCATTGACAAACACCACCCCTTTCCGTTTTTGCAGAACAACATGATGTATATTGCAGTCATGCTAAAAAACAAAAGCGGCTCTAACCGTCTGGGGATTATTCCTGCCAGCGGATATTTCGAGCGATTGCTGCTTTTACCAAGCAAGTATATAAAGTTTACTTTGATTGAAGATTTGATTTATTTATTTGCATCAAAAGTTTTTCCAAAGCACAAGGTAGTTTCTCGAAGCATTTTTTCAATTACACGTAACGCTGATATTGATGCAGATGAAGCTTTTTTTGATTATGATATGTCGTATCGTGATATTATGGAAATTATTGTGAAAAAGCGTAAGAAATTAGAGCCAGTCAGCATTGATATTTCACGCAGTCAGTCTGATGAAATCACGAAGGCATTGATGAAACACATGAATCTGACTACTGAACAAGTTTTTTTTAATGAGATGCCTGTTGTGCTTTCTTTTGTTTCAGACTTGCGGGATACGTTGAATGATGAGAAATTTGCTTCTTTGTTTTATAATCCAATAAAGCCACAGCTAACCAATAAAATTGATCATTTAAAACCGTTGATTTCTCAAATTAAGAAAAAAGATTTATTGCTTTCTTATCCATATGAAGATATGAAAACGTTTGTAAAACTTTTGGACGAGGCAGCAGATGATTCAAAGGTGAAATCCATCAAGATTACGCTGTACCGTGTTGCACGCAATTCACGTGTGATTGATGCACTCATCAAGGCGGCGGAGAATGGCAAGGAAGTCATCACCGTTGTAGAACTTCGGGCAAGATTTGACGAGGAAAACAACATCGACTGGTCCAAGCGTCTACAAGAAGCTGGCGCTTCGGTTATTTATGGAATTGAGGATTATAAAGTACACTCCAAGCTTCTTTTAATCACCATGAAAAGCAAAAATGTGGTTAGCTTTATTACGCAAATCGGCACAGGAAATTATAACGAAAGCACCTCAAAACTCTATACAGATTTGTCACTCATCACTGCCAACGACGACATTGCACTGAATGCGCAGGACGTTTTTAAAAATCTGTGCATGGGCAGTCTTGTAGAAAATTCCGATATTTTGATGGTTTCTCCGCTTACATTAAAACCTCTTATTTTGCGGAATATCGAAAAAGAAATTGCTCTTGCAAAGACTGGCGCACCTGCGGAATTAATTTTTAAGGTCAATTCGCTCAGTGATATGGATATTATCGAAAAACTCATTGAGGCATCTGATGCAGGGGTATCTGTCCGCATGATCGTTCGGGGTATTTGCTGCTTAAACGTGGAAGAAACAGGGCGCACACGCAATATCAAAATATCCAGTATTGTGGGCAGATATTTAGAGCATTCAAGGATTTATTGTTTTGGCACAAAAGGACGCCAAAATATTTACATTTCTTCTGCCGATTTTATGACACGCAACACCGATCGGCGGGTGGAGGTTGCCGTTCCAATTTGGGATACGGACATCAAAAATGAAATACTGTCCATGCTTGACTTACAACTTCGTGATACCGCAAAGGCACGGTATCAGTTAAATGGTGTGTACACAAAAGCAGATGCAAAACCACCGCTTTTAGACAGTCAGATCGAGCTTGCACGGCGTGCTTATGGAAATTCCGGAACTCATTTTCCGGAATAAAAACAGGACAAAATTGCGATGAGTATTATTTATTTTTGTACTCATCGAGCTTTTTATTAAACTGCTTGCATAACTTTTTGTTTTGTCTATACATAATTATCCAAATAACAAGATAGATCGCTACAAAAATAATTAAAAACAGGATAAATTGTGAAACCCCCATTGGAAGCCATCCAAACAGATAAAGCATTACAATCAGTGCAGGCAACAGTGCGGCAAAATGAATAACCGATTTCATGGTGTATGTTTTATTATCTTTTTCCGAGCCAATCCATATCAATTGTATTGCCGCTATCACTGCTCCTAATATGAAATCTTTGATAATCTCTGCTATGGGTACCATATCAAACCCCAAAGCTGTGGAAATGATTGCCGAGGTGACGACCGCCAGAAGAGATGCTGATAAAAACACCCACACAAACGCAGTTATAATTTTTTTCATACTATTTCCCTCCAATACCAAGTTTTTGTTTAAGCTTCGGTGCATATTGCCTCGAAATCATTTGTTTTTCTTCATTTTCCAGCTGTACTTCAATTTTTCCATTGAGTACTGGATTTAACATTTTAACTTTTGAAAGGTTGATGATTGTAGACTTATTTGCTCTCAAAAAATCATCACTTGCAAACTGCTCTTCAATTTCGTACAGCTTCAGCGCACAATCATAAACTTGATCTTCTGTATAAATGTACACTTTGTCATCGACACTCTCAAAATAAAACACCTCAGACGGTTCTAAAATGAAAATCTGCTTATCAATGCTTCCCATTATCTTTTTCCTATTGGCAACTGAAATAATTTTAATAATATCTTGCGTCATTTCCGAACATTTTATAATGATTTCTTCGTGTACGTTTTCTTTATTCACATCGAGTGTTATCTTCATGTCACCCTCCTTTTGTCTATACTTATCCTATTTTCTATTTAAAAACAGAACACTTTTTTTATTTGAGATGCGTATGAATTTTTGCTTTCTATGCTTAGTATATAATTAAAAAAAATACAGTCAATACCCAATTGGCTAAGTTACATTCACGGGTATATAGGCTGCTATATTTTGATGCTTAAGGTGGCTGGAGGATAACAATACGCCTGAAGCAAAGTCTTTTCGTCTGCTGAATCCAAAAGTTTCAGGTCAAAGAGTTTTCAAATAAAGAATTTTAGTGGTGGGAGGATAACAAAGCAGTGCGAGCAAGCAGCAAGCGAAAAACGTGTAGGTCGACTCTCGTCACCTTAAATTTTTCCAAAAAAAACACGATGCAAAGTATTTATTAACATTTGCACCGTGACTTTGTATTTTGATGAGTATTATTCACACAAAAATTTTTTAAGACTTTCTACATCTTGCGCAATATACCGACACCGAAAGGGACTCAAAGCCTGTATTCCGTCAAACCCAAATCCCCACATTGCCGCACAAAAATCAACATTTGCACCTTGTGCGCCAACCGCATCATACTCGCTGTCACCTATCATAATCGCATCTTCTGCACTTGTGTTCGTCCTTTCAAGTGCGTCATTTACAATTTCAATTTTACTTGAAAACGGCTTGCCCTTAGACGTGCCGCAGATTGCCGCAAAGTATTTTGCCAATCCGAAATGCAGAATTGTTTCTCTTACAATCACTTCTTGTTTTACAGAAGCAATTGCACAAACAACACCTGCATCACAAAGCTCTATTAACAGTTCTTTGATACCATCGTAGATTTCTGCTTCATACATGCCTGTTGCTCTATATTTTTCTCTGTATTTTTCCACTGCTATTTTCGCAACTGTTTCATTCATTTTACAGATATTAATGAAAGAAACACTCAGCGGCGGTCCGATAAATTTTTTGATTGTCTCATCGTCTGGCATAAATGCGCCCATTTCTATAATGGTTTGCTTTGCACAATCGAGTATGCCTGGGCTTGAATCAATCAGTGTTCCATCAAAATCAAAAAGTACTGCCTTATACTTCATATGCTGCCTATTCTCCATTCTGCTGCCATCTCAGCACTTCTCTAAATCCAGTCAATCTCAAAGATTCTTACGCTTTGTGCAGACAATTCTCCTTGCACAATTCCAGAATCAACTTCAAATTTTTCACCTGTCAGAATGCACTTTGCCCCTCTAAAATCCAGTTGTTTAAACACTTCAACATCTTGCTTTGTTGTCAAATCTTCATATCCAAAGAGGTCAATTGCAACATTCTTTGTATCATAAGAATTATTGAATAACATCAAATATATTCCGTCTTTTGCTATATTTCCAAAGGCATCTTTTTCATCAATGCAGTATCTCAGCAACCCAAAAACGTCCTGCCCTTGACTGTAAAATATACAGTTCCCAGTTTTTAGTGCATCTGTCTTCGCTCTGAAGTTTGCTATGAATTTATAGTATTCATGTAGCTCGCTCTCTGCTTGCTTAAAAGTCTGCCGATTAAATGGATCAAGCAATCCATTCATGCCATTTTCATCTCCGTAATAAATACACGGTACACCAGGCAAGGTAAACTGTAGTGCCACCGCAATCTTTTGCAGCATTGTTCCCTCTTTTTCTTGTTCTTGTGTTACCACAAAATGCGCCTGCTGTTCTCTGTTTAAAGAATGCGCATCAACCTTTGTCGCAAGCAAGGTATGTATGCGTGCAACATCGTGGCTTGAAAGCAAGTTCATCAAGCTGTAATACATCTCTTTTGGATAGTTTTGGCTTTGTCCAATTAAAAATTGTTTGAATGCAAACGCATCTTTGCGTCCACACAAAAAATCTACAATCGCACTCGCCAACGGGTAGTTCATCACGCTATCAAGCCCTCTGCCAAGTGCATAGGTCCTGTTTACACCATAGCTCTGCTTGGTGGTGGCATCTTCCCATACTTCACCAATCAGCACATTATCTTGACTTAAATGCTTCATCTCGGTGCGTATTTTCTCGATGGCTTCATCTGGAAGCTCGTCAGCCACATCAAGCCGATACCCAGATGCGCCTTTACGAATCCATGTGTTGATTACACTGTCATCATTTTCAATAATGAAATCCTGCCATTCTTTGTTTGATTCATCCACCTCTGGCAAAGTTTCAAATCCCCACCAGCTCTTATACTTGTCTGGATAATCGCTGAACTGATACCATGGATAATACGGTGAATCTTTGCTTTGATATGCGCCAACGCTGTCATATGTTCCGTATCTGTTAAAATACACACTATCATCGCCCGTATGCGAAAAAACACCATCCAAAACGATTTTTATGCCGTGCATTTTGGCAGTTTTGGTCAGTTCCTCAAAATCTTCGTTTGTCCCCAGCACTGAATCAATATTCATATAATCCGCTGTATTATACCGGTGATTTGAGGGTGCATCAAAAATCGGATTGAGATATAAGACATTGACACCAAGTTCGCTTAGATAGTCTAAAGAGCTAATAATCCCTTTAAGATTTCCACCAAAATAATCATTTGGCTGGTAATAGTCTTTCCCCTCGTCTGCTTTATAATAGGGAAGTTCATCCCAGTTTTCGTGAATGCGCACCTCTCTGTTTTTTTGTTTGTGTGCTTCAATCCCCTTTTGAAAAGTTGCATCGTCCGTCGGCATAAACCGATCAGGCATAATTTGGTACATGATTGCATTTTTAAACCAGTTCGGTGTGCTGAAATTCTTATCATACACTGTCAGCTGAAAAGCTGGCGGCATATTCCAATATACCATGCCCGGTCCACAGGTATAGCCTGTTTTTGGGCCATAATAGATATTGTTTCCCTCATCTAATTTAATACAGAACCAATACCATATCACACATGGCTCGTTTGGAAGTTCATATTCCGTACTAAAAACGCCATCACAGCCGCTCATCTCTACATGCGTTTTGACATTGTCTTTTAAAATTGTTAAATAAACCTGCTTTAAAAAAATATCACGTACCGCAATGCTAAGCCTCACTTTTGAGCCTGTTTGTGCAGCTCCTAAAGGGCTTCTATATTGTTGCCTTGCACTATCGTGCATGATTTGTTTTGAAAAATCAATCTGTTGCATAGGTCTTCTCCATTTCTGCCGATATTCCTATGTCAGCTTTTTTTATTCGCTGTACTTGTTTCGCCCACATTCTGCAAAAAGTTTAGTTCATCTCTCTTAGGTGCCAAATTTTTTCGTTGTACTCGTTGATGGTTCTGTCGGAGCTAAATACACCTGATTTCGCTGTATTAGCTGCCGCCATACATCTCCACTGTTCCTTGTTTGCATATGCAGATACCGCACGCTCAAACGCTTGTGCATAAGACGCATAATCGTATAATAAATAATACTTATCTGCTCTATCCACATCTCCAAACAACAGCGAATGATACAAATCAGAAAACTGCCTGTCTGTTGCTACATTTAGCGTACCATCAATAAAACAATTGAGCGCCAAACGAATGTCTGCATTCTGCTCGTAATATTCCCCTGGTCTATATGTTCCAAAGCGTTCCATTTTTGTGATTTCTTTTTCAGTTGCCCCAAAAATGAAAATGTTATCCTCGCCTACCGCCTCAAAAATTTCTACATTTGCACCGTCCATTGTTCCGATTGTAACTGCACCGTTCATCATGAATTTCATATTGCCCGTACCAGACGCTTCTAACCCTGCTGTCGAAATTTGCTCGCTCAAATCCGTTGCAGGAATCAAAATTTCTGCTTCAGATACGCTGTAATTCTCAATAAACACGACTTTTAGCACATCTTTCGTATCGGGATCATTGTTTACTAAATCGGCAACCGCTAAAATCAACCTAATGATGTTTTTGGCACGAACATACCCCGGCGAAGCCTTTGCAGCAAACATAAACGTACAAGGCTGCATCTGCATCTGCGGGTTACACTTTTTCAGATTATATAAATGCAAAATATGAATCACTTTTAAAAGCTGTCTTTTATACTCGTGAAGCCTTTTTGCATGCACATCAAAAATCGAGTTTTCGTCGATTTCAATTCCTTGCGTTTTCTTTAAGTGTTCTTTTAAGCGGAGTTTATTCAGATGCTTTACCTGCATAAAATCTTCTAAGAACTTTTGATTGTTCAGCAAATCTGAAACTTTGCCAAGCTGCTTATAGTCCTTGATAAACCCATCGCCAATATAATCAGAAATAAGTGCTGTAAGCGGTTGATTCGCCATTGCCAGCCATCTTCTGTGTGTAACACCATTTGTAATCCCCAAGAACTTATCGGGAAATGCCACATAAAAATCTCTAAATGTGCGTGTTTTTAATATTTCACCGTGCAGTTTTGAAACGCCATTTACTTTTTTACAAACTGCAATACATAGATTCGCCATGCGAATTTCATTATATGACACAATCGACATTTTGCTTATTTTATCCCATTCACCTGGATAAATTCTCCACAGCGCATCACAGAATTTGTCGTTTATGACTTTTACAATCTGATAAATCCGAGGCAGCAGTGCCTTAAACATATCTTCATTCCAGCACTCCATCGCCTCTGACATAATCGTATGGTTTGTATAGCTAAACATCTTGCTTGCAATGCCATAAGCATCTTCCCAGCTCATTCCTTCCTCATCTAACAGGATACGAATCAGCTCTGGAATAGCAAGTGTCGGGTGCGTATCATTGATTTGCACTGTAAAATAATTCGGCAGTGTATGCAAGTCGCCATAGTTTTCCTTATGCTTGCGAACAATATGCTGCATGGTTGCAGATGTGAAAAAATAAAACTGCTTTAGGCGCAGCTGTCTGCCCTGATCATGATTATCCTCTGGGTACAGCACCTTTGAAATAACTTCTGCAAGCTCTCTTTCCTGCATTGCACGTGAATAATCTCCACGATTAAAGTAGTTCATATCAAGACCTGTTTTTGCTTTGGCACTCCATAGACGCAGTGTTGCGGGCATATGGCTCATATATCCCATCACAGGATAATCATATGGAATCGCAAGTACGCTGTAATAATTCTTTAGATTGATTTTAAGCCCTTGTTCTGTCCATACTTCTTCAATTTCACCGCCATATTTAACCTCAACCTGCTCTTCGGGGCGAGGAATTTCCCACACGTTTCCAGCTTCTAACCAATTATCATTTACTTCGACTTGCTCGCCGTCTAAAATACGCTGTTTAAACAGACCAAATTCATAACGAATGCTGCACCCTGTAACGGGCAAATCAAGCGTCGACAGCGAATCCAAAAAGCATGCCGCAAGTCTGCCCAATCCACCGTTTCCAAGACCTGCATCCCGTTCCTGCTCTTCTATGGTATCAAGCTCTAATCCAAGTTCACTTAATGCCTCTTTATATTCATTTAAAAGATGAAGATTAATGATATTGTTGATAAGTGCACGACCCATTAAGAACTCTGCCGACATATAATACAGCCTTTTTAGCCCTTGATTCAGCACTTGCTTATTGGCATCTGTCCATCTTTCCACGATTAAATCTCGAATGCTTAACGCACAAGATTTATAAATCTGCTCAGGACTTGCCTCTTCCAGCGTTTTGCCAAAATGCCGCTTCAATTTCCCCAGTATTTCTTCTTTGATTTCTGTTTTATCCAGTTCTCGCGCCATTTTTGAAACCTCCACTTTTGCTTTCTATTGTTATAGTATACCATAATTCCAACTGATAAAAAATAGATAAGTTTTCTTAAAAAAACGCCAAAACTGATTTCATTCGGCGCTTTTTCATTTATTTCTTTATTTTTTCGTTTTCATAAAACTCATTGACAAATTCACGTTCTACTATATCATCCACCAACTGCTTGGCAATGAGTTTTGCTTTGCTTTCAATCTCTTCTTTTGTATCGTCATCATGTGCGACTTCTTCGTGCGAAATCCCATCTTTGCCGTTATCCAAAACAGCAAATATTTCTTCTTCCTCTTCTGTTTTTTCCTCTTGAAAATCATCAAATTGCGGTATGGTATAGTCATCCACATGGATACTTTCGTCTACTTCTGTCTGCGAAAAATCGTGTTTTTCTTCTATTTCTTGCGCAATCTTTTGTATCGGTTCGTTATTCAAATTGATTCTCCTGTTCGTTTTTCTATTTTGTACTCAACGACTCGTATATCTCAATATATTCTGCCGCTGATTTTGCAAAGCTGTTGTTTGTTGTCATTGCAGCTTGAATTAATTTTTGCATAGCAGATTTATCTTTGTAAACATCAAGCGCAAACCGTATGGTGTTTAACATATCATGCGCATTATAATTCACAAACGAAAATCCATTTCCCTCGCCTGTAAACATATTATATGGAATAACCGTATCAGCAAGGCCGCCTGTTTCCCGCACAATTGGAAGAGTTCCATACCTTTGGGCAATCATCTGCGAAATTCCACACGGTTCAAACATAGATGGCATCAGCAGAAAATCACAACCTGCATAAATCTTATGTGCCAGCGCATCACTATACCCAATATTGATAGAAGCTTTATTTTTTTGCCTTGATGCAATATAGTGGAAATAGCTTTCGTACTGTGCCTCACCGCTTCCCAGCAGCACAAACGCAACATCTTCAAACAGCAGTTCTTCCAAAACCGCACGCACCAAATCCAGCCCTTTTTGTTCTGTCAGCCGTGTCACCATACCAATCAGCGGCGTATTATGCCCAACTTTTAAACTTAGTTCTGTTATCAAATCCGCTTTGTTTTGATATTTTCCATCAAGCTTTTCAACATCATAGTGATAAGCCAAGTTTATATCATCTTTGGGGTTAAACTCCACTTCATCAATTCCATTTACAATTCCTGTCAAATCGGCTTTTCGTGCATTTAAAATCCCCTGCATACCTCGTCCATAATATGGATCAAGAATCTCGCTTGCATATGTCGGACTAACCGTTGTAATCTTATCTGCAAAAACAAGACCTGCCTTCATCATGTTTGCACTGCCATATGCCTCAATAAATTCTGATGTAAAATATTTACTGTCAATTTGCAGCATATCACTAACAAACTGATAAGACAATTGCCCTTGATATTGCAGGTTGTGTATGGTAAATACCGTTTTTGCTTTAATACGATCTTGATACTGCGTCTTTAAAAGAATCGGAATCATTGCAGTATGCCAATCGTTTACGTGAATCACATCAGGATCAAAGTCAATATACGCAAGGGCCTCCAACACCGCCCTGCAAAAATATGCGTACTGCTCTGCTTCTGGCTCTCCACCCTTATAAATAGTATATCCAAAATAATACTCGTTATCTATAAAATAGTAGATGATTCCGTCTTTTTGCAGTGTTTCAATACCCAAGAACTGCGTACGCCAACCCATATTAATATTTAGAGATGCCACAACGCTCAGTTCATTCTGGTATTTTTCTTTGATGACATGATGCTTTGGTAGTATGACTCTAACATCAATCCCTTGTGCATATAATGCTCTGGGCAGCTCGCCGATTACGTCCGCCAATCCGCCTGTTTTGGCAAATGGTGTACATTCTGCGCCTACTACAAGCACTTTCGTCATACAATCGCCCCCTTACGAATAATAACAGGAAATACTTCGTCGCCAATTAATCTTCTTCCTTGTCTAATATTCACAGATTTATCCAGTATTACATATTCAAGGTCGGAATTATTATAAATTTCACTGTTTTGCATGATGATACAATTCTTAACCTTTGCACCTTTTCCCACATATACACCTCTAAAAAGAATGCTGTTTTCCACTTCGCCCTCAATAATACAACCGTTTGCAATCAGCGAATTCTTTACATTTGAGGTCTTTGCGTATTTTGCAGGTACTTCATCTTTGATTTTTGTATAAATTTGATTGCCGCTATAAAATAAATCTTTTTGAACAGCGACATCTAAAAAGTCCATGTTCAGCTTATAATATGACGCAACAGAATGCAGTCTGCCCACATACCCTTCATGCTGATAACCCATAATTTTGATACGCCCCAAATTATTCATCAGCAAATCACTTACAAAGTTATACTTGCCTCTAGACATGCAGTCTTCCACCAAATACTCCAGCAAGTCTTTACGAATCACATATGTATCCATGCCCACTTTTTTTGAATCGGTCAGTGCCGCATTAATTTCCAAATCAATCAAGCGGTTATCGTCATTCAAATGCAGACGCACATCGTTATATCTTTCACCTTTAAAAACATCTGTTTCTTCTTCGTTATAAAGCATCGTTATATCTGCATTGTTATCAATATGATATTTCACAATATCATCAAACGGTGTATTAAAAATTGTGTAAGAACCCGAAAGAATACAGTATTGCTGTTTGGTACGCCGAATATAACTCATGACACCTTTGATTGCATCCACAACGCCACGGTATGAACCCATGTTTTCAGAGCTTGAAAACGGCGGCAAAATGAAAAGTCCATCGTTTTTACGTGATAAATCCCATTCTTTTCCAGAACCTAAATGATCCATCAAAGAGTGATAACTGCGCTGCGCAATCACCCCAACGTTTCTAATACCAGAATTAACCATATTAGAGAGTATAAAATCAATCGCGCGGTATCTTCCGCCTACAGGCAGTGCGCCGACGGTACGCAAGTATACAAGCTCACGCAAATTGATATTTTGTTCTCCTGCATACACAAGACCAAATGTATCTCTAATCATTGACGCTCACCCCCGTCATATTTTTTATAACTCGCTTGGCAGGAACGCTTTCCCCTGCGGCTACGGTTGCGCCCTCTTTTATCGTTGCTTTTTGACCGATTACAGTGATTTCACCACCGCCGCCTATTGTTGCACCTTTTTCTATCACAACTTCTTCGTCCACAATGCTCATAATTACTTTGCTTTTTTCGCCGAGTACTGTTTCCTGCATAATGATGCTGTCCCGCACCAGCGCACCTTTTTCTACAATCACGCCTGCCGAAAGAATGCTGTTTTCCACTGTTCCATAAATATAACATCCTTCAGAAACAAGGCTGTTTTTGATTTTTGCATTTTTATGAACAAAATGAGGTGGTTTATTTGGATTGCGTGAAAAGATACGCCAGCTTTCATCATACAAATCAAGTTCTGGATTATCTTGAAGCAGCTCCATATTAGACTCCCACAGAGAAAAAATCGTACCTACATCTTTCCAATATCCATCAAAACGGTAGGCATAAAGCTTTTCACCCGCATCAAGCATTTTTGGAATAATATTTTTTCCGAAATCATTAGAAGATTTTTCATCTTTGGAATCTGCAATCAGATATTCTCTGACTTTTGCCCACGAAAAAACATAAACACCCATAGATGCCATATCACTTTTAGGCTTCTTTGGCTTTTCATCAAACTCCAGTATCCGCAAATCTTCGTCTGTATTCATAATACCAAATCGTGATGCTTCTTCTAAAGGTACTTTGATAACGGCAATTGTTGCGTCCGCACCTTTTTGCTGATGTGCCGCAATCATATCACTATAATCCATCTTATAAATATGATCACCCGACAACACCACAATATACTCTGGATTGTATCTGTCAATAAAATAAATATTTTGATAAATTGCGTTTGCTGTGCCTGAATACCACTCGCCTCGCTCGCCTTTTACATAAGGCGGCAATACAAATGCTCCGCCTGTCATACCATCAAGATCCCATGGTGCGCCCGTTCCGATATATGCGTTTAGCTCTAACGGCTCATACTGCGTCAGCACGCCCACCGTATCAATACCAGAATGTGTACAGTTTGACAGTGGAAAATCAATAATGCGATATTTTCCGCCATAGGTAACTGCTGGTTTTGCACGGTGCTTGGTTAAAACTCCAAGTCTGCTCCCTTGCCCACCCGCAAGGAGCATTGCAATACATTTTTTCTTCTTTATCATGTTGTCATCCCCTTTTTCGAATTATTTCTTATTATTATTTTGTTCCGCTTCGGTAAATTTGTAATATAACGCACACAGCGGCGGCACATCAATACACACAGCGTATCTTTGGCCATTGACGTTTTGCTCAAATGTTTCTGCGGTCTTTGTGCAGGGTGCACCCGAACCGCCATATTGTTCCTCGTCGCTGTTTAAAATCAGTTTTAATCTCCCTTTGCCCGTCATTGCAACAATATAGTTTTGTCTTGGATTCGGTGTAAAGTTTGTCACGCACACAATATGCTCATTTTGAGCATTCCGCATAAACGCATATGAACTAAATTGCGCATCATCGGCATTCAGCCACGCAAAACCTTCCCATGAATCGTCCACTTCATAAAGTGCAATATTCTTTTTATATAGTTCATTCAGCTTTTTGACATATTTCTGCATTCCGCTATGCGAAGCATATTCCAGCAAAAACCAATCCAATTGTTTTTGAAAATCCCACTCAATAAATTGAGCAAATTCATCCCCCATAAACATCAGCTTCTTGCCTGGGTGTGCAAACATAAATCCATAAAGCGTACGCAGTGATGCGAATTTTTGCCAGTAATCCCCAAACATTTTATTGACCATGGACTTTTTACCATGTACCACTTCGTCATGAGAATACGCCAATATGAAGTTTTCAGTAAACGCATAGTACAAGGAGAATGTCATTTTTGTATGTTCAAACTGCCTAAAATAGTGATCCATACTCATATATTTGAGCGTATCGTGCATATACCCCATGTTCCACTTAAACGAAAATCCCAATCCGCCATCATAAGGCGGTTTTGTAATCAGCGGATAAGCAGTGGATTCTTCTGCAATCATCATGGTTCCTGCATAATTGGTAAGCACCACACTGTTTACTTTTTTGAGCAATTCAACAGCATGAATATCAATGTTTCCGCCGTTTTCGTTTGGCACAAAATATCCATCACGTGCATAATCCAAATACAGCATTGACGTTACCGCATCAACCCGCAACCCATCAACATGGTATTTATCCATAAAGAACATAGCATTTGAAACCAAAAAGCTGACAACTTCAGGACGACCATAATTAAAGATAAGCGTTCCCCACTGCGGATGCTCTCTTTGCAGCACGTTTTCATGCTCGTATAACCTTGTCCCATCAAAATGTGCCAGTCCATGCTCGTCTTTTGGAAAGTGTGCTGGCACCCAGTCCATAATGACACCAATGCCACGTGAATGCAGTTTATCCACAAAATACATAAAATCCTGCGGCGTTCCGTATCTGGAGGTAATGGCATAAAAGCACGTGATTTGATAGCCCCATGAGCCGTCAAAAGGATGCTCTGCCACGGGCATAATTTCAACGTGCGTATATCCCATTTCGCATACATAATCCGCAAGTTCGTCCGCTACTTCACGAAAGCTTGCAAAACGATAACCCTCTTTTGTTTTCCATGAACCAATGTGCATTTCATATATCGAAATCGGACTTGCCTGCACATTCTTTTTGATGCGGTGTTCGATATACTTGCTATCGTGCCATTCATATCCGTTTATATCCCATACTTTTGAAGCCGTATGCGGACGCACCTCGCAATGAAACGAGAACGGATCAGCCTTTAAAACATGACTCCCATCATATCCATGCACCATATATTTATAATTATCACCATCACAAAGACCGCCCACAAGGGCAACCCACACACCGTTTTTATAAAGCTCCATTGGATTTTTTGTTATATCCCAGTTATTAAAATCCCCAACAATGCTAATAGAATAGGCATTGGGCGCCCATACACAAAACCTGTGCATACGTAGCCCGTCTATATAATGACACCCAAAAAGCTCGTACGCCTTTTGTGCCTCTCCAATATTGAACAAATAGATTTCGTCATCATTTAGATATTCAAACATAGCATTTGCACCACCTAATCTGTTACTACCTGCTGTTTTTTATGATTCAATCATTCTTTTTATTCTTCTATACGCTGTATAAAAACTCCTTGTCTTTGCTTGCACCTTGAGAGAGTTCTTTTGCTTTTTCCTCGTATCCATCTCTGCCCATCAGCGCAAAAGTTGCAATTTTTCCTGCTTCTACACCTGGCTGGTCAAAAGCATCAATCTCTAAAAACTCGCCTGCTGCTGCCGTTGCCATCTCCAAGAAGAAAAATAATTCTCCAATTGAAAAAGCGTCCATTCTTTCAATGGTAAAACGCATATTCATTTTGCCTGCTTTTGTAACTGCATATTCTGTTGCACGCATTTCTGAAGCAATCAGCTTATTGATGGTTTGCCCCTCGATATATGCCGCATCCATCATATCAATCGGTGGTTTTGGAACTGTTAAGGTCGTGTTGAAATTTTGCACTTCAATAAACGACACGATTTTATCAAAAGGGCCTTCCGAATAAAGCTGTATTTGAGAATGCTGGTCCGTAACGCCCAATGCACGTACTGGCGTTTGTCCGCAATTTACAATGCTTCCGTTGCTTCCAAAGCGTTTTCCAAGCGATTCTGCCCAAAGCTGTGCATACCATTCTGCCATATTTAACAAGCCATCTGCATAAGGCATCATGACCGATATATTTGCGCCCTTTTTCATTGCCGCACAATAAAGCAAAGCATACATATAAGCAGGATTCTCGGATAACTCTGCTTTTGTACAAGCCGCATCCATTGCTTTTGCACCTGCAAAAAGCTTGTCAATATCAATGTTTAGAACAGCCGCACTTAAAAGTCCTACTGGGCAAAGCACAGAAAATCTTCCGCCCACACCTTCAGGCACGGTATATGTTTTAAATCCATATTGATTGGATATTTTTTTGAGTATCCCTTTTTCTTTATCGGTTGTCAAAATGATATTATCTTTGAAATTCTCGCCCAATTCTTCTTTAAGCTTATCCAGCACAATCATGAACTGCGACATGGTTTCTACCGTATTGCCGCTTTTGGTAATGACGTGAAAACAAGTTTTTTTGACATCTATAATATCAAACAGTGCATTGATTCCATCAGGATCTACATTATCCACCACATAAAAACGTACACCACCACGATTTTTAAGCTCGTTGTATTTCAGATGCTTTGTTCCAGTAAAAAGCGCCTTTGATCCTAACGCACTTCCACCGATTCCCAAAACAACAAAATTATCAAATTTTTCATTGACGTCTTTTGCGGTCTTTACAATATCTTTCACAAGCTCCGTTTGATTGTATGGCAGATTTCTCCATGCCATTGCCGCCTTTTTATCACACATGTTTTTGTGTACAGCCGGCACTTTGCTGCTCATGCTTTTGATGTCTGTATCGGTAAGTCCATGCTCACCAATGTTTTTTGCCAAAAGATTATTAAAATCGATTTTCATAGTTTATACCTCCAAAAATTTTTTACAATAATTGCTGTTAAAAAATATTTTTTGATTGACTATTGTTGTCTATTTGACTTCTTTATTTATATTATACACAAAAAAACTTCGTTCGTCATCTCCCATATGTTTTTGTATATGATTTTAAGGTATTTATGTGGCTTTTTGAAAACTCTTGTTCTTGTAAGCGCCATTTCCAATAGCCCATTGCTTGTGACGGATAGTTCATACGTGCATCTCCGCCCAAATTCAATAAATCCTGCATTGGCAAAATACACACATCTGCAACAGACGACATGGCAAGCCGAATCAATTTATCCGCAATTTCTTCTTTCGTACATTTCCCAATATAATCTGTCAAACGTTTTTTTGTTTTTGCATCAAGCCCCATAAACCAGCTCTTTGTGGTATCGTTGTCATGTGTTCCTGTATAAACCGTACAATTTTTTGGATAATTCTGCGGCTGATAGATACTGTTTTGCTCATCAAATGCAAATTGCAGAACTTTTGTTCCTGGAAAGCCGCAATCATTTAAAAAAGAAAAAACTTCTGGTGTTAAAAAGCCCAAATCTTCAGCAATAATCGGCAAATTACCTAAACGTTGTTTTAGTACATCAAAAAGCTCGTGTGCAGGTCCTTTTACCCACTCGCCATCTTTTGCAGTCTTTCCTTTTGGAATACAGAAATAGGATTCAAACCCACGAAAATGATCAATTCTTGTGATGTCATATAATTTCATGCAATGTGCAACACGCAAAACCCACCATTCGTATCCGCTTTTTCGCATATATTCCCAGTCATAAATCGGATTTCCCCAAAGCTGACCTTCTTCACAGAAGTAATCAGGTGGACACCCAGCAATGCACTCATCAGCTCGAAACAGCTCTTTATACGCCCATGCCTCAACAGAATCACTCGCTGCATAAATCGGAATATCACCAATGATGCTAATACCCTTTTTATTCGCATATGCTTTTAGTGCCTGCCACTGTTTATGATATAAAAACTGTGAAAACTGTACACTTTCAATATCCTGTTCATATTGATTGGCAAGGTTCATCATTGCTGCTGGCTCTCTGTTTTTTACGTCATCATCCCACTCTGTATAGGGTTTATGATCAAAATGTTGCTTAAAAACAGCAAACAATGAAAAGTCAAACAGCCATTTCGCATTTTGGTATTTATATTCAATAAATTCTTGTTTATATTTTTTGATGCCTTTTTTGTATGCAATTTTTAAAAGAAGAGGTTTGCATTCAAATTGTTTTTGATAATCAACACTTCGTGCATCATTTCCAAAATCGACTGCCTGCACATCGGCTAAGGAAAGAAGTTTCTCTTTTATTAGCAAATCAATATCAATAAAATATGGATTTGATGCAAAGGCACTGATACTTTGGTAAGGACTGTCGCCATAACCTGTCGGTGTGCAAGGCAAAACCTGCCAATAGCTCTGTCCTGCTTTTGCAAGTGCATCAACAAAGTCATATGCACAGCGTCCAAGAGAACCAATTCCATACTTGGATGGTAATGAGGAAATATGTAAAAGAATTCCGTTGCCTCTTTTCATAGTCTGTCCTCCGTATTTTTCAGTTTCATTTGTTTATATTAATTATATCTTTTTTGTCAGGAAATGTATAGTAAAATCTTTATCATACAAAAAAGCTCAGCACATCTTAAAATGTACCGAGCTTTCATAAAAAACAAATTAATGTTTTCTTTTTCTTGCAGCCTCAGCTTTTTTCTTTCTTTTTACACTGGGTTTTTCATAATGCTCACGTTTCCTGATTTCAGCCAGAACTCCGGCCCTTGCGCATTTACGCTTAAATCTCCTAAGAGCACTTTCCAGTGTTTCATTTTCGCCTACACGTATTTCAGACATTAATATCCCCTCCTCCCGAACTCTGTTTTTACCAAGTAAAAACTGGGAGTTATTCATACCTATCTATTATAGTAAACAAAGCGAACTCTGTCAATATAGAATGTTGAAATTCACTGTATTATTTATACTTTTTTTAACTGTTTGGGCTTATCGGCAGATATGGAATCAAACGTGTTGCAATATCCAGTGCCGTAATCGTCTGCATATAAACCTTACCCGGTCCACGAAGACGGGTGATAAACAATCCCTCGCCGCCAAAAAAGATGTTTTTTAAACCTTTCATTGTTTCCACTTCATATGCAACGCTTTCCTCAAAAGCCAGCAGGTTGCCTGTATCCACAAGCAGCTCTTCCCCATCTTTTAGCTCTCTTTGCACCACTCGTCCACTGCCCTCTAAAAAGCACATACCCTCGCCCGAAACTTTTTGGAGAATAAATCCTTCACCACCAAAAAGCCCTGCTGATACTTTTTTTGTAAAGGTTGTTTCCACTGTTATGGTCGGCTGTGCGCACAAAAAGCCGCTTTTTTGGACTATCAGTGTTTCTCCATGGAACTCATGTGGCAGGATTGTACCCACAAAAGTCGTACAGAATCCCATTTCCACTTGATCTTTATGTGCTGTAAACGTCACCATAAAAAGTGAATTGCCCGAAAACATTCTGGCAATACCCTTCATAAAACCGCCCTTCATATCTGTACTCATCTCAATATCTCTTTGCATCCATGCCATTGCCCCTGATTGTGTAAACATTTGCTCGTCCCTATCAAGCGTAACTTTTAAACAAGGAAACATTTCTCCGTCTATTTCATATTTCATATCTTTTCTCCTTAATTTTATTAAATCAGAACGCCCATGATAATCAGGCTCACAATTCCTGCTACAATGACAATTGCAACAACACTGATAACTGCTTTTGGTATTTTCATGTCATATCTCCTCTTGCTTTTCTAAAAAAAATCAGCCTGGTGGCCATTGCATAGCTCTGCCGCCTAAAATGTGCATGTGTAAGTGCGGCACACTTTGTCCACCGTTTTTGCCCGTATTAAATACAAGCCGATAGCCCTCTTCTTTCAAATTCTTTTCTTCGGTTATTTTCTGTGCCGCCAAAATCATGGCATCAAGATATACAAAATCCGATTGTTTTAGCATACTGACAGACTCAATATGTTTTTTTGGTATCACCAAGATATGCTCTGGTGCTTGCTTATCAATATCATAAAATGCCAGCACTTTTTCGTCTTCGTATACTTTGCTGCAAGGAATTTCCCCTGCAATCATCTTACAAAATAAACAATCTTGCATAAAACTCACTCCGTTTCTCCTATTATCATATCATTTTTATTCGTTTTTAACAAAACTTTTTTATATTCGTTGGGGTTGTTTTTTGCATGAACACGTAAATATCTATCGGTATATCCCTCACAAAAGCCGTCTTTTGTATATTGCTCAAACAGCACATCCTGCCATGTTCCGATAAACAGATTAATGTAGCGATTTTCCAGTTCCTTTGCGATTTGTATGAGCTTTCCTGCACGTTGCTTTCGCACTGCCTGCGGAATTTGAGCTTTCATGGCTGCGGCAACAGTTCCGTCCCGCTGCGAATACGGAAAAACATGTATTCTGGAAAATTTCACTTTCCTAGCAAAATCGCACGTTTGCAAAAATTCCTCCTCTGTTTCACCGGGAAATCCTGTAATAATATCCGTTGTAATGGCTGGATTTTCGTATACATCACGAATATTTTCTATATACTGTGCAAACTGCGCACTTGTATACTTTCTGTTCATGCGCACAAGCACGCTGTCACTCCCACTTTGCAGTGAAACATGAAAATGTGGACACACCTTTTTAAATTCTGCCATTTTTCTTAAAAAATCTGCTGTCAGAATATGTGGTTCAATCGAACCCAATCGTATCCGCAAAATTCCATCAATGTTGTTTAATTCGCCAATCAAAGCAAATAATTCTTCGCCGTTATCCTGCCCATAAGAGGAAATATGTATGCCCGTCAGCACAATTTCTTTGATACCTTTTTGAGCAAGTGCCTTTGCCTCATCAATAATCCTTATGGCACTGCGAGAGCGTACCCTGCCACGTACATAAGGAATGATACAATAACTACAAAAATTATTACAGCCCTCTTGGATTTTTATCGTTCCTCGTGTCTGCTCACCACTTGTTTTAACGCTCAGCTCTTCATATTCTTTTTGCTGCGAAATATCGTTTACTGCAAAAACATGCTTGCCCTGCATACAGCTCTGCACAATTTGCACGATATTTGCACGCTCATCTGTACCAATTACTGCGCTAACGCCAAGCATCTTTGCAAGTTCTTCTCCATCACGCTGAGAAAGACAGCCGCATACGCACACCACCGCATCTTTGTTTTTTTTGATTGCACGACGTATGATGTTGCGTGATTTTTTATCTGCAGTGTTTGTGACGGTACAGGTATTAATCAAATAAACATCGGCAATTTCATCAAATTCAACACAGGTATATCCTTGTGCAAGCAGTTTTTCTGCCATTGCCTGCGTATCATAATGGTTGACTTTGCAGCCCAATGTATAAGTAGCAAATTTCATGACCGTTTCTCCATATAGTTATATAAAATCATCGCTGCACCAACAAGTCCTGCGGTTTCGGCACGCAAAATCAGTTTTCCTAAGCTGCACACCACTGCGCCTGCCTCTTTTAGCTGCTGCACTTCGTTTTTACTGAATCCACCCTCTGCGCCAATCATGATACCGATATTGCTATCAGATTTTAACACATCTTTGATGGTAACATTTTCTTCACTTTCATATGCAAGCAAAAACTGTCCGTCAAATTCTTTTACCTTTTGCAGAACTTGTTTAAAATCTGCAACCTCGCAAACCTGTGGAATTTTTGCCCTGCCGCACTGCTTTGCACTCTCCATCGCAATTCTCTTTGCACGCAATACAAGGTTTTGAGCAGATTTCTGGTCGGGACGTTTCACGCATCGCTCGCTTATATACGGCACAAAGCAGCACACACCAATTTCCGTGCATTTTTGAATCACATAATCCATATGGTCGCTTTTGATAATTGCTTGAAAAATTGTGATATGAACGGTCGGTTCGCTTTCAGACAGACTCTTTTTTAGTATTTTTAATTGCACACCGTCGTCGTCAATCTGCGTAATCTCACTCAAATAATCGTATCCGCTGCCATCAAATAAAATCAGTTGCGCACCAACTTCCATACGCAGCACACGTGTAATATGCCTTGCCTCCTGCCCCTTGATACAGGCAATATCTTTTATATATTCACAAAAAAATCTTCTCATCCTTTATATTTACATGCCACCGCACGCCATTCCCCATCGCTCATAATATTAATGATTCGGAATTTCTGTTCCTCCAAAGATTTCACAACATCGTCAATCCTGCTGTCTATGATGCCCGAACAGATATACATAGCATTGACCTTCAGATAATCTTTTGCCACTTTGTTAAGCATAATTACCACGTCTGCAATGATGTTCGCAATCAGAATATCAACTTTTGTACCCTTGGGGACTTCCGCCAGCAAATCCGATTTTTTAACTTCTATCACATCTTCGCATTGGTTAAGCTGTGCGTTTTTTGCCGTTACGTCCACCGCAACACTGTCAAGGTCATATGCATATACTTTTTTTGCACCAAACTTTGCCGCCGCAATAGAAAGAATACCGCTTCCGCATCCTGCATCAATCACGGTCATACCCTCTTCAATAAACTCCTCCAAAAGCGTCACGCACATTCTTGTGGTTTCGTGGTTTCCTGTACCAAAAGCCATGCCAGGGTCAATCTCTATTACCACTTCATCATCGCCCTTCGCATAGTCCTCCCACGTTGGCTTGATGATAACAAAATCAGAAATCCGTACTGGTTTAAAGTATGCTTTCCACGAATTTGCCCAATCTTCTTCTTTTACAATTTGCGTAATCACTTCCAGCGTTCCCAGCGGCACGCCCAAATCCATTCGTTTCAGCTGTTTACATTTCTTTTTGATGGTTTCGAGTATTTCCTGCTCAGTCCCATCACATACAAAATAAGCCGCTACACAAAACGGCACAACGTCCAGTATCTTTTCGTCCAAATAATCCCACGGAAGTCCATCTTGTATACAGGACTTGTTATCGCCCTCAATCGTAACACCAGTCGCCCCTGCGCCGATGAGTACATTTGATAAAATTTCTTCTGCCTCTTTTTGTGTTCTGATTCCAATTTTTAGCCAGTTCATAATTCCATTACCTCAACAAAACTTTATAGGAATGCCTTCCCGCAGATTATGCACACGAGATACACCAATTTAAGCCTTAGTCACTATTACCGAATCTATTATACCCTGCTTTCCAGCCTGATTGCAACAATAAAGCAAATATTTCAGCCTCAATTCCTGTATATTTGCCAGCCAAAGCCGTGCATTGTATATTGACATTGCCGCACAATTGCCATATTCTTAGTAAGAAATTATTTTTAGAAAAGCAGGTATTTGATGAATAAAGCAAAGAAAAATTTTATGGGTATCCTTTTTTGTTTTGGAATTGCAGTTGCTGCATGGTTTTTGGGAAAAGCTCTGCCCATTATTGGCGGCCCTGTTTTTGGAATTTTACTGGGTATGATACTCATTGCAATTTTTCCAAAAATTCGTACCATTCATGTTTCTAAAAAATCCGACGTTGGTTTTTTAGATGGAATTGCCTACACTTCCAAAAAGGTTTTGCAGTACTCTATTATTTTATTGGGCTTTGAGATGAACTTGTTCAACATTATCTCGGTTGGCTCTCAATCGCTTTTTGTGATATTGTTTACGCTCACAAGTGCCTTTTTGGTGGCATTTTTTTTAGGAAGAGCCTTGAAGGTGGAGGGGAAGCTCGCAACGCTGATTGGTGTTGGAACTTCTATCTGCGGCGGCTCTGCAATTGCAGCAACCGCACCCGTCATACGTGCAAGCGATGAGGATATTGCTGCGTCCATCTCTACTATTTTCTTGTTTAACATCATTGCCGTCTTTATTTTTCCTGCCTTAGGACATTTGCTTGGCATGAGCGATGTTGGATTTGGTATGTGGGCAGGAACCGCCATCAACGATACATCATCTGTAGTGGCGGCAGGTGCCTCTTGGAGCGCCACAGCCGGAAACAATGTAGCATTGGAATTTGCAACCATTGTCAAGCTTACTAGAACGCTTATGATTGTACCGATTACACTCTTTTTGGCAATACTCACCTCCCGAAAAAGCAAACTAAAAAGCAAGACAGACGGTAGCCGTTTTTCTTTTTCAAAAGTATTTCCGTGGTTTGTTATCGGATTCCTTTTGGCAGCGGTGCTTACCACATTCCTGCACATTCCCGCCTCTGTCACGCATATTCTTTCAACCATTGGTCATTTTATGATTGTAATGGCAATGGTGGCGATTGGGCTTAATACCAACTTTAAAAAACTCGTAAGCAACGGCTTTAAGCCGATTTTCTTAGGGCTTATGTGCTGGTTTGCGGTGGCAGTTGTTTCGCTGATTGTTCAGCATGGCATGGGAATTTGGTAATGAAATACTTTTTTATACCATATACATGAATCGAAATTTATAAATCATATCAAAAAACAGACGGCTTTGTAGTGACCTCCTTCTGTTAGTTTTTAGGTCTAACTTTTGGGGGGCAGTACACTTTCGTCTGTTTTTTATGCGTCAATATGTTTTATTTAACTGTTAATTTCATTGTATGCAGATTTCATGAGATTTTCCACCTGCTGATACCATGAGGTTGACTGCTCACAATAGCGTATGCTTACCGCTTGTGAAGTCGTTCCCTTATAGTGCTTCCCGTTTTCTGAGAGATAATTATCTTTTAAAATATTTGCCATGTATTCTACACAATCCTGTTTAGAATCAAAGGATAAATAACCGCTACTGCCGTTTTTTAATCCGCCCAGATTGTTTTTGCTTCTTGCAAGACTGCTTGTACCGCTTGCACTTTCAAGCTTTGTAATACCGATTAAAAACAAGGCATTGATGCCATGTGTCTTTTCTTTTTGTGCAAAATACTCGCCTAATCCTGCAAGTCCTGTGCCTTGCAGTACTTCTTCAAGCTGCGCACCGCTGTAATTGGTAATTGTTGTCAAATCCGACATATACTCATATGTATAAGATGCAGCTGTGTTTGCCGTTGCGCTTGCCAAAATATAGCGCATTGTTCCATCTGGTTTTCTGATTGCATTCCATTCATTGTTTACATATGTTTCATAAACATCGACTGTCGTGCCAGCATCTACCACTTCTGTCACTGTTCCATCTTTTGAAGGAATATCCATCACTGCTGTTCTTTTGACAGTGATAGTCTGTTCAGCACTGACGGGCTGCTCTGTTGGTGCTGTACTCGGCTCTGTACTCGGTATGGTTGTTGGCTGTGGCGACACCAATGTGTCTGGTTTTTCGGTCACTGCCGTTTCTATTGCTGCGGTTTTTTCATCATATGCCAAAGCCTTTTGTGTAAATCCTGTACTCATTACAATTACAATTGCAAGAAATACCCCAATCATACCCAGAATGCTCTTCATATTTTTTGATAAACTCAAACATTTCACCTATCTTTCGTTTATTTATGCAAACCTATTTGCTTGCTTTTTTAACGCATACGTATTGTTTTATCATATTTGAGCTTGTTTGTAAAGCTTTTTTAACAATTTCTTAATATATTAAAATGGTATTGTCCCTTTTTTTCATCTTATTTATAGGCAAATAATGCGTATTTCATGCTGTTTATACGTATAATAAATATTTTTGTGGTGAAATTTTATTTATTTATGTTTTTTAGCGAAAAATCAATGTAATATTTGAAAATATTTAAATTTTATTCAACAAAAACCGCAAACGCCCATTAGTATTGTTTCTTTAGGACCCGATAGAAGCGAGACTGTTTTCCCAAAATGTTAAAATAAAAAGGATGAAATTTTATTGGAAAAAAACT
>JAVXBD010000012.1:0-31706 GCA_036660175.1 Christensenellaceae bacterium | reverse complement strand
TTAGAAACGATAGAATGCGGTGCGGATGCTATTACCTATACACCGCCAACCAATGCAGAAATTTTCAGAAAAAAAATGCAGATTTACAGAGAAAAACTAGACAGTAAAAAATAAAATATACAAAAAGTGCGCTTTTATGATTGAATACATGACGCACTTTTTATTTTGGATTCTATCATAAATGTTGAGGCAAAATGGAAAAGAAGAACATTTGATTATGTCGGTTACTCTGTAAATTTTCAAGTCAAAAAACACAGCTCGAATCTCATAATGGACTGCTTTTGCTTTTTCATCTACTCGTTTTTGTTTGGTTAGGGGCATAGGTATGCTTATGGTTGCAAAGACTTAAAAAACGTATTTTCCTTATATGCTAAAGGCAGCATAGCTTTTTCAAACCTCGCTGCCTCTGCTTTCGTTTTTATATTTTATGAATTTTCTTATTATAGTATTTGACTTGAAGCCTTATTGATTATTTTGTAAATAAACCGGTTGCCCATCCGTATAACAGATAAACTCCAAGGAAAACGATGAGTCCTATCAAATAAAATTTGCTAAAGACATTCGTGTTGACCTCGAATTTGCGTTCAACGGCTCTTTTGATAATGAATGTTGCAACAAAGACAATCAAAAACATATATTGGAAAATAAATGTATCAGACAGTGCGCCCAGACCAATCGAAAGCCAAATTGCGCCGCCTGCGATAAGACCTAAAATAATTTGAACGACTTTCATTTGCTTCTCTGTAAATTTTTTTAATTTCATAGCAATACCCCTATATTTTGAATTGATACTACTAATTATTACACAAATTATGTACAATTTCCATATAAAAATGAAATAATTATTTATTTTTCTGGTTTTATCTGTTATACTGGAAACAGTTTATAGGATTGGATAGATTTCCTGCATAGAGTTATGGGAATATGGTCGATAGCTATTTACCACAATCATTAGGTTTTATAAGATAACGGCTACAAACAATTGCTTGATTTGCTAAAAAAATATTTTAGTTTTTATACAAGCAATTATGAAATTAATTTTGAATTTTAAAGCTTCACATATAATATTATTTCTTTTGGGAGGGGCATTATATGAAAGCATATAATACACAAGACATTTTAAACATTGCTGTTGTTGGACACGGCGGCGAAGGAAAGACGACTCTTACAGAGGCAATGCTTTTTAATTCGGGTGCAATCGAACGAATGGGCAGAGTAGAAGACGGAAATACGACTACTGACTATGACAGCGAGGAAACAAAGCGGCAGATTTCGATTGGCCTTGCAGTCGCACCTGTGGAATGGAAAGACAAAAAAATTAATTTTGTTGATGTTCCAGGGTATTTTGATTTTGAAGGCGAGGCAGTTGCGGCATATCAGCTTTGTGATTGTGCGCTGATTGTGATTGCTCCTAATGGTGTGGTGCCTGTTGGTGCGCAAAAGGCATATGAATACTGCGCAAAGCACGATATACCAAGAGCGTTTGTGGTCAATCAGATTGATAAAGAGAATACGGATTACTTCAAAACGGTTGCAGCACTGGAAACGAAATATACCTCAGCAATTACACCTGTACAAATGCCGATGATGGATAACGGGAAATTTGTAGGGGTTGTTGATTTGGTGGATTCTAAGGCATTTCTGTTTGACGGAAATAAAACAAAAGAAACAGAAATACCATCGGATTTGGCGGCACAAGCAAAGACATATAAAGATGCGCTTGCAGAAAATGCAGCAGGAAACGATGAAGAACTGATGGAAAAGTTCTTTGATGGCAAAGAATTATCAAAAGATGATATTTTTAAAGGACTGAGATTGGGCATTGGAAATTGTACAATTGCTCCTGTTTTTGTAATATCTGCAGTTGCCAATATTGGTGTTGCACTGTTGGCGGACGGGCTTTTATCGCTGATGCCAATGGCAAACGAAATAGCTGATGTGCTGACGAAAAATGCTGCTGGTGATGAGATAACATTGAAAAGAGATGCAGCAGCTCCATTTACGGCGAGAGTCTTTAAGACGATTGCAGATCCGTTTGTTGGAAGATTGTCAATTATTAAAGTCCTATCCGGTACGCTTAGTGCAGAAATGACCGTACTGAACGGAAACACAGGCAAACCCGAAAAATGTTCTAATCTGGGGACGATGAGGGGTAAAAAGCTATTGCCTGTTGACAAGATTTTTGCTGGCGACATTGGTGCGATTGCAAAGCTTCAGCATTCAGCAACGGGAGATGTATTGTGTACACAATCCAATATTGTAAAGTTTATGCCAATAGAATTTCCGCAGCCATGTATTTCACTTGCGGTTGGTGCTAAAAAGCAAGGGGAAGAAGAAAAAGTTTTTGCAGGCTTGCATAGGTTAGAAGATGAAGATCCGACATTCCGATTGATTAAAGATACCGAAACAGGAGATATGCTTGCAAACGGCATGGGGGAGATGCACCTTGAAATCATCAATAATAAACTAAAAAATAAGTTTAATGTTGAAGGTATGCTGTACAATCCACGTATTCCTTACAGAGAAGCCATTAAAAAGAATGTTAAGGCGCAAGGAAAACACAAAAAACAATCAGGCGGACATGGTCAATACGGCGATATTTGGGTAGAATTTTCGCCAATTCCAGACGGACTGGCTGATTTTATATTTGAAGATAAAATCGTTGGCGGAGTTGTGCCACGTCAGTATATCCCTGCTGTAGAAAAAGGACTGAGAGAAAGCATCAAAAGAGGTGTTTTGGCAGGGTATCCAGTAGTTGGGCTGAAATGTACACTTTATGATGGTTCTTATCATACGGTAGATTCTTCAGAAATGGCATTTAAAGTAGCGGCAAATCTTGCCTATAAAAAAGGTTTGGCAGATGCAAATCCAGTGTTATTAGAGCCTATTGTAAAAGTGGAAGTGCTGATACCTGATGAATATATGGGAGATGTGATTGGTGACTTAAACCGCAGACGTGGACGCATTCTTGGAATGAATCCGATTGACGGCCGTCAGGAAGTGGTTGCGGAAGTTCCTATGAGTGAGATGTTTAAATATGCGACAGATTTGCGTTCAATGACGCAGGCAAGAGGTTCTTTCAAACAAGAATTTGTCAGATATGAGGAAGTACCAGCGCAAATGGCATCAAAAGTGATTGAGCAAGCAAAGAAAGATCTGGAAGAGTCATAAGAATATTGCTAAAAAGATGGCGAGCGGTGAAGATTCATCGCTCGTTTTTTATAAACCATGTAAAATCAAAGAAAGAAGGGAAGCAAATGATGAAAAATTACCGTTCAAAATTGGTGGGCGTTTTTGGATACCCAATAGATGAAAATCCTACGATTGTAATGATGGAGGCGGCATTTTGTGAACGCAGTATTGATTGGCGCTATCTGACACTGTTAGTAGACGATAAACACTTAAAAGAGGCATTTATTGGTATGCGTGCAATGAATTTTGAGGGAATCAATCTGACGATTCCGCATAAAGTGAAAGCTATACAGTATGTGGATAGATTAGCAAAAAGTGCAGAGCTGATTGGAGCGATAAACACAGTTGTTAGAGAAAATGACAGCTTAGTTGGATATAATACAGATGGCGCAGGCTTTGTACGTGGCATCAAAAGTCAAGGGATTGAACTGCGTGGCAAGGAGATTGCGGTGATGGGTGCAGGCGGTGCATCACGTGCGATATGCGTTGAATGTGCATTGGCAGGCTGCAAAAAAATATCGGTTATTAATAGGAATATACAAAGAGGAACAGAACTTGTAGAACTGCTCAACCATAAAACAGACGCACAGGCGGTATATATTAAATGGGCAGGTACGGTGCATATTCCACAGTGCGATATTCTAATCAATGCTACAAATATTGGGCTGTATCCAGACTGCAATGTTCCCGATATTGATTATGAAGATATTACTCCGCAGATGATTGTACAAGATATTATCCCGAATCCAGCACTAACACCATTTTTAAAAAAAGCGAAACAAAAAGGTGCGGTAATTTTCGATGGTCTTTCGATGCTTGTCTATCAAGGAGAAATTGCCTTTAAACTATGGACAGGGGAAACGCCAAATATTAAAATAATGAAAAAAGCATTGGAACAAGAGAACGAATGAGATAGAATTTAAGCAGTGAATACGTATCACTTGTTTTTTATTACAAAACCAAAAGATGACTTATTTGGGCTTGTGCGAACGGCTGAACAAGTCATTTTTTCTTGCTAAATATTTATTTCGATTTCCTTTTAAAAGTGCAGAAAATAGTGTATTATATGATAGGACTAATTTTTTGATATTTGCAGAAAGGCAGGGAAGTTTGATGATTATTTGTGTATATCTGAATCCAACAATAGACAAAACAGTTTATTTGGATCGGTTGGTAATAGGCGGGACAAACAGGCCGTCAAAGGTCATTATGAATGGTGCAGGAAAAGGAATTAATGCGGCGGTTGTCTTAAAGGAACTAAAAAAAGATGTAAAAGTGATGGGCATCTTGCATAAATCTTATGGTACGATCATCAAAGACAGATTGGAAGCAAAAAGTATTTTTTATGATTTTTTGGAGATTGATGGACAAACACGTGTAAATACAAAAATATTTGATGAGCAGGCACAGGTGCTTACAGAAATCAACGAAAGCGGCACAGAGATTGCAATGGAATTTGCAAACAGAGTGGCAGATGAAGTGGTTGCAACTGCAAAAAGCGATGACATGGTTATATTAACGGGAAGCATACCACTTGGATGCGAAAAAAATGTTTATGCAAAAACGATTGAAAAATTAAATAAAAAAGGTGTGCGTTGCGTGCTTGATGCAGACGGAGAAGCGTTAAGGCTGGGAATTCTGCAAAAACCATATTTTATCAAACCTAATATTGATGAGCTGAAAAGTATTACACAGCTCAAAAGCGAGAGCATCAGCGATGTTTTAGAAGCATGCAGAAATATCATTCAAACAGGCGTGAAAGTAGTTGCGGTTTCTATGGGCGGCGATGGCGCATTGATTGTTGATGAGAACAAAGCTTATTTTGCAAAGCCGCAAAAGGTTGAGGTTAAGTCGACAGTGGGTGCTGGGGACTCTATGGTTGCTGGAATTGCGGCAAGTATAGACGAGGGCATTGATGTTGCTCTGCGTGCAGGAGTGGCGGCGGCAACGGCATCAATCACGCTGGAGGGAACGGAATTATGTACCCTAAAGCTTTATGAAAAGTTCTATGACAAAATTGAAATGATCGAGGTTTAACAAGACGTTTTTTATAAAAGAGAGGTATTCAATGAGAAAAACAAAAATAATATGCACACTTGGTCCTGCTTGCGAGGACGAGAAAACGATGAGAAAAATGTTGGAAGCAGGAATGGATGTGGCGAGATTTAATTTTTCACACGGAGATCATGCTGTTCAGCTTGAAAGAATAAAAAAAATAAGAAAACTCAGCAAAGAAATGAATAAGTATATTGCTTGTTTGCTTGATACAAAAGGCCCTGAGATTCGTATTGGCACTTTTAAAGAGGATAAAATCGAATTAAAGGCAGGAGCAGAATTTACGCTGACCTCAAGAGAAATCGAAGGGGATGAAAATGCTGTTTCGGTTTCGTTTAAAGATTTGCCAAAAGATGTTTATGCAGGTGCAAAAATATTGATTGATGATGGTTTGGTAGAGCTAAATGTGTTAGCTGTAACGGATACCGACATCAAATGCAAGGTGATTAACGGCGGTGTGATTGGCAACAGAAAAGGCGTTAATATACCCGGAATTACCATCTCAATGCCATATATCAGTGAAAAAGACAGAGCAGATATGGTGTTTGGAATTGAAAATGGATACGATTTTATTGCTGCGAGTTTTACACGCAATGAAAAAGATATTTTGGACATCAAAAAAATATTGGACGAATACCAATGCAAACACATTAAAATTATTGCGAAAATAGAAAATGCGGAAGGTGTTATCAACATTGATAATATTTTGCGTGTATCCGATGGAATTATGGTGGCACGTGGAGATATGGGCGTAGAGATTCCATTGGAAGATGTGCCAGTTCTGCAAAAACAACTAATTAACAAAGCCTATAATGCAGGGAAAATCGTCATTACTGCAACACAAATGTTGGAGAGCATGATTCACAATCCACGTCCGACTCGTGCGGAAACAACAGATGTTGCAACCGCAATTTATGATGGAACCAGTGCGATTATGCTGTCAGGAGAAACGGCGGCAGGGCAATATCCAGTGGAAACAGTACAGACGATGTCACGCATTGCACTGCGTGCTGAAGAAGATATTAATTATAAAAAGCGTTTTAAGGATAACGAAATTACAGAGATTCCTGATGTGACCAATGCAATTTCTCATGCGGCTTGTACAACGGCATACGACCTTGGTGCGGCGGCGATTATTGCTGTTACAAAAACGGGTATGTCTGCACGAATGGTTTCTAAATATCGGCCATCTATCCCTATTATTGGAAGCTCGCCCGATCCTTTTGTATTGCGTCAGCTGAATATGTCGTGGGGGGTAACACCCATAGAGGTGCAGAACAAAAGTAACGCTGATGAATTGTTTGAGGCGGTTGCAAACAAGGCAAAGGAGCAAGGGCTGCTGAAAAATGGTGATTTGGTAGTCATTATGGCAGGTGTGCCGCTTAAAGTGGCGGGTACGACGAATCTGTTAAAAGTGCATATCGTTGGCGATGTGCTGGTAAAGGGGACGGGCATCAACAATATGTGCGCCGCAGCAAATTTGTGTGTTGCAAATACAGAAAATGAGGCGATTCAAACTTTTCAGCGAGGTGATATTCTGGTAATACCAAAAACGTCAAATAAGATACTTGATTTAATGAAGCAAGCCTCTGGTATTATCACAGAAGAGGGCGGATTGGATTCTCATGCCGCAATTGTGGGCATGGCACTGGATATTCCTGTGCTTGTGGGCGCAGTTGGTGCAACACAAATATTAAAAAGTGGAACACGCATCAAGCTTGATGCACAGCGAGGACTGGTATGTAATGAAAACCGAGAGGGAAAAGATGCTTGACTTTAAACCATTAGAGTTAAAAAATAAAAAGCTCTTTGACAGCTATGTGTTAATCAACCAATATGACCATTCGGAAGCGTCATTTTCGAATATGTATACATGGGCAGAAGCATGGGATATTTGTATGGATACGGACAAGGATGCGCTGTATCTTTCTATGTACAGCGATGTTTATCAGCCGTTCTTGCTGCCGCCTTATCTGAAGGACTTAAGTCAGTCCATCTTGCCGTCTATGCTAAAATGCGAAGAATATATGTTGGATAAATTTGGCTTATTCTATTTAAAATGTGCAACACCAGAGATGGTGGCAAAAATCAAGCAAGACTGCGGCGATAGATATACTTATGTTTATGATGAATATAACTCTGAATACCTGTATAATGCGAAGGATTTAATTGAATTGAAAGGTAAAAAATATCACTCAAAGAGAAATCATGTGAATGCTTTTTTGCGTGATTATCAATGCGAATTTTTGCCATATCAAGATGAATATAAAGAGGAGTGCATTGCACTGCAGGAAGAATGGGCGATAGAAAAGCAAGCAGACGAGCGTGATGCACAAGAAGAACTTCTGTCCATCAAAAAGGCACTTAACAATTTTGAAGAGCTTGGATTTGTTGGCTGTGTGGTAAAAATAAACGGAGAAATTGTGGGATTTTCGTTTGGTGAGCAAATCTGTAAGCGAACAGCAATTATTCATATTGAAAAAGCAAAAGCTGGCATCAATGGTTTATATACGTATCTCAATCAAAAATTTGCGGCAACGATGTGGTCGCATTGTCAGTTTATAAATCGGGCAGAAGATATGGGTGTAGAGGGTATTCGCAAGGCAAAACGGTCATATTATCCTGTGCGCATGCTTGAAAAATATGATGTGCTGCTAAAAAGCAAAGAGTAAGTGTGAGAGTATGAGCATTCAAAAACTTAGAATGGAAGACCATAGACAAGCCAAAGAATTGTGGAAGTCATGTTTTTTTGACAGTGATAGTTTTTTGGAGGTTTATTTAAAGGAAGCCGCAAATTTTAAAAATACACTGGCATATTATAAAGAGGACGAGATACTTGCGGATTTATTTATGCTGGAATTTTGCGCAAAGGTTTCGGGAACGAGTTATCAAACAGATTTTTTAGCGGGCTGTGCCACACGTAAAGACGCAAGAAACAAAGGATATATGCGTCAGCTTGTAAAAGAGGCACTGAAAGCCATGCAGAAAGAAGGAATGTGTGTAACGTTTCTACATCCTTTCCTGCACGCTTTTTATAGAAAATTTGGATATGAAACGATTTCTTATGTTACAAGACACAAACAAACTGCTGATGCAAAAAAAATGATGCACGAAGTTAGAAGAGTGCAAAAATTCGAGAACTTTCCGCTGCAAAAAGCACAAGAAGCATATGATAAGATGATGAAGAAGTATGACAACTGTTTTTTGCGTACTCCTGAACGTTTTTCTGTATGGATAAAGCTTCTGTATGCAGATGATGGAGAAGCGGTTATGATAGAGCATGATGGTGAAGTGAGTTATGCACTTTATTATGAAACGCAGCAAGAAATTGATATTTTTGAATTGGTTTGCCAAAACCATGATGAGCGCCTGTCACTTATTAATTATTTTGATAAAAAGCAGGTAAATTATAGCTTGCCAGCAGAGGTAGATGATAAAGACGGCGAAGAATTTACCATGATGCGTGTTATAAATCCAATACCGTTGTTAAAAAATAAAATATTTGAGGATTGTGAATTTATACTGCATATTACTGATGATTTTTTACAGCAGACATACAATTTGCAAATATTGTCAAAAAACGGGATAACAACAGTTGAAAGCACATTGGAACAAGCGGATTTTTCAGTAGATATTGGAAACTTTGCGAAGATTTTCACGGGTGCTGCTAACAAAACAACAAACATTGAAATATTAAGGCTTTTCAAGCGTGAAAGCAGTTGTTTTTTTGAAACATACTGATATAATATGAGTATGCGTAGAATAAATTGATTTCATGAGCAGATACAAGCATTTTTGTGTGTATTATTTGTATATTTGCAAAAAATACATTTGCATTCTCTTCTAAATAAGAATAAACTAAGTGTTATGCTTGAAAGGGAGTTGTGTTTTTCATGTGGGGAGTTTTTGTTGGTATCGGAATCGGAATCATTGAAGTTCTGATTTTAAAAAAACTGATTGCAATGATGACTGCTGATAAAAAAAACACAATCATTGCAGTACCACTTGTGATACTAAAGCTTGCGATTATCTTGCTTGTGCTGTTTATAATGGCGAAGTTTGTATCGTTGGAATCAATGGTTTGGTGTGCTGGCGGCATTGCTGCAATGATGATTGGAATACCAGTTTTTTCCAGCATTAAAACCATTCGAAAATATAAAAAAATGCAGCAGGGGGGTGAACCCAAATAATGGAAATACCCAGTGTCTTTCCTGAAAAGGTGTCTTTGTTTGGCGCTTTTCAGATTAGTGAAACATTAAGAACAGCCTTTATGGTTACGATTGCAATCATCATACTTGCGCTGATAGTACGTTTTGTGGTACTGAAGAATTTTAAAAATGTACCGAAAGGTGTGCAGAATGTTTTGGAGCTGATGGTTGATGGTGTCAATAAATTTTCTACTTCTATTTTAGGAGATAAAGGAAAATCAATCGCACCGTACATTTTTACATTATTTGCTTTTATCATTGTAGGCGGTTCGGTTGAATTTATGGGGATTCGTTCTCCAGTTACAGATCTTAACTGTACCATCGGGTTGGCACTCATATCGTTTATATTGATTATTGCATACAGCATCAGATATAAAGGAGTGAAAGGTTGGCTTAAAACCTATGCACAGCCAAAAGCGTTTATGGTTCCAATCAATGTGCTGTCATCTATAGCGGTACCTATATCGCTTGCCTGCCGATTGTTTGGCAATATGTTTAGCGGGCTTGTTGTTATGGATATGTTATATGGTGCGTTGGGTTATTTTGCAATCGGTGTTCCTGCGATTGCGTCAGTATACTTTATATTGTTTCATCTAGGAATGCAGTCATACGTGTTTACTATGCTTACCATGTCATTTATGCATGAAAAGCTTGAATAAGAATTTTAATTATACGGAGGTAAAAATATTATGGATTTAGGATTAATCGCAATTGGCGCAGGACTTGCTGTTTTTACAGGTATGGGCGCAGGAATTGGTATGGGTATCGCAACAAGTAAAGCTTGTGAGGCGGTGGCTCGTCAACCAGAAGCGACAGGCAAAATCAATCAGGTTTTGTTAATTGGACTTGCACTTGCAGAATCAACCGCTATTTATGGGTTCGTTATTTCAATTATTATGATTTTTACAATGGGCGGCTGATGATTTTTTTACAGAGGGATTGGATATGGATTTAAACATTTGGGAAATACTTTTATACATCTTGAATATTGTTATTTTGTTCTTCTTTTTGAGATGGCTTTTGGTTAAGCCTATTACAAAGTTTCTGAACAACAGGACAGCTGGAATTCAAAAGCAAATCGACGAAGCAGCGCAAAAATATGCAGATGCGGAAAAGTTAAAAGCGAAATATGATGAAATAATGAGCAATGCACAGGATTTAGCGACCGCATTGATTACAAAAAGCAAGAGTATTGCAGATGAGCAGGCTCGTTTGATTGTAACCGAAGCAGAAGATACAGCGGCAGAAGTAAAAACTCGTACAGATAAGCATATTGAAGAGCAAAAACAGCAGGCTGTACTGGAAATGCGCGAAGAAGTTACTAAAATGGCAATTCAGATTGCTGAAAAAGTGCTGGAGCGTGAAGTTTCTTATGACGATAACAAGAATATTATCAACGAATTTTTTGAGAAGGTGAGTTAACATTTGGAGCTAAAAGGTAAACTCGTATGTGCTTCTGAATTTACAGATGAAGAACTTACAGAGATCACAACTAAATTTGAAAAACTGTTTGACAGCAAAATTGACTTCAAAATTGAAGTGGACACCTCTCTTTTGGGTGGATTTTGTGCAACTGTTAATAATATGATATATGACCTAAGCGTGAAATCCTATTTGGATAGAATGCAGGAATATATTGGAGAAAATGCGGCTGCCATCAGCAATGAGCAGATTGATGACATTGTTGCAACGCTTAAAAACGGTGTAGACAGCACACTTTCCAGTGTTGGTGTAGGAAACGAGCTGAAAAGTAAAATTAGACAGTTTGATTTAAAATACGATATTTCTATGATTGGTATCGTCGAAAGAACAGGCGACGGGGTCGTATTTGTTCGTGGACTGGAAGGCTGTAAATACGGCGAGCTTCTGCAATTTGAAAATGCCGCATATGGCATTGTTATGAATCTTGAAATAGATCGTGTTGGCGCTGTTTTGTTAAATGGTGTAGCCGATGTGGTGGAAGGTTCTATGGTACGTCATACTGGGGATGTTGTAAAAGTTCCTGTTGGGGAAGCGATGCTTGGCAGAGTTGTCAATCCGTTAGGCATACCAATTGATGGTAAAGGCAGTATTACGACCGATGAGTATCGTGAAATCGAAAAAATTGCACCTGCTATTATTGATAGAAGTCCAGTGGACAAACCGCTTCAAACAGGTGTTATGGCGATTGATTCCATGATTCCGATTGGTAGAGGGCAAAGAGAGCTGATTATTGGCGATAGACAAACAGGTAAGACGGCCATTGCGATTGATACCATCATCAACCAAAAGGGAAGCAATGTAAAGTGCGTCTATGTTGCAATTGCACAAAAAGCGTCTACTATTGCTGAAATTGTAAATAGATTAGAGGAGTTTGGCGCACTGGAGTACACGACTGTTGTTGCTTCTACTGCAAGTGATACAGCACCTATGCAGTATATTGCACCCTATGCAGGCTGTGCGATTGCTGAAAAATTTATGTATGAAGGGCAAGATGTTTTGGTGGTCTATGATGATTTATCAAAGCATGCTGTTGCATATAGAACCATGTCATTGCTGCTGAGAAGACCACCAGGACGTGAGGCATATCCTGGCGATGTTTTTTATCTGCATTCAAGGCTTTTGGAGCGTGCAGCAAAGCTAAGTGATAAACTTGGCGGCGGTTCTATGACTGCTTTGCCAATTATTGAAACAATGGAAGGCGATATTTCTTCGTATATTCCCACCAATGTTATTTCGATTACTGATGGGCAGATATATTTAGAAACGGAGCTGTTTAATTCGGGACAAAGACCAGCGGTAAATGTGGGACTATCCGTTTCACGTGTGGGCGGTGCGGCGCAGATTAAAGCGATGAGAAAAGTGGCAGGCCCATTGCGTTTGGAGCTTGCTCAATATAGAGAACTTGCGGTGTTTTCACAATTTGCGTCTGATTTGGATAAGAATACACAAGATTCATTAAACAACGGTCTAAAATTGACACGTGCTTTGATACAGCCGCAGTATGATCCATATCCAGTAGAAAATCAGGTTATTTTGCTGTGTATGGCAACACATAAATATTTAATGGCGGTAGATGCCAAAGATGTCAGACGTTTTTGTGCGGAATTTTTGGATTTCATTAATGCAAGATATTCGGATATTAAAATGAGCATTAAAGAGAATGGCGTAATTTCAGATGAGCTTGAAAAGCAAATTACAGATGCAGCGGATGAGTTTGCACATACGTTTGCAGCAACATCTGAAGCCGAAAAGAGAGTGGATATTTCATGAGAAGTGCGGCTGATGTAAACAACAGCATAAAAGCAATCTCGGATACAAGCCAGATTACCAAAGCAATGAAATTGATTTCGACCTCAAAAATGCAAAAAGCAATTCAGAGGTATGATGCAAATTTATTGTATTTTAATCGTGTGCGTGCGGCGCTTAAAGATATATTGGTGCATTCGCATGATTTGCATCATACTTTTTTGGATGCACACACGCAAGGAAATCCTGCTTATATTGTGATTGCGGCAGATAAAGGATTGTGCGGCGGATATAACCACAATGTTTTAAATTTTGCATATGATAATATGATAAAGGGAGATAAGTTTATTATCACAATCGGGCAGGAGGCACGTGCGTTTTTTGAGCGTAAAGGTTTGCCGATTGACGTGGAATATTTGCATATTTCTCAAAATCCTACGCTGTATGAGGCGAGAAATCTTTCGTCTGATTTGGCAAAGATGTATAAAGAAAATGAAATGAATGAGGTTTATCTGATTTATACGAGATACTACTCCACGGTGAAACAAGAACCGATTAAAATCAAATTGCTACCAGTAAAACTGGAAGAGTTTAAAGAAATTATAGCGGAAGTCGAATATGGTGCAGAGATGAGCTATCATCCTTCACCACGTCAGGTTTTTGACATATTGGTACCGCAATATATCATTGGTGTTTTATATGGGGCGCTTGTGCAGGCTTTTGCGAGCGAAAACAGCGCACGTATGATTGCGATGGACAGCTCATCTAAAAATGCAGACGATATGCTTTCTAAGCTAAATATTGAGCTGAATCGTGCAAGACAGCAGTCCATCACGCGTGAGATTTCTGAGATTGTCGGCGCAATGGAATCAATGATGTGACAAAGGAGAACAATCATTTATGTATAACTATCAAATAAAAAGTGAAGGCGAAATTGTAAAAATCACAGGGCCAGTCATTGATGTGAAGTTTGCGGAAAAAGCAAACCCGTCTATTAATACGGTTTTGTATGTGGCAAGTGAAGCAAATGATCATGTGTGGATGGAGGTTGCATCTCAAATTGGTGATAATATTGTAAGATGTATCGCTCTTGATGCGACAGAAGGTCTTGCCTGCGGCATGAAGGTTTTTAATACTGGTGAACCGATTAAAATCCCTGTTGGAGATAACATTCTTGGCAGAGTTGTGAATGTCATGGGACAGGCTATCGACGGAAAAGAAGATGTTCAGACAGATGAATATTGGTCCATTTATAGAGATGCTCCTGCATTTGCAGAGCAAAATCCAGTTTCTGAAATTTTTGAAACGGGTTTAAAAGTTATTGATTTGTTGGCACCTTATGCAAAAGGCGGCAAAATTGGTCTTTTTGGCGGTGCTGGCGTAGGAAAAACGGTATTGATTAACGAATTGATACACAATATTGCAACAGAAAGCGGCGGGTATTCTGTTTTTACTGGCGTCGGAGAGCGTAGCCGTGAGGGTTGTGACTTGATACAGGAAATGACGGAAAGCGGTGTATTGGAAAAAACGGCGCTTGCATTTGGGCAGATGAACGAGCCGCCAGGCTCACGTATGAGAGTGGCAATGACTGGGCTTACAATGGCGGAGTATTTGAGAGATAAGACACAGCAGAACATTTTATTGTTTATTGATAATATTTATCGGTTTATTCAGGCAGGCTCGGAGGTTTCGGCATTGCTTGGAAGAATACCATCAGCAGTTGGGTATCAGCCTACTTTGGCAAACGAGCTTGGTGCGTTAGAAGAGCGGATTACTTCTACAAAGCATGGCTCTATTACGTCTGTACAGGCAATTTATGTGCCAGCAGATGATTTGACAGATCCTGCACCTGCAACCACATTTTCGCACCTTGATGCAACAACAGTACTGTCCAGAAGCGTTTCAGAGTTAGGTATTTATCCATCAGTTGATCCGCTGGAATCAAGCTCTAGAATACTTGATCCACGTATCGTGGGTGAGGAGCATTATGAAGTTGCAAACAGAGTCCAACATACACTGCAAAGATACAAAGAACTGCAAGATATTATTTCGATATTAGGAATGGAAGAACTTGCACAGGAAGATAAAATAACGGTATTTCGTGCAAGAAAAATTCAGAAATTCTTGTCACAACCAATGTTTGTTGCGGAAGTATATACAGGTATCAAAGGACATTATGTGCCGTTAAAAGATACCATCAGAAGCTTTAAGGCAATTCTTGATGGCGAAGTTGATGAGCTGCCAGAGCAGGCATTCTTTATGGTGGGAGATATTGACGAAGCAAAAGCCAAAGCAAAAGAGATGGAGTAAGAAACATGGCTGCTAAATTTTTAGTAGAAATATTGACTCCTGAGCGTTCGTTTTTTTGCGAAAGCGTAGAGTCAATCATATTTCCAACAGAAGACGGACAAATGTCTATCCAAAATGGACATGAATCTATTGTTGTTGCGGTTGTTCCTGGCGAGGTAAAAATCAACAAAGGCAATAAATGGTTAATGTTTTCTGTTGCCGAGGGCTTTTTGGAAGTGCGCCCAGATGAAACGATTATGTTTACGCAGGCGGCAGAATGGCCAGAAGAAATTGATGTAAAACGTGCGGAACGTGCAAAAGAACGTGCAGAAGAGCGCATTAGACAAAGAAAGAGCGAGGAAGAATACAGACGTAATAAGATTGCACTTGCCCGTGCAATGGCAAGGTTAAGCGTAACAAAGCGAAAGACTACACTGTAAAAATAATAGGCGGGGAAGAGTTCCTCGCCTTTTTTAAAAAATATTTGAGGTATGAACATGGGGAAAATGATTTATGTGACAGGTGGTGCAAGAAGCGGGAAAAGTCATCATGCACAGATGCTTGCACAAGAATATAGCGATGTTGCCTATGTGGCAACTGCAATCAATACCGATGCTGAAATGCAGCAGCGTATCAAAAAGCACATACAGGATAGGCCGTCTAATTGGAAAACATACGAATGTGCCTATGATATGACGCAGGTGCTGAGCCAAAACAAGCACAAAGTCGTTTTAATTGACTGCATGACGGTGTATGTTACAAATTTAATTTTTAAAAACAAACAAAATTGGGATAATATTGAAGTATTAGCAAGTGACGAAGCACAAAAAATTGAGCAGGATGTTTTGCATAATGTGGAAAGAGTGCTGGATATTATCAAAAATACACAGGGAGATTTTATTTTGGTATCTAACGAGGTGGGCATGGGGGTTGTGCCAGAGTATCCATTAGGACGATTGTTTAGAGATATAGCAGGCCGTGTAAACAGAATGATTGCTGAGGCGGCAAATGTTGCGTATTTTGTGGTAAGCGGTATTCCGATAAAGATTAAGGAGTAATCTATGAAAAGATTGGGCATTGCGATACAAACAATGACACGGTTGCCTCTTAAAAAGCAGTTTTTTGTGGTGGGGCAGGATTATGCGGCGAGTGTGGCATGGTTTCCCGTTACGTCGCTCTTGGTGGGCGTGGTGATGCTGCTTGTATACTGGATATTTTCCTTTACTGGTATCTCTTTATTGGCGGCGTTTGTTAGTGTGATTGGTGCATATTTGTTTACGGGTGGTTTTCATATTGATGGGTTTGCGGATATGTGCGATGCTTTTTTTGCAAGAAAATCAAAAGAGCGCACACTTGAAATTTTAAAAGACAGCCGTATGGGAACTTATGGTGTGCTTGCGATTGTGTTTATGGTGGGAATCAAAACAATTTTAGTGGCAAATTTAAACTATCATGTACTGCTTATTCTTTTGGCAGCGCCTGTGTGTGGGAAAATCCCTATGGTGTTGTGCGCAAAGCTGAGTAAATATCCACGCAAAGATGGACTTGCAAAATATATTGTAGATGATATTACCACACAAACGGCACTCATTGCTATTTTTGTCAGTTCGGCGATTGTTTTGATGTGTGTTGGATTTTTTGCAGGGACAGTGGCGATTGCGGCAATGCTTGTTATTGGGGCGCTGATGTATGCCTTATCTAACAACAAAATTGGCGGCGCAACGGGAGATATATTGGGTGCGTCCAATGAAATCGGTGAAATGGTGTTTTTGTTTATTGCGATGTGTATGGTATAAGCAGACAAAGTCGGAGGAATTTATGAGTATTAACATTACTTTTTTAAGGCATGGACAGACAGATTCAAACAAGCGTGGAACGTTTACAGGGCATATGAATCCGCCGCTTAACGAAGAAGGTAAGAAAGAAGTGCAGCAGGTTGCCCAACTTTTAAAGGGTGATCGATTTGATGCGGTGGTGTTTGGAAAAACGCTGAGAGTGATGCAAACTGCACAAATTGTGATGGAGGCACTTGAAAGCAAACCCAAAATTATTCTTCAAAAAGAAGAAATTACGGAAATTAATTTTGGATTGTGGGAGGGTATGACCGCTGACGAAATAGAGCAAAAATACCCTGCTGAATGGAAAGCATATATGAATGACTGGCTGGGGTTTGTTTATCCAGAGGGCGAAAGCACCGCTGCTTTTGCGGCAAAGTGCAATCACTTTATTAAGAATATTGTACTGGAGTATGACAACAACAATCTTTTGATAATTGCACATAAGGGTTTTGTTTTGGCATGTATGGTAGCGCTTACAACGGGAAATTTGGATGATATGTTTCGGATTGATATTAAAAATGCACAGGCGATTACAATACGTGTGTAAATCATAGGATTCTGGCTTTATTTTTATGACATTTTGTATTATAATAAAAGAGATTTGTGAAAAACGGATTACTGAGTGAAAAAAAATCCGTTTTTTCATGAGAAATAGACAAAATAACAGTGTGCGCTTGCACAGGGGGGTATAACGGTGGAACATATAATTTGGAATAAGGACATGGAGTGTGCCGACAGAAAACAAATAAAGGAATTGCAGCTTGAAAGATTAAAGCATACTGTTGCATATTGTTATGACCGTGTGCCGCACTATAAGAAAAAATTTGACGAGATTGGTTTAAAACCATCTCACATACAAACGCTGAAAGATATTGAAAAAATACCATTTACTACAAAAGATGACTTGCGTGATAATTATCCTTATGGAATGATGGCTGTGCCAATGAAAGAAGTGGTGCGTGTTCACGCATCTTCTGGCACGACGGGTAATCCGACGGTTGTTGGATATACAAGAAACGATCTTGAGATGTGGTCTGATATTGTGGCACGTATGGCATGTGGCGCAGGCGTTGTTCCGAATGATATTGCACAAATATCGTTTGGATATGGACTTTTTACGGGTGGCTTTGGGCTGCATTACGGTCTTGAAAAATTAGGAGTTACTGTTATTCCGATTTCTTCTGGAAATACCGAAAGACAATTAAAAATCATGCAGGATTTTAAAAGTACTGTTTTAATCAGTACACCGTCGTATGCTATGTATTTAGGCGAAACTGCACAAAATGCGGGTATTGATTTTAAAAAATTAAATCTGCGTATCGGTCTTTTTGGCGGTGAAGGGCATACAAAAGAAATGCAAAAGAAAATCGAGCAATACTTAAATATTGTTGATACGGAAAACTATGGACTTTCCGAAGTGGTTGGGCCAGGTTTTTCAGGAGAATGCTATAAACAGCAGGGTATGCATATTGCAGATGATAATTTTATCTCTGAGATTGTTGACCCCGACACCAATGAAGTTTTGAATATGGGTGAAAAAGGGGAACTTGTTGTTACGAGTTTGACAAAAGAAGCACTGCCGATTTTGCGATATAGGACAAAAGATATTACACGGCTTGATGATACACCATGTAGCTGCGGCAGAACAAACACACGTATGGAAAAAGTTTCGGGCAGGACAGATGATATGCTGATTATTCGTGGAGTGAATGTATTTCCATCACAGATTGAAGGCGTTATTCTTTCTATGCAGGACGTGGCTCCGCACTATGAGATTGTATTGACTACTGAAAAACATATGGATAAAATCGAAGTAAAAGTAGAAGTAGCCAACGAAAAACTTTTGACGAGTTATGCAGCATTAGAACAATTACAAGAAAAAATCAAACATAATATTTTTACAGTATTAAATATGCACATAAAAGTAACACTTGTTGAGCCTCAGTCTTTAAAGAGATTTGAGGGTAAGGCAAAACGTGTTACAGATTTACGCACAAAAGATTGATGCTGTTTTAAAATTTTTTAGATGAGGTAGACTATGAAAAAAATCATGTTGGGAAACGAAGCATTTGCACAGGGCGCATACGAGGCAGGTGTTGGTGTTGTATCGTCTTATCCAGGCACACCAAGTACAGAAATTACAGAGCATATGGTGCAATATGACGATATATATGTTGAATGGGCGCCAAACGAAAAAGTGGCGCTTGAAGTAGCGACAGGGGCATCATACGGTGGTGCAAGGGCGCTTTGCTGTATGAAACACGTAGGACTCAATGTTGCGGCAGATCCGCTTTTTACTGTGTCCTATACAGGGGTCAATGCTGGGCTTGTGGTAATGGTTGCAGATGATCCTGGTATGCACTCCAGTCAAAATGAGCAGGATTCAAGATTTTATGCACGCAGCGCACATATACCGATGTTTGAACCGTCTGATAGTATGGAAGCAAAAGAGTATATCAGATACGCTTACGAAATCAGTGAAAAGTTTGATACACCTGTACTGTTGCGCTCCAATACGAGAATTTCTCATTCGCGCGGTGTGGTGGATACGGGTGAAAGAATACATATACACTTAAAAGAGTACGAAAAGGACATTAAAAAATATGTAATGATGCCAGGTATGGCAAAGGCAAGACACGTTGTAGTCGAAAAAAGAATGAACGATTTAACAGATTTTGCAGATGTGTGTCAGCTTAATAGGGCGGAGTATGCGGATACGGAAATTGGCGTAATTACAAGCGGAACGTGTTATAACTATGTAAAAGAGGCACTTCCAAACGCAAGTGTTTTAAAGCTTGGCATGGTTTATCCGCTGCCGCAGAAATTGATTCGTGAATTTGCATCAAAAGTAAAAAAATTGTATGTGATTGAAGAATTGGAGCCATTCTTTGAAAATCAAATTAAAGTTTTGGGCATAGAGGTCATCGGCAAAGAGATTTTCAGTGTGCAGGGCGAATACTCTGTCAATCTGATAAAAGAAAAAATATGCGGAGAAGTATATACTCCTGTGAAAGTAGAACAGCTACCTGCAAGACCGCCAGTTTTATGCCCAGGCTGTCCACACAGAGCAGTATATTATATTTTTAACAAACTAAAATTAACAACAATGGGCGATATTGGCTGTTATACTTTGGGGGCTTTGGCACCACTGAATGCTATTGATACTACTTTGTGTATGGGTGCATCTATTGGTATGGCGCACGGTATGGAAAAAGCACGAGGCAAAGAATTCAGCAAAAAGTTGGTTAGCGTGATTGGCGACAGTACATTTATGCACTCGGGCATTACTGGGCTTGTTAATATGATTTATAATGGAGCTACTTCAACAGTGGTGATTCTTGACAACTCTACAACGGGTATGACGGGGCATCAGGACAATGCGGCAACAGGCAAAAATGCACGTGGAGAGATTGCTCCTGCGGTAGATATTGCGGCGTTGGTGCATGCAATCGGTGTCAAAAATGTGGTGCAGGTTGATCCGTTTGATTTAAAAGCATTAGAAAAGATTTTGAAAGAAGAAACTGGCCGAGATGAATTATCGGTTATTATCACAAAAAGACCATGCGTAATGATTGATAAAAAATCAATTAAAAAGCCGCTGTGTGTGTCAGATCAATGCAAAAATTGCGGTATGTGTTTAAAGCTTGGATGTCCCGCAATTGTAAAAGGCAGTGATGCTGTAAAAATTGATGAATCGTTGTGCATTGGCTGTGGATTATGCAGTGATGTTTGTCCGTTCCATGCCATCGGAGGTGATTGTAAATGAAGAGTATTATTATAGCTGGTGTTGGTGGGCAAGGGACTTTATTAACAAGTATGGTTTTTGGGCAGATTGCCTTAAAATTAGGATATGACGTGAAACTTTCGGAAGTGCATGGTATGGCACAACGTGGTGGAAGCGTAGTGACGTATGTGCGTATTGGAGATAAAGGCGAAAAGGTGTATTCCCCTGTGATTGATGAATGCGGTGCAGATATTCTATTAGCATTTGAAGAATTAGAAGCGCTTCGGTGGCTGCCATTTGTCAATAAAGACGGCGGGAAAGTGTATGCAAATACGCAACAGATACTGCCTATGCCTGTGATTACAGGTGCGGCACAATATCCAACAGAGATTGCAAGCAAAATCAAAGCGAATTTTTGTGATGCTGTATTTGTCGATGCGCTTTCTTTAGCGGCACAGGCAGGAAACTTAAAGGCAGTCAATACGGTTCTTTTGGGCGTGCTTGCAAAAAATATGGAAATTAAAAAAGAGATTTGGCTGGACGCAATACGTGCGGTTGTAAAACCGAAGTTTGTGCAAATCAATGAAACAGCGTTCATGTTGGGGTATAATAATTAGAAATGAGGCAGGTTATGTATTGGAATGAAACAGCGGAGTGTATGCCACGAGAGCAATTGCGTGAATTGCAAACAAGCAGACTAAAAAATTTGGTGTATAAAGTATACCAAAATGTTCCGTTTTATAGAGAAAAAATGCAAAAGATGGGAGTTTGTCCTGAAGATATTAGGAGTATTGAAGATATTTCGCTGCTTCCATTTACAACAAAAACGGATTTGCGTGATTCATATCCTTATGGAATGTTTGCCTCACCGCTTTCGGATATTGTGCGGATTCATGCTTCATCAGGCACTACAGGAAAGCCGACGGTAGTTGGATATACGCAAAAAGATATTTCTGCATGGTCGGAGTGTACGGCACGCTCTCTTGTAATGGCAGGGGGAAATAAAAGCTCTGTAATACAAGTCGCATATGGTTATGGGCTTTTTACGGGCGGTTTAGGAATGCACTATGGAGCTGAAAAAATCGGCGCATCTGTCATACCGATTTCGGGCGGCAATACACAAAGACAGATCATGATTATGAAGGATTTTGGAACGACGATACTTTGCTGTACACCGTCCTATGCCCTGTATCTTGCTGAAACAATGAAGGAAATGGGTATCAAACCATCTGATTTGAAACTCAAAGCTGGAATTTTTGGTGCAGAGCCATGGACAGAAGAAATGCGTCAGCAGCTTCAAGATGAAATGCACATCAAGGCGATTGACGTTTATGGATTGAGTGAAATATCTGGGCCTGGTGTTGCGTGCGAATGCGAAAAGCAAGCTGGTATGCACATTCAAGAAGATATGTTTTATCCAGAGATTATTGATCCGAATACACTTAAAAAACTGGAGGACGGTGCAAAGGGCGAACTTGTTTTTACAACGCTTAATAAAGAGGGCATTCCGCTTTTACGGTATAGAACAAGGGATATTAGTATGCTTAATTATGACCAATGTGCTTGCGGCAGAACATTTGCACGTATGCACAAAGTATTTGGACGTTCAGACGATATGCTGATTATACGTGGGGTCAATGTATTTCCATCACAAATCGAGAGTGTGCTTGCAAAATATAAAGAAATTGCGCCGTACTATTTAATTATCGTAACACGTGAAAATAATTTTGATGTATTGGAGATACAAGTAGAATTGACGGAAGATTTGTATTCTGATGAAATCAGACGCATGGAGGAGCTTCAAAGAAGAATTGCAGGTGAAATCCATACAGTGCTGAACATCAACGCAAAGCTGACATTGGTTGAACCCAAAACAATTGAGCGTACATCAGGCAAGTCGCAACACGTTGTTGATAAAAGAAATATATAAAAAACAGGAGGATAAAAGTATGTTTATTAAGCAGATTTCGGTATTTGTAGAGAATAAAAAGGGCAGGCTGTACAGTCTTACAAAAACCTTGGCACAAAACGGTATAGACTTAAAGGCTTTGAGTATTGCAGACACCTCGAATTTTGGTATTCTGCGCTGCATTGTGAATGATCCTCAAAAGGCATTAAAAATTATCAAAGAGGCAAACTTTACAGCGAGCGTCACAGAAGTGCTGGCGATTGAAGTAGAGGACAAACCAGGCGGACTTGCAGAAGTATTGGGTATTCTAAACGATTCAGAGATTAGTGTTGAATATCTGTATTCTTTTGTAGGAACGAGAAGCGACAACGCATTGATTATTTTTAGAGTGGAAGAAGTAGAAAAAGCTTTGGAAGTTTTAAAAAATAGTGGTCTTAAAATACTTACCGAAGAAATGGTATACAATATTTAAGACGAGCGATATGAGGCGAAAAAGTTGTATAGAAAAACGTATGCAAAGATTAATTTATGTAATCTGATGCAAAACATTAAAAATGTTCAGAATAACTTATCCAAAAACAGTGGCGTGGTTGCTGTGGTCAAGGCGGATGCTTATGGTCACGGGGCGGTGCAATGCTCTAAGGCGGCGATTCGTGCGGGAGCGTGCGCTCTTGCTGTCGCACTTGCTGAAGAGGCTTTAGAGCTGTGCAGACAGGGTATTGTGGACACTCCGATTATCATTATTGGCAGGTCAAATCCAGAACAGCTAAAGCTTGCAGTCCAATTAAAGCTTGAACCATGTGTTTTTACAGTACAAGACATCGTGCTTTTGGAAGAGTTTGCGCAGAAACAAAATGTTATTGTCAATGTTCATCTGAAGATTGATACAGGTATGGGCAGAATTGGCATACGTGATTTTGTGGAACTGGAGCAGGTGCTTGAAACAATTAAAAAATGCAGATGTGTTTTACTAAAAGGTGTGTTTACGCATTTTGCAAATAGTGATGCACAGGATAAAACAGATGCGCTGGCGCAAAACGAGAAATTTATGAGGTTTGTTGCACGTATCAATCAAGCTGGACTAAAGCCTTTGGTTCATGTCGACAACAGTGCGGGCGCTATTGATTTGCCTCAGTTTTCGTATGATATGGTACGGTTTGGGATTTCTATGTATGGATATTATCCATCGCCTTATGTGAATAAAAAAAGTGTGCCGCTTTTGCCTGTTATGCAGGTGGCAGCAGAAGTTTCCAATGTAAAAGAGATAGAGATTGGTGCAGGTGTGGGGTATGGAAGCACATTTGTTGCACAGCGAAAAAGCCGCATTGCAACAGTGCAAATTGGATATGGTGATGGATATAACCGTTTGCTTTCCAATCGTGGAAAGATGATTGTACATACGAAAAACGGTGCGCAGTATGCAAATATTGTTGGCAGGGTGTGTATGGATCAGACAATGATTGATATTACAGATATTGCAGGCGAGGTTTCGGTTGGAGATATGGTGACCGTACTTGGCACGGTAAACGACAAGAGCATTAGTGCAGACGATTTAGCGCAGCTATGCGGTACTATTAGTTATGAGGTACTGCTTGATTTTTCTAAACGTGTGCCAAGAGTGTATGAAGCAGAGGAGTTTTATGAATAAAATAGAGGTAAGAGAAAAACTTCTCGATATGCGCAGAGGTTTAACATCAAAATATATGGAGGATGAATCCACCAAAGTTTTTGAGAGATTGATGAGTATTGAAGCATTTAAAACTGCAAAAAATGTGATGGTATACAGTAATTTTGATAATGAAATTAAAACAGCGGTGATAACTGGATGGCTGATGTATCAGGGGATTCATACTTTTTTGCCGACGGTGAATCAAAAAACAATGTATGCTGCAAATATCAAAAGTGCAGTGCTTGAATTGAGTAAATTTGGTGTACCGCAGCCAGCATTTAAAAACGCAGAAACCATTCATCCGTCAGAGATTGATGTGATTATTGTGCCAGGGGTTGCATTTGATAAAAATAAGCATAGAGTTGGATTTGGGTGCGGCTACTATGATACGTTTTTAAAAGAGGCAGTACACGCAAAAAAGATTGCGCTTGCTTACGATTTTCAGATTGTGGAGAAAATTGATGCCGAGGAGCATGATGTGCAGATGGATATGATTGTGACACCTGATGAGATTATCAAATGAGAGTGATTGCTGGGAATAAAAGAGGCATAAAATTAATTTCGCCCGATGGAAAAGAAACACGTCCTACAACAGATAAGGTGCGTGAGGCGATTTTTGGCAGTATTCAATTTGAAATTGCGGGAAAAACAGTGTTGGATTTGTTTGCAGGAAGCGGAGCTATGGGGATTGAGGCATTGTCACGAGGTGCTGCGTTTTGTGTTTTTGCAGATCACAGCGAAGCGGCATGCGTTATTATCAATAAAAATATTGTTTTAACAAAATACGAAAATCAAACGATGATTGTCAAAAATGATTATATAAATACAACGAAAGTATTTCAAAATCAAAAAAAGTTTGATATAGTATTTATAGATCCACCCTATCAGAGTGAATTATACCAAAGCATACTTGAAAACTTGGTTTTTGAGAAAATTCTAAAGAAGAATGCATTGGTCGTTGTGGAAAGTGAGAGCGTACTTAAATATGACAGCAATCAGCTGACAATGACAAAAATGAAGCGATATGGAAAGACTTATGTGACTTATTATCGTTATGGGGAGAACTAATTTGAAAAGTTGTGTATACCCAGGAAGTTTTGACCCGATTACCAAAGGGCATATGGACATCATACAAAGAGCGTCACGCATTTTTGAAACGGTCTATGTAGCCGTTTTGAACAACTCGTCAAAAAATTGTATGTTTAGTGTGCAAAAAAGAGTTGATATGATAAAGATGGCAACAAAGCATATCGAAAATGTAGAAGTGCTGTCGTTTGAGGGTATGTTGGTTGATTTACTGCACAAAGCAGACTCGAAAATAATATTGAGAGGATTGCGAACGAGCATGGATTTGGAGCTTGAGCAGCAGACCTCTGTTATCAATCAAAATTTGGACCATGAGATAGAAACAATGGCATTGCTTTCAAGACCACAAACGCATTTTATCAGTTCGACAGCTGTGCGGGAATTGCTGAGATTTGGTGCAGATATAACAGAGTATGTACCGCATACGATTTTAGAAATCATTAATGGGGGGAAAACCATATGAAAGTGCTTGACTTAATCAGTGAAATACAAGAAGAAATTGACAACGGCAGAAAAACATTATTTTCAAACAAAAAGACGATAGATGTTGATTTTGTGCTTGAAATTTTAGATGAGATTAAAGATGCGCTGCCCGATGAAATTGTCTACGCACGGCAGCTTTTAGATCATGAGCAAGAGATTATTAATAAAGCACAGGCAAAGGCGAAGAATATTTTAGATGGTGTGGATACACGGTTATCTGAGCTGATTGACGAACATAAGGTGACGCAGCTTGCCTACGAAAAATCAAATAGAATTATTGATATGGCACAAAAACAAGCATATGAAATGCGTGTAAATGCCAATGATTATGCAGTGAATGTGCTGGAAGATATTTCTTCCTATATGAAAGAGTATATGGATATTATTAAAGAGAATCAATCCAATTTTATCAATAAGAAAAACAAAGATCAGGCAGAATTTGAATAAGGTGAATAAGGTTTTAAAGAGAATGGAGTGCTTGAATTGAGCGAACGTAAAAAAGTAGGACTGGCACTCGGCGGCGGAGCTGCTAGAGGTTTTGCACATATTGGTGTGCTGAAGGTGCTAAAAGAAAACAATATTCCGATTGATTATATTGCTGGCTGCAGCATGGGTGCGCTGGTGGGTGGTATTTATGCCTCGTGGTGCGATCTTGATTTGCTGCAAAATTTGGCAGTTGTTTTTGATCAAAAAAAGTATTTTGATTTTGCGCTGTCTTCAAAAGGTTATGTACGTGGCAATAAAATACAGGAGCTTGTCAAGCTGATGACAAAGAATATTGATATTAATCAAACTAAAATACCGTTTTCTTGCATTGCAACCTGTATAGAGGACTGCGAACTTGTACGATTTGTGCAGGGACCGATTCACGAGGCGGTGCGGGCGAGCATCTCAATACCTGGTGTATTTTTGCCGCATGTGATAGACGGGAAATCTTATATTGATGGATGCGTGATAGACAGAACTGCAATTGATGCCGCAAAGCAGATGGGTTCTGATGTTGTGATTTCTGTGGACGTATCTTTTAAAGGCGGTGCAATGAACACGCCTAAGGGAGTTATTAGTGTGCTTCAAAGTGCCTTTTCAATTTCTGACTGGTATCTTGCTCAAAAGAACTTAAAAAAAGCGGACGTATTGATTTACCCTGAAATTGATGATATTGATGGAATGAAGTATAAGGATACAGAAATCATTATTAGACGTGGTATCGAAGCAGCACAGCAGGCGCTTCCGAAAATAAAAGAACTGATAGGAATGAGCTGAATTTAAAGAACAAGCAATTTTTGCGTAAAATCACGCCCCGAAAGGGCGTTTTTTTTGTATAATAAACTATAAATATCGGTGGCACGTATATCCCAATCAAGCAAAGTGTTTTCCGCAAAGTTAAGAGGTTTTGTGATGAGTGGAATGCGGGAAAACTCTGAAATGCGTGAAAGCAAATCAATTTTGTCTTTTTTGATGGCTAAAACACGTGCATAAGGTGTATACACAGTGTTTGCAAGCAATAAATCAGTTTTTGTAATACCAAACAAGCAATAAAGCAAAATGCGGGAAATGCGTGTTTGTGCATAGCGCTTGCTTTTTATTTTTAAGAGCAAATCGTTATAATCGGATGCGGTTTTAGAAGCTTCTTTGATTTTATATTCCAATCCTTCGGTAACATCGGCAATCTCAGAAAGCTCGGCAATGCTTAAAGTACGCAATCGGAATAGAATCAGTTCAAAAAATTTTCTGCCAACAGGCATATCGGCATCAAGATAGGAAAGGCAATCAAGAGGAATGTGCTTTTGGGGTTCAAAGCTATCTTGTGCGATACTGTGCCGAATTGCACTTGCACTGGAAAATTCCGTGTGCAGATGTTCATCATGATAATGACTTCCGATGCGCTTAAGCGTGTAGGGCTTCATATCAGTAGCTTTTAAAGCTTTTAGATATTCGATTGCAAGGATGTTGTTAGGACTGCTAAAAACATCTGAATCATCTATACCGCATATACTTTGCAGAGCAATATGACGTGCGGCGGCAAAGGATAATCCGCTGTGTAGTTGGTTTTTTAAAACTTGAGAAAATGCAGCGTTTTCAGCAATCAATGTATCTGCGATGGTGTTTAACATACATAAATCCGCACATTCGCTGCCAAACGAAAGGACATCAACGATTCCTAACGCATCTAAAATACGGACACCGCCATTTGCAAATCCTTCTGCACTTTGTACTGCATATAAAAAAGGCAATTCTAAAACAACGTCAGCACCGCCTGCAACCGCCATTTTGGCACGTGTCCACTTATCAAAGATTGTGGGAATACCACGCTGTGAAAAATTTCCGCTCATTACACAAATGATGGCATCAACATCACAATTTTGTTTGGTTTGTGCGATGTGATACGCATGTCCATTGTGAAAAGGATTATATTCAGAGATGATTCCTGCTGTTTTCATAAATACCCTTTGCATTCACTGAAGATTTTATATATAATAGATAAAGACATTATAACAAAGTTTATAAAAATTTGAAATAACTATTATTTAACGAGAGGTGTATTGTAAAATGTCATTAATGGACAAAATTAGAAAAAGTGCTAAAAGCGTCAGAAAAACGATACTTTTACCAGAGGGAAGCGAGCCTCGTACAATCAAGGCGGCTGCAATTATTGCAGAAGAGGGAATTGCAGATGTAGTGCTTTTGGGCGATGAAAACGAAATCGAAAAAGCAAACACAGACCATGTTAATTTATCGTGTGTAAAGATAATTAATCCTGTGACATCTCCAAAACTTGATGAATATGCGGCAATGTTTTATGAGATGCGTAAATCCAAAGGGATTACCTTGGAGCAGGCAAAAGATACTTGTAAGAACACGTTATATTATGCGGTTATGATGATTAAAAATAACGATGCAGACGGAATGGTTGCGGGTGCAATTAATTCCACAGGAAACACGCTTAGACCAGCGCTTCAAGTTATTAAGACGAAGCCAGGCGTTTCGATTGTTTCAAGCTGCTTTATTATGGAGCTTAAAGACAAATCTTACGGCGATGATGGCGTGATGGTTTTTGCGGATTGTGCGATTAATATTGAACCCTCAGCAGAAGAGCTTGCAGCGATTGCGATTGCATCTGCTGATACGGCAAGAGGACTTGCGGGGATTACACCACGAGTAGCGATGCTTTCATTCTCTACAAAAAATAGCGCAAAACACGAAAATGTTGATAAAGTTGTCAGTGCGACGCAGCTTGTTAAACAGCTTGCACCAGAGCTTATGGTGGACGGTGAATTGCAAGCAGATGCTGCACTTGTAGCAAGTGTTGGACAGTTAAAATCTCCTGGCAGTGAAGTTGCAGGCAAGGCAAACGTACTGATTTTCCCAGATATTCAATCAGGAAACATTGGGTATAAGCTTGTGCAAAGACTTGCAGGGGCAGAAGCAATCGGACCTGTCAGCCAAGGACTTGCACGTCCAGTCAACGATTTATCACGTGGCTGCAGTGTGGAAGATATTGTAAATGTTGTATCTATTACGGCGGTACAGGCACAGTCTTTTTAAAAAATTTTAATGGGGGAATTGGAAAATGATAAATGTTTTAATCATTAATGCTGGCAGTTCGTCACTAAAATATCAGTTAATTGATATGGAAAATGAAAAAGTGCTTGCAAAAGGTCTTGTAGAAAGAATTGGCATTGACCATTCTATCATCAAACATAAACCTGCAGGTAAAGAAAAAGTAGAGATTGAAATTCCGATGCTGGATCATAACGACGCAATGGCGGCGGTTATTGATGCGTTGACGCACCCTGTTCATGGGGTTGTATCAGATCTTTCAAGCATCAAAGCGGTTGGACATAGAGTTGTTCACGGCGGAGAGAAATTCAGAAATTCCGTTTTGATTACAGATGAAGTTATAGAAGCACTTAAAGAGAATATTGAGCTTGCACCATTGCATAATCCAGCAAACTTAATGGGAATCAATGCTTGTAAAAAATTGATGCCCGGTGTGCCGATGGTTGGTGTGTTTGATACTGCTTTTCATGCAAATATGCCTAAAAAAGCGTTCCTATACGGAATTCCTTATGCGGCATATCAGGATTATAGAGTTAGAAGATACGGCTTTCATGGTACTTCACACAAATATATTTCTTTGCGTGTAGCAAAAATGCTTAAGAAAGACGTAAAAGATTTAAAGATTATTACTTGCCATTTAGGCAATGGTTCGTCTGTTGCGGCGGTTGATGGTGGAGTATCGGTTGATACGTCCATGGGATTTACACCTCTTGAAGGGCTTGTGATGGGGACACGCTCGGGCGATATTGACGCTGCAATTGTTCCTTACCTAATGGGAAAAATGAAGATGTCGGTTGATCAGGCAATTAATTATCTAAACAAAGATTCAGGTGTTTGGGGAATTTCAGGGATTTCAAGCGATTTTAGAGATTTGTGGTCAGCTTCCTTAGAAGGCAACGAAAGAGCACAGATTGCACTTGATGTTTTCTGCTATCGCCTAAAAAAATATATTGGCGCTTATGCAGCGGCAATGGGTGGCGTTGATGTAGTTGCTTTTGCTGGCGGTGTTGGAGAAAACGATTGGGATGTCCGTATGCACGCCGTAGAAGGCCTTGAGTTTATGGGTATCAAAATTGATAAAGAGCGTAATCATGAAATGAGAGGCGACGAGCTTGACATCACTGCAAAAGATTCAAGAGTTAAAGTATTAGTTGTGCCAACTGATGAAGAAATGATGATTGCAAAAGATACTTTCTCTATTTGCTGTCAATAATATTGTTGTTATTAATCGGGAGTATTCGTACTTCCGGTTGATAAAAATATGATATTTGAAAAAGATGTTGACAATTTGACTTCTTGAAAATATAATAGTAGGGTAGCTAATTTGGTAATGAGGAAAAGTATGATTGAAATTGATCTCTCAAAAGTTGATAAAACACAAGGCGAGAGCATTACTTTTCAGTATGAGGGAACTCCGCACGAGTGGAAGGATCTCTGCTTTGCAAGACCTCTTATATTAGATATGGTTTGTGCATTTTCGCATGAAGATAGTATTGTAAGCGGACATATAAATACCGCACTGTCGGTAGTTTGTGATCGATGTTTATCGGATATAATATATGAAGTTGACCTTGATGTTGACGAGGTATACAAAAAGGACGCACAAGCAGACGATGAAGAAAGCTATACCTATACAGGTGAAACGATTTATCTTGATAAAATGGTATATGATGCGATAATGCTCGCATTGCCGCAAGTGTTTTTATGTAAGGAAGATTGTTTGGGATTGTGCCAGCAATGCGGTCAGAACTTAAATGAGAAGCAGTGTGACTGTAAAAAAGATGACACAGAAAAGACGAATCCGTTTATAGAACTAAAAGGATTGTTTTAATTAATTGGATTAATAACCACACGATACAACAGGTGTCTATGTATGCAGGATTGTATGAGAATTAAGGGAGGTGTAGATAAATGGCAGTACCAAAGAACAGAACATCTAAACAACGTAGAAATAGCAGAAGAGCTCACTGGAAACTTACGGCTCCGACTATGTCGCAGTGCCCACAATGTCATCAGCCAAAGCTTTCTCACAGGATTTGTCCTAATTGCGGATATTACAACGGCAGAGTTGCGGTTGCAGAGCAAACGGCAAAAACAAAATAATTTTCAAGTAATTTAGAACCTGCATTGCAGGTTCTTTTTTTGTTCTACAAATTGATTCTAAGTTAAATGATTTGGCAAGATAATCATAAAAAGAAAAATGAACAGAAAAAGAAATCATATTTGCAAAAGGGGATTTTTGATTACGCAAGTTTTGATTTGTTTGGGCGCATGCTTTAAAGAAAGTGTAACAAGAACTGTGAGGCAACACAATTGCCCCTGCCGTTCCTGTAAAATACTTGCATGGATTTCTTTAGGATTTGCGGTTGATAGGACAAAGAGAAATATGAAAATTAGAAATTTTGCTTTATCAAAGAGGAATGCTTTGCGGGGTTCGAGGGCAGACAGGACAGAGATAGAGAGG
>JAVXBD010000011.1:0-32594 GCA_036660175.1 Christensenellaceae bacterium | reverse complement strand
CTGAGCTACGGGTACATGCTTTTACAGCTTGATAATTATATAATAAATATGCCTAAAAGTCAAGAATGGTTTTATATCGGAGTGTCCAAATTTTATTGAGGTGTCAAACATAGGTTACACATGTGTAATCATATCTTTGAAGTACTGGAACAGTGTCGGTACTTAATTTTGATGTGTGGATTTTGGATATAAGAACAATAAAGCAGAAATATTTATTTTTACATTATCAAAATCGGTTTATATTACTTATGAGAGGCGGTATGAAAGATGAAAAAGATACTATTTTATGACGCAAAATCATATGATCAGATTTGGTTTGATCAACTAAATACAGCATTTGAAATCAACTATATAAAAAGCAAACTCAATGAGGATACGGCAGCTTTGGCACGAGGATACGATGGGGTTGTGGCATTTGTCAATGACGAGATTAATGCAAAGACAATTGATGTGCTATATCAAAATGGTATTCGTGTGATTGCGATGCGCTGTGCGGGGTATAACAATATTGATTTTTTACAGGCATTTAACAAAATTCATGTTTTGCGTGTGCCTGCTTATTCACCTTATGCGGTTGCAGAATATGCGATGGCATTGCTTTTGACGCTAAACAGAAAAATTCATAAAGCATATGACAGAACCCGTACGTGTAACTTTAGCCTTGATGGATTGGTTGGGTTTGATTTGCATGGGAAAACGATTGGTGTGATTGGAACAGGCAAGATTGGGCAGATATTTATTGATATTTGCAGGGGATTTGGAATGCGTGTGGTGGCATATGATCCGCACCCAAAAGAGTGTGAAATAGAGTATGTGAGTTTGGAAGAATTGTGCAAAGTGTCAGATGTAATTTCACTGCATTGTCCGCTTACTAAGCAGACACATCATATAATCAATAGCCAATCCATCACACAGATGAAAGACGGTGTGATGCTCATCAATACCTCACGTGGCGCATTGATTGATAGTGAGGCATTGCTCAAAAATATCAAAAGCAAAAAAATTGGCGGTGCGGGCCTTGATGTCTATGAAGAAGAAACAGAGTTGTTTTTTGAGGATTTTTCAAATACCATCATACAAGACGATGTCCTATCACTGCTGCTTGCTATGCCAAATGTGATTGTAACCTCACATCAGGCGTTTTTGACAGACGAGGCATTGTGCAACATTGCACGTACCACACTGGATAATTTAGAGGCATTTTATGATGATAAACCACTGCTAAACGAGATTTGCTATCAATGTCAATTAAACAGCACTTGTGACAAGACACACAGCAAACGGTGTTTTTAAAAAATAAAACTGCATGATTTCTTTTTTTGAATTTCTAAAAGTGAGGAAAGAAAAGAGAAATGCAGTTTTTTTGTTGCTAAAAAGTGATAATTTTGATAAAATAAAAAGGTTCATAGAAATATACGATTTGATGAGCAATCATCAGATTTAATAATTTTGAAAAGTTGCAATGAGGAGGCAATCAGATGTCTGCACTGATGAAAATAACAATAGGTGATTTGCTTGAAAAACAAGCGCAGGCGTATCCAAATCAGGATGCGGTGGTTTCACCTTTTTTAAATGTCAGATATACTTATCAGGAATTTAATGAGATAACAGATAAAGTGGCACGTGGACTGATGGGAATGGGCATAAAAAAAGGCGATAAAGTTGCTATATGGGCAACAAATTATGTGGAATGGATTGTGACGCAATTTGCGACCGCAAAAATGGGTGCGGTGTTAGTAACGGTTAATACGAACTATAAACAGTTTGAGTTAGAGTATCTGCTTAAACAATCGGATACCACAACACTTATCATGATGGGTGCGTTTAAAGATTCCAATTATGTGGCGCATATCCAAGGCTTATGCCCAGAGCTTATGCACTGTGAGCCTGGAGCGTTAGAGTCTAAGAGGCTGCCGTTTTTAAAAAATATTATTTTTTTAGACGAAGGCGAGCAACTTGGCATGTTTCATTGGAACGATTTGTTTACCTATGCTAAAAAAGTTTCAAAAGAAGAATTGAAACAGCGAAAGAGTGAACTTGATATTCATGATGTTATCAATATGCAGTATACTTCAGGTACGACAGGCTTTCCCAAAGGTGTGATGCTGACGCATTATAATCTTGTCAATAACGGAATGTCCATTGGCGATTGTATGAAGTTTACACACGATGACAGGCTACTGATTGTAGTACCGCTTTTTCATTGCTTTGGCTGTGTGTTAGGGGTAATGGCGGCATATACGCATGGCGCTACAATGGTTTTGGTGGATCATTTTAATCCGCTGAAGGTCATGGACGGTATCCAAAAAGAAAAATGTACGGCGGTGCATGGTGTGCCTACGATGTTTATTGCGATGTTAGAGCATCCCGATTTTACAAAGTATGATTTATCAAGCTTAAGAACAGGTATTATGGCGGGTTCACCCTGCCCAATAGAGTTTATGAAGCGTGCTTATTCGGATATGAATATGCATGACATTGTGATTTCCTATGGCCAAACAGAGGCATCTCCTGTGGTTACAATGACCACAACGGACGATCCGATTGAGGTTCGTGTTTCCACAGTTGGCAAGACAATGCCGCATATGGAAGTGAAGATTGTAGATATAGAAACAGGAGAGGACCAGCCCACTGACACACAAGGCGAGATTGTAACACGTGGCTATCAGATTATGAAAGGCTACTACAAAATGCCAGAAGCGACTGCGCAAGCGATAGATGCAGAGGGGTGGCTTCATACGGGCGATTTAGGCACGATGGACGAGCATGGCTATTTTAAAATCACAGGCAGATTAAAAGATATGATTATTCGTGGCGGCGAAAATATTTATCCACGAGAAATTGAAGAGTTTATTTATACACATCCAAAGGTGCGGGACGTGCAGGTGGTGGGAGTTCCAGACCAAAAATATGGCGAAGAGGTGCTTGCGTGTATTATCCTAAAAGATAAAGAGCAAGCCACCGAAGAAGAAATGATTGCGTTTGTAAAAGAGGGACTTTCACGGTTTAAATCTCCACGCTATGTGAAGTTTGTCGATGAGTTTCCCATGACTGCAAGCGGTAAGATTCAAAAGTATAAATTGCGTGAATGGGCAATAGAAGCACTGGGTTTAAAAGATGCCGCAAAAATAGAAACGGCTTGATATAAGAAGGAGTATCTTTGTGAATAGGTTTGCAGTTGAAAATTTATTTGGAATAGAAGGACTTGATATTGCATGGTACGGAATCATCATTGCCATAGGCATTGTGGTTGGTGTGCTGATTGCAGTTTATGAGGCGAAACGCAGAGGGTATACGTCTGAGTTGCTGCTTGATTTTATGATTATCGCATTGCCTTTGGCAATTATTTGCGCACGTATTTATTATGTAGCATTTGAATGGGATTATTATTCTGCACATCCTGAGCAGATTATTGCAATATGGGAAGGCGGAATTGCCATATACGGAGCGATTATTGGGGGACTGATTGCAGCTTTGATTGTATCTAAGTGGCGCAAGTTTCCGATGGGTAGGCTGCTTGATATTTGTGCGCCGGGCTTAATTATTGGGCAGGCAATTGGTAGATGGGGTAATTTTGTCAATCAAGAGGCATACGGAAACCTGATTACCAATCCAGACCTCATGTTTTTTCCGTTTGGTGTGCATGTAGGCGACCAGTGGTTTATGGCAACTTTTTTTTATGAAAGCGTGTGGAATGTAGGCGTGTTTGCACTGCTGATGTGGTATGCACGCAGGGCAAAGCACGATGGCAACGTTTTTGCGATGTACTTAATTGGATACGGAATCGGCAGGTTTTGGATTGAGGGGATACGCATTCAAACCTTGCAGCTTTTCCCAGGTGTACCAGTTTCACAGTTTTTATCAGGTGTGCTGATTGCTGTCGGTGTGATTTATATTCTTGTGATGAGAAAGCGCAATAAAGAAAATGTCTTGTATGAGGGCAAATATTGTGCGAAAATGAAAGAAGAAAAAACAGTGTAGCTATTTTGCGTTTCTGAGAAGATTTGTGCAAAGAAAATAATTTGTTCACAACAGCCAAAAGGCTGTGCAAATATTTTTTATTGAAGAAGGTGCTTTTTTGAGAAATTTGACAATGCTTACGGATTTATATCAGTTAACCATGATGTATGGGTACTATAAAAGCGGCAAGCATAAAAACAAAGCTGTATATGATCTGTTTTTTAGACGTCAAGGCGTAGAAACCAATTATGCGGTTTGTGCAGGACTTGAGCAGATTATTGAACTGATAAATAATCTGCGGTTTGAAGAAGAAGATATTGAATATTTACGCTCACTGAACTTGTTTGGCGAGGACTTTATGGAGTTTTTGGCAGATTTTAAGTTTACTGGCGATATTTATGCGATACCAGAAGGCACGGTAGTGTTTCCGATGGAGCCGCTTTTGCGTGTATGTGCGCCGATTTGTGAGGCACAACTGATAGAAACAGCAGTGCTGAATATCATCAACCATCAAACACTGATTGCAACAAAGGCAAGCAGAGTGGTTTATGCGGCTCAGGGTGACGCTGTGTTAGAGTTTGGCTTGCGTCGGGCGCAAGGCCCAGATGCTGGGATATATGGCGCAAGAGCGGCACTGATTGGCGGCTGTGCATCTACCTCAAACGTGCTGACAGCACAGATGTTTGGTGCAACGGCAGCGGGTACACATGCACATAGCTGGGTTATGAGCTTTGATGATGAGATTTCGTCTTTTCGGGCATATGCGCAAACATTTCCGCAAAATTGTATGCTGTTGGTTGATACCTATGATACTCTAAAAAGTGGTATGCCAAATGCCATACAGGTCTTTAAAGAGTTAAGAGAAAAAGGATATGAGCCTGTGGGCATTCGCCTTGATTCGGGCGACCTTGCTTATCTTTCAAAGCAGGCACGTAAAATGATGGACGATGCAGGATTTCCAAAAGCAAAGGTGTTTGCATCAGGAGATTTGGACGAATATACCATTGCAGATTTGAAGCAGCAAGGTGCAAAAATAGATGTGTGGGGCGTGGGTACACGGCTGATAACGGGGCATGATTGCCCTTCCTTGGGCGGTGTTTATAAGTTGAGTGCAAGTTATGCAAACGATGGACATATGATTCCAAAACTGAAAGTAAGCGAAAATGTCTGGAAAATTACAAATCCTGGAAAGAAAAAAATCGTGAGATTATATAATAAAAGTGATGGAATGGCGATTGCGGATTTGATTATGCTGGAGGACGAAGTGATAGACGAGAGCAAACCGCTTACAATCTTTGATCCGATAGAAACATGGAAAAAGATGACGCTTACAGATTATTGCACAAAAGAGCTGCTTGTTCCTGTTTTTGTTGATGGAAAGCAAGTATATGATTCGCCGACTCTCAAAGAAATTCAGCAGTTTGCAAACGCAGATATGCAAACGTTTTGGGACGAGTTTAAAAGAATCAAACGTCCACACTTATACAAAGTAGATTTATCGGACGAGTTATACAATTTAAAAAAGAAACTACTGAACGAAAAGAAATCATAAATGACTATGCTTTTTTGTAGCTGTATTGATGATGATGGCGTGCTTTGCTGGCTGTGTGCCGCAGGCAAAAGAAACAGCAGAAATAGTATCGCAGACCAGTGTGCCGCAGGCAAAAGACGCAATAGAGGGAACGGACTGGAAGGCTGTTGCTATGATTGATGCAAAAGGACAGCGCATAGAGGGGCAAGCAGTCAGTGATTATTTGGGCGGAGATATGAGCCTGCATTGTGATAAGGAAAATGCAATCACAAGAGATATTTCAGGGGTTAGAACCGCTGGAACTTATGCCTTAGAAGATGCAGCCAATGTGTCAATTACATTGGACGATGAAAAATACTTGGCTGAAATCGACAAGGATATGATGTCTTTGTTTGAAGGAAAAGGTGCAATTATTTTACAAAAGCAATAATAATTTTCGAGTATGGATAAAAATCGCTTATTGCTGTATGGTAATAGGCGATTTTCATGCTTATGCAACTTTTTGATACTTTATTCATTTATGGTTTATAAGAAATAGTAAGGAGTTTGCTTGACAGATAAACGCTGTTAAATATTGTGTAAAAATATAAAGTAGCGTATAATAAAATAACTGAGCATTTTGGAGGAAAACATGAAGAGAATTACGCTGGTATTAGATGGCTCTGCGGACAGGCCAAACCCAAAGCTTGACGGGAAAACACCGCTTGAATATGCAAATACGCCAAATTTGGATAAATTATATAGAAAGTCAATCAGCGGCACAGTGCGTACCATTCCTAAGGGATTGGAAGTGGGCAGTGCAGTGGCAAATTTGAGTTTGCTGGGGTTTGATCCGAATACCTATCGTGGAAGAGCTATTATTGAGGCGGCAGGGCTGGAAATGCCCATTAACGAGAATGACTTATATATTCGTTGCAACATGGTGCATTTTGAAGGGGAGTCCTTTGAAACCAGCCATATCAAGAGCTACAGTGCCTTTGATATTGAAACAAAAGAGGCACAGCCGATTGCGCAGCAGCTTGCAGAAGAGGTCTTTGACGACGAATATCAGCTGAATTATTGCGGCTCATTCAGAAATATTTTAATTGTAAAAGATGGCAAAAAATTGTATCCGCTGGATTTTATGGCGGCACACGACATCATTGGTCAAAACATTGCACCCTTTATCAAAACGCAGGGAAAGCAGGCAAAGTTTTTTGAATTGATGAAAAATTCTTATGAGTTTTTAAAAGATAAAGACTGTGCAGCAAACGGTTTATGGTTTTGGGGAGCTTCCATCATGCCCGAAATTGTAGGAAACACAAAGGGCAGAATTGCACTTTCAGAAACGTTGCTGATGGACGGTATTACCAAGATAGCAGGACTTAAAAACATCGGTACAAAACGTGAGGGCAGATCCTTTGAGGACTTTCTAAACGAAAAACTGGAGAAATCTATACAGGCGGTGGCGCAAAACGACGATATTTATGTGCATATTCAAGAAACGGACGATTTGAGCCATGAGCTGATGCCAGAAAAAAAGGCACAAGCAATCGAAACAATCGACAGCGTCTTTTTAAAACCATTTTTGGATAGCATGAAGGACGATTATACACTTGCGGTTGCATCGGACCATTTTACGTTTTCGGATACTGGCGCACACGGTGGGCAAAGTGTTCCGTTTTTGTTTTATTGTTCCACAAAAGAGCAAGCTGAGCAGGGAAGATTTACAGAGCAGTGCTGCAGAGAAAAAAACAATGAAATTACCGCAGCACAGCTAAAAGCATTGGATTAAAATAGAAAAGAGCATGTTGAATATTGCTTTTTTTGAATAAATTAAAAACAATTAAAATAAGTATTTACAAAACAGGTAAGTGTCGATTATAATAAGAGCAGGCCGATAAAGAGTTGTCGGCATTTAGATTAGATGAGCGAATGCTCATAGCTTAGACGGGCACAAGCCCTTAGATTAGAAAGGAAGAGAATAGAGATGGATTACAGAACTTATTTAAAGAACTACCCAGATGAAAAAGGATACTTTGGAGAATACGGCGGTACATTTATACCACCGCAGCTTGTTCCTGCATTTGAAGAAATTACGGAGGCATATCAAACGATATGCAATTCTGCACAGTTTATTAACGAGCTTAGACGTATCCGCAGAGAGTTTCAGGGACGTCCAACCCCTGTATATCATTGCGAAAGACTTTCAAGAGAAATCGGAATGGTGCAGATATACATCAAAAGAGAAGACCTCAATCATACGGGTGCACATAAGCTGAATCACTGTATGGGCGAGGGGCTGCTTGCAAAATATATGGGCAAGAAAAAGCTGATTGCAGAAACTGGTGCAGGGCAGCATGGTGTTGCACTTGCGACAGCGGCGGCTTTCTTTGGGCTGGAATGCGAAATTCATATGGGTGAAGTCGATATTGCGAAGCAAGCGCCAAATGTAACTCGTATGAAGATTTTAGGTGCGAAAGTGGTGCCTGTTTCGGCAGGTGCAAAAACATTAAAAGAAGCAGTAGATTCTGCATTTGAAGCCTATGCGAGAGATTATAAGGATTCCATTTACTGCATTGGCTCTGCGCTTGGGCCGCATCCTTTCCCAATGATGGTGAGGGATTTTCAGATGGTTGTTGGACAAGAAGCAAGAGAGCAGTTTTTAGAAATGACGGGGAATTTGCCTGATGCGATTGTTGCCTGTGTGGGCGGCGGCAGTAATTCCTTGGGGCTGTTCACACCTTTTTTAAACGATCCTGTTGAGATTTATGGCGTTGAGCCACTTGGCAGAGGTACAAAAACAGGCGATCATGCGGCAAGCATTACCTATGGCAAAAAAGGCATTCTGCATGGATTTGACAGCTATATGCTGCAAGAAGAAAACGGTGACCCGTCCCCTGTATATTCGGTGGCAAGCGGTCTTGATTATCCGTCAGTTGGACCAGAACACGCATTTTTGCACGATCTAAAAAGAGTCAATTATGTAACGGCAGATGATGAGCAGGCAGTAGAAGCATTTTTCAAATTATCAAGGCTTGAGGGTGTGATTCCTGCACTGGAAAGTGCACACGCAATTGCGTACGGCATGAAGCTTGCAAAGGAAATGAATAAAGGCTCTATTTTGATAAATTGCAGCGGTCGTGGGGATAAAGACGTTGACTATGTTGTAGAGCATTATGGGTACGGCGAACAATATAAATAGAAGAATAACACAAAGAGCCGCATTGTAATGAAGATGCGGTTTTTTTGTTGTAATAGGCAGACATTTATGATAAAATGTGGTTATTAATTTTAAAAATTATCTATACAAGAATCAAATGAAAATCGGAGATCTGCGTGAAAAAGTTTTTTAGTTTTTTTGTAAGTAGAATGCTTATTATATTTGTGATGATTGCAGTTCAGGCATTTTTACTGATTATGATTGCAACGGTGTTTGACGCAATATCAGATACAATCGATATGTTTTTTGTGATTCTAAGCCTGATTATGACGGTCTATATTATCAATAAAAGACAAAATTCTTCCTATAAATTGGCGTGGATTATCCCGATTTTGTTTTTGCCGGTTTTGGGAATATTGCTGTATCTGTTTTTTAGTCAAAGAAAACTTAGTAAAAAATTGCGGTTAAGAGGGATTGAAATTTACAGTAAGTCTTCGAGATTGTTGGGGCAGGATAGAAGAATTGTGCGTGAGATAAGTGGTGATTTGGATGTAAAAAGGCAGTCGGACTACATCAAAAATGCCTCTGATTTTCCTGTATATGATAAAACAGAAACAAAATATTTTCCGATGGGCGAGGATTTTTATAAAGAACTATTGGTGGAACTGGAAACCGCAGAAAAATATATCTTTATGGAGTATTTTATCGTTCATGAGGGACACGAGATGTGGAACACCATCTTTGAGATATTAAAGCGCAAGGCAAAGCAAGGTGTTGAAGTACGGTTTATGTATGATGATATTGGCTGTATTCACACGCTACCAAACAAATATTATAAAAAAATTCAAGAGGCAGGCATCAAATGTGCGGTCTTTAATCCTTTAAGACCAACGCTTTCCTCTATGTTCAACAACAGAGATCACAGAAAGATTACATCTATTGACGGGCGTGTTGCTTTTTGCGGCGGTGCAAATTTGGCAGATGAATATATCAACGTAAAGCAGCGTTTTGGAAAGTGGAAAGATGCAGTGGTGATGCTCAAAGGTGCGGCGGCATGGGGATTTACTGTGATGTTTTTGCAGATGTGGGATAATATGCAGACGGTAGATGACGATTATTCTATTTTTAGACCAGATGAAAAATATATCTCGCAATTTGTTTCGGATGGCTATGTACAGCCGTTTGCAGATGCACCGTTTATTCCAGAAAATGTCAGTGAAAATGTGTACTTAAATATGATTTCAAAGGCGAAAAATTATTTGTATATCAATACACCATACTTAATTATTGATAATGAAATCATGACGGCGCTTACCAATGCTGCAAAGTGCGGAGTAGATGTGCGTATTGTGACACCACATATCCCTGATAAAAAGTTTGTGTTTTTGGTAACACGTGCATATTATGCACAGCTGATTGAGGCAGGCGTAAAAATTTATGAGTATACACCAGGATTTATTCACTCAAAGACGTTTTGTTGTGATGATGTGCTGGGTATTGTGGGGACGGTAAATCTGGATTACAGAAGTTTGTTTTTGCATTTTGAATGTGGTGCATGGATGTATAAGACGAGTGCCATTATGGATATGAAAAAAGACTATCTGGAAACTTTAGATGTGTGCCAAGAAGTGACGATAGAAGTTGTAAAATCAACGAAATGGTATGTGCGCATTATGCAAAGTATTTTACGGGTGTTTGCACCGCTGATGTAATTGAAAAGGTGAGTGCAAATGAAAATAATACATACAAAAAGAAAGCAAACAATAATAAATATATAATAAACGAACAGGTGGAAGTGGTACTGATAGGTTCTGTTTTTATTAAGTCTGCAACAGATATTCATGTCAAAAAAATGTTGGAGATTGTGCATCAAGAGCATGAAAATGTGGTACTGAAGCCATTGACGGTAAAAGCAGTATGCGGAGCAGTTTTGTGGGCGCTGGACGGCTGCAAATTTTGCAAAGACAGTGTCATCAAACAAATACAGGAGAGGAGCAAAAATTCATTTTTGTGATTATCGGGCAAGTCAAGCAGGCTTAGGGGCATTTGTTGATTTGCTGGCAGGCGATGTAGATTTTAAGGCTGTGATGGCTTCGCTTCGCAGTGTCGGATACGACGACTATGTAACGTTAGAGATGCTGCCGAATTACAAAGAATTTCCTTATGTGTCTATGTATTCAAACAAATGTGCGATGGATACGATTGTAAACTTATAAATATTTTTTTAGGAGGACAATGAATTGTCAATTATGTATGATGAGATTATGCAGCAGCCAAAAGTTTTGGCAGGTATCGCTCAAAAAAACCAAAGTGTTATCCAAGAAATCTTGGGTGAAATCAAGAAGTCTGACTTAAAGCAGGTTGTGATTGCGGCACGTGGAACCTCTGACCATTGCGGTATTTATATCAAATATCTGATAGAAATGCTTATTGGAATTCCTGTGGCACTTTCGGCTTCGTCAGTAAACACGCTATATGGCGCAAAAATCACCTATAGAGATGCGCTTGTTATCGGTATTTCTCAGTCGGGAATGGCGGAAGATGTGCTTGCGGTTATGCAGGATGCAAAAGAAGACGGAGTGATGACGATTGCGGTTACAAACAATCAAGAATCACCGATTGCAAAGCTTGCAAAGTACAGCCTTGATTGCGCAGCAGGACTGGAAACAAGTGTTGCGGCAACAAAAACTTTTACAGCAGAAATGTTCTGCCTTGCAGATTTGGTGGCGCAGTGGTCGAATAATGCTGAATTTATACAGGCATTAAAAGATTTGCCGACAGGTATCGGAAAAGAAACTCAGAAAATTTCGGCAGTGATGAATCTTGCAAAAGAGTATACATTTATGCCGAGCTGTATCGTGCTTGGACGTGGCCTGATGTATCCGATTGTACTGGAGGCATCGCTAAAGATGATGGAAACAACCTATACAAATGCAAGAGGATTTGCGATTTCAGATTTTCAGCATGGACCGCTTGCACTGGTTTCGGATAATACTCCTCTCTTTATATATTGTGCGGATGATGAATCAAAAGACGATGTTTTGGCAGCAGTTAAAAGATATACAGAGCTTGGTGCATACATCATTATGATGACAAACAATGTGGATAATGCAAAAGATGCGGATAAAGTGTTCTTGGTGGAGAAATCAAGTAAATATACAGCACCTTTTCATTTTGCAGTGATGGCACAAATGTTTGCGTGTGGGCTTGCACAGGCAAAAAGACGTACACCTGATGCACCTCGCAATATCAAAAAAATCACCATTACAAAATAAATAGTTTGAATCTAACAAATAATCAATAAAAAGACTGCGGCTTTTGATTCGTGGTCTTTTTGTTTTTGAAAATGAATAAAATTTTAAGCAATATTAAAAAAAGCATAGAAATTGAAAACTTTTCTGAGTATGGTATAATAAAATTATACTATCTTACAAGCAGGAGTTATCAAATGAAAATTATTGTTGTAGAAGACAACCCAAAAATTAGGCAGGAGTTGTCACTGCTGTTAAACCGATATGGATATGAAGTGAAACAAATCAGCGAATTTGAAAACATAGTTGATGAGATTTTAAAACAATCGGCAGATTTGCTGTTGCTTGATATTAACTTGCCGCTTTATGATGGGTATTATATCTGCCGAGAGATTAGAAAAAAATCGGATTTGCCGATTATTATTGTTACCAGCAGAGATACAGAGATGGACGAATTGATGAGCATGAACTTAGGCGCAGATGATTTTATTACAAAGCCATATAACACACAGATTTTACTTGCACGTATTGCAACGGTTTTAAAAAGATCGAAGCCTACAGCGCAATGCGATCGTGTTTGCTGTGGAAATTTTACAATTAATTTTTCGCATGGGGTGATAGAATTGGCTGATGCGGAGATTGAACTTACTAAAAATGAATTGAAAATACTTAATTGCCTGACAGAAAGACAGGGGAAGATTGTGCCACGTGAAGAGCTAATGAATTATTTATGGAACAGTGATTTATTTGTGGATGAAAATACACTAAGTGTCAACATCAATCGGCTGCGTAAAAAACTGGAAGCCGCAGGTATTACCGATTTGATAAGCACCAAACGTGGTATGGGGTATATAATCGCATGAGATTTTTAGAGTATATAAAATCAAAAAAATCATATCTGGCCTGCTTGATGGCGGTTATGCTTGTGATGTTGCTGATGTTTTGGGGATTGTCGGTCGATGCAGCACTCATTATCTTTGTCTTGGTGGTTATCGGAATAGGATTTTTGATACCGTTTATTTTAGAATTTCATAAAAAGAAAAAGTTTTATGACGAAACAAGAGCCATCACCGAAGAAATTGAAAACAAGTGCTTGCTTACAGAGATTATTGCAGAACCTGATTTTTTGGAAGGCCAGATTTTATTTGAATTACTGAAAACGTCCAATAAATTTAAACTTGAGGAAATCAACAAATATAAATTTGCACAGGAAGAATACAGAGAGTTTATTGAACTATGGGTGCATGAAATCAAAACACCCATTTCTTCTGCAAAGCTTGCTCTTGAAAATGACGATAGTGAGAAAAAATCGGATATTATTGATGATATACAGATGATAGAAGATTTGGTAGAGCGGGTACTGTACTATTCTCGAAGCAATACAGTTGAAAAAGATTATTTTGTTAAAAAGGAAAATATCAAGGAGATTCTTTTTGGTGTGGTCAGAAAAAATGCAAAGGCTTTTATTCAAAAGAATATTGCTTTTGTATGTGAAATACAAGATGCCTATGTTTATTCAGATGCAAAATGGCTTGCTTTTATCTTAAATCAGATTTTTTCAAATGCAATCAAATACAGTAACAAGCAAAATGCGAAAATTGAGGCATTGTTGGTGCAAAATCAGAACAGTACTGATTTTATCATTCGGGATAATGGTATTGGCATCAGCGAGCATGAGTTGTTGCGTGTTTTTGATAAAGGGTTTACCGGAACAAACGGGAGAATCAACGAAAAATCGACTGGAATGGGGATGTACCTGTGCAAAAAATTATGTGATAAATTAGGGCATGGAATCAGTATTGCATCAAAAAACGGCACAACAGTTACTATTTCATTTCCACATAGCTCTATGTATGTCCTATAAAAAATGAATTAAAAACGATGCTGCGTAGCTGCTTTGGTTACGCTTTTTTATGTCTTTCAAAATTGTAAGGAAGTTGTAAGGAAATCAAATGGCATTCCGACCTATTTATATTGTATCATAAAGAAAGATGGAGGATACACAGATATGAAAAAAATAGGCTATGCAATATTTGTGATTATAAGCTCATTCTTTCTTGTGAATCTCGGAATAGATGAGCGGGAAACGATGCGCATAATACCAGACTATCAGGAACAGGCGAAAGGAATATAAAAATGGAACTATTGGAAGTAAAAAATATTGAAAAAGTTTATGGAAGCCGTAGCAACATTACAAAAGCACTGGACAATGTCAGCTTTAATGTGAAAAAGGGCGAGTTTGTTGGAATTATGGGGCAGTCTGGCAGTGGAAAAACGACACTGCTTAATTGTATTTCCACCATTGATACAGTTAGCACTGGACATATCTTCATAGAACAAAGGGATATTACAGCCATCAAAAACAAGGACATGGCATCTTTTAGACGAGAAGAACTGGGATTTATTTTTCAGGATTTTAATCTGCTCGATACTCTTAGCGGATACGAAAATATTGCTTTGGCACTGACAATCTGCAATGTACCACATGCAGAAATTAAAAAACGCATTGCACAACTTGCATCGACACTTGATATTAGTGACGTGATGTATAAATATCCGTGTGAGATGTCAGGCGGACAGCAGCAGCGTATTGCGGCAGCACGTGCAATTATCACAAACCCGTCACTGATTTTAGCGGATGAGCCGACAGGTGCACTGGATTCTAAATCATCACGGCTGATGCTTGAGAGCTTTGTTAGAATGAATACGATGATGGACGCAACACTTTTGATGGTGACGCACGATGCCTTTGCGGCAAGCTATTGCAGCCGTATTTTGTTTTTAAGAGATGGGAAAATATTTACGGAAATGATAAAGGGAGATAATACCAGAAAAGAATTTTTTAGCCGTATTATTGAGGTTGTATCACTATTAGGGGGGGATGTTGCAGATGCTGTGTAAGATTGCCGCCAGAAATGTGAGAAAGAGTATTAGCGATTATGCCGTGTATTTTTTGACGCTGACCTTTGCGATTATGATATTTTATGCGTTTAACTCTATGGATTCGCAGCAAGCAATGCTGGACTTAGGCAGCAGCAAAAAGGTTTATATGGAGGGACTGATAGACAGTATAAGCGTGCTTTCTGTGTTTGTGTCGCTCATTATGGCATTTTTGATTATTTATGCAAATAACTTTTTGATAAAGCGCAGACACAAAGAACTGGGTATTTATATGATTCTTGGCATGGGAAAAGGACGTGTGTCGGGTATTTTTGTTACAGAAACACTGATAGTGGGCGCATTGTCGCTGGTGAGCGGAATAGCTCTCGGCATTTTGTTTTCACAAGGAATGTCGATTTTTACGGCAAACATGTTTGAAGTAACCATGGATAAATATGCGTTTGTATTTTCATTTGAAGCACTCATAAAAACGCTGCTGTATTTCGGCATAATCTTTGTATGTGTGATGATTTTTAACGTGATAAATGTTTCCAATAAGAAGATTATCAAGCTGCTTCAGGCAGATAAACAAAATGAGCAGATAAAAATCAAACATCCTGTATTGTCGATTGTGCTTTTGGCATTGGGTATTCTTTTATGCGTGATGGCATACTGGTTAGTGCTTACGTTTACGCTGTTAGGGCCGCTTACTCCAGTTGCAATTGTACTTGGTGTTGCAGGAACACTGCTTCTTTTTGCAGGGCTTAGCGGGGTTGCGGTACGCTTTTTTGCGAAGAACAAAAAAAGGTATTATAAGGGACTCAATTTGTTTGTATCAAGGCAGCTTACAAGCAAAATTAATACCACGCATACCTCGCTTGCGTTTATTTGTCTGATGATATTTTTTACAGCGGTGATACTTATTGGTGGAACATCAATTGGAACATCTTTTAATAAGCAGGTTTCCAGTACCATTGCATATGATGCAGAGATCCAGTTTAAAGATACAAAGGAGCAGGGACTGCAAACAGATATTGTTGAAACGATGGGTATTGGTGATTATGTTGAAAAATCTGTTCGGGCAGATTTATATGAAACGGGAGTTCATACGGGAGATGTCTTTGGGAAATATCTTGGAAATGAACAATTTGGAGTGGGTATTGAGGTTATGGGCATTACGCAGTTTAATGAGAATATGAAGACGATGGGAATGTCGCCTATCACGCTTCAGGATAATGAAGTGGCGGTGCTAAGCTCAAGTGAAAACTTCTCGGAAATTTTGCAGAATTATGTGAATGACGGTAACCATATCAAGCTTGGTGATAAGGAGTTTGAGGTGTTTATGGAGGCAGGGTTTGATAAAAAAACAGACTTTTTAATCTTCCAAAAATCAATGCAGATATTTGTGCTGAACGATTCGCAGCTTAAGGATTTTCCCTATGACATGAGCTTGATAGAGATGAAGTATGCAGGTGATAAAAAAACCGCAGAGCAGGCAATTATGCAGAAAGTAGACGAATATAAATCGAGCGGTGCAGCTTTGTCCATTCGTATCAGCACCTTGCAGGAAGCATTTGATATGGGAGTGTCTTTGCAGGCAGTAACGGCGTTTATTGGTATTTATCTAGGCATAGTGTTTATGATGGCAGCGGCGGCAGTGCTTGCCTTACAGCAGCTCTCGGCGGCAGCAGATAATAAAAAGAGATATGCGATTTTAAGTAAGCTGGGTACAGATGATAAAATGATGAATCGGTCTATCTTAAAACAAATCGGCTTTTATTTTCTGATACCGCTTATCATTGCAATGATACATGCGGCGGTAGGAATCAAAGCGTGCTATGACACCATGAAGGCATTTGGAAATACTAATATTACGGGAGATGTATTGATTACACTTTGCATCATTGGTGTGATATATGGTGCATACTTTATTGCAACATATCTCAGCTCAAAAAAGATTATCAAAGAAAAGTAATGGGTTGTTACTCTAAAAAAAAGGAGGAAGTATATGCCGAACCTTGTTGGCTGCAAAACAATATGCTTTTATTTGCGCATCGTAAATTTTTGACTACAAAATTTTTATAAATGTTACAAAATTGTTTGAACTATGTTATACTTGTAATAAATATGATATTGCGATAGATGATAGAAATAGATATGAAATAAACAGTTAAAATAATGGATTTACAAGATATAAGGAGTTTGTTACGATGGCAAAAAATATTCTAATTGTAGACGATGAGCCAACAATGGTTAAGGGATTGAGATTTAACTTAGAGCAGCAAGAAGGATATAATATAGATGTGGCCTATGATGGAGAAGCGGCAGTGGAAATCTTTGATGCGTCAAAGCATGATTTGATTTTGCTTGATTTAATGCTGCCAAAGATGGACGGTATGGAGGTTTGCCAAAAAATCAGAACGATTTCTGATGTGCCAATCATCATGCTGACCGCCAAGGGCGAGGATATGGATAAAATCATGGGGCTTGAATTTGGCGCAGATGATTATATGACAAAGCCCTTTAATATGCTTGAACTCAAGGCACGCATCAAAACAATCCTGCGCCGCACCAATGCCCAAAAAGCGTCAAATGACAGCCAATCTATACGTATCAAAGATATGAAAGTAAACCTTATCAACAGAAGCGTGGAGATTAACGGCAAAGATATTAATTTAACGGCGAAGGAATTTGATTTACTCAATCTTTTTATTACCAATAAAGGTAAAGTTTTCGATAGAAATACGCTGCTGGAGTTGGTTTGGAAGCATCAAGGAGATTTACGTACGGTGGATGTGCATATCCGCAGACTGCGTGAGAAAATCGAAAAGAATCCGGCAAAACCAGAATATATATTGACGAAATGGGGAGTGGGGTATTATTTTACGAGCAAGTAAATTAGTGTACTCTATCCGTTGGAGATTTGTCATTATTTACCTGCTGCTTGTAGGGATTGTATTTGGCATTGTTTCTGTTGCCGTATCATCGCTTGTCGAGAATTATCTTGTGCAGCAGCGCATAGATATACAAACCAAGAATGCAAACAGTACAGCGGTGCAGATTGCACCCTATCTTAGCGAATCTGATGCAGCCGCAATGTATGACATTGTCGTGAAAAACGGGAAAGACATGGGCGGCAGGCTGCTTGTGTTAAACAGTTCGGGTATTGTGCAGACAGACAGCTTTTCATCACTGAATGGCAGTAAACTTTCTCAAAGAGAAATCAACGATATTTTGTATGGTCAAAATTCGACTTCTTATGGATTTCATCAGATTTTTGATGATGCCACGGGCGAGCAGTTTTGGTCTGTTTATTGTACCTCTGCAATTGTTTATGATGGGGAGATTATTGGTGTCATTGTCTATTCTTCAAGCATACAAGATGTGGTGGACGCAACACGAAAATTAGAGGTGCAGACGTTCTGGATTTTTATTTTAGCGTGTATCATTATCATCATTTCGAGCATGATTTCTACCAGATATATCACAAAACCTGTCAAAGAGCTGACAAACGTAGCGATGAAGATTTCAAGCGGCGACCTTGCGCAGCGTGCAAATGTACATGGGAAAAATGAAATTGCAGAGCTTGGGCAAACGTTTAATATGATGTGTGATAAGATTCAAAATGTCGACAAACAAAGAAGCGAATTTGTTTCTGATGCGTCACACGAACTGAAAACACCATTGGCATCCATGAAAATATTGGTGGAGTCGCTGCTCTATCAAGATAATGTACCTGAAGATATTTATAAAGATTTTTTATCAGATATTAATGGCGAGATTGACCGTCTGAACAATCTGATTACCGATTTGTTGCTGCTTTCAAAGATGGACAGTGATATTTTGACGATTAACATTGATAAAGAACTGCTGTCAAACGTGATTAACAAGTGTGTGACGGCATTAAACCCCATTGCAAAGGAGCGCAACATCAGCATTGAAGTAACGATTACTGATGATGTGGAGGTGGAGTGTGATGCGTTAAAGCTGCGGCAGGCACTCAATAATCTAATCGAAAATGCGATTAAGTATACGCAAAATGATGGACACGTCAAAATTGGTATCAAACGCTTTTCGCAAGAGGCACACGTCACCGTACAGGACGATGGTGTAGGCATGACAAGCGAGCATTTGGTGCATATTTTTGAGCGTTTTTATAGAGTCGATAAAGCCAGATCACGTGATACAGGCGGCACAGGATTAGGACTCCATATTGTGCGGCGTATTGCACTGATGCACGGCGGACGGGTAGATGTGGAAAGTGAATATGGTGTAGGATCTAAGTTCACACTGATTATTCCATTGGTACAGACAAAGAATGCTCCGCAAATTGAGAATTGAGGGAATTCTGATGAAAAAGAAAGTAAAAAGTTGGATTTGTATATGTTTGCTGTTTGTGATGGCAACAGGAATGGTTGCTTGTGTAAAGCAAGCGCCGCCAGTTGTCAAAGAAGAAACGGCTGTGCAAATCAATCCACTGCCTGAGGCAATCAACAAAGACAAGGCGACGGCACGGCTGTATTTTGGCTATATGCAAGAACCACTTTTGGTGGGGGAATCCATGGTGGTAGATGTACCCATCAACGAGAACGTGGAAACAGCCATTATCAAAAAATTGATTAATGGCCCGTCAACAGCACGGGTGGATTTTGTGCAGCTTATCAATCCTGCCACAAAAGTGGTGGACGTAACCCCGAACGACAGTGGGTTTTTGACGGTGACACTCAGCAAAGAGTTCTTATTGCCAGTAGAAACGGCAGTTGATAATAATATGGAAGAAAATCCGTATGAAAAAACAAGAAAATATTTAGCGGTTTATTCGATTGTCAATACTATTATTGAGCAAGGAAATTATTCCAGAGTTAGAATTCTGATTGATGATGAGGGAACGGGAACAGGCAGAACCATTACGCAGCAAGAGGCAGGGCTTGATGGGACTGGTGCAACAGAGCCGTTTGCACGCAATGGAGAGATTGAACTCAACAGTAAAAACACTATGATAGAAATCCTTGATGCAATCGAAAAGAAAAACTGGACAAAGCTGTATGAGTATATTGCATATAAAAATGCCTATGGGCAGGATAAACCGTCTATTGATGATTTTATCAGTGAAGTAGACACCAGTAAATTGGCAATATCGGATACTGCGGTGGGGGACTCCATTGTATCTATTGACGGACTAAACGATGTGGTGATGGTCGATTATATGCTAAAATTAAGAGTTGATGAAGTGAAATCATTTGCAAATGTACCCATAAAACTTGTTCAAGAAAACAATATTTGGAAGATTTCATATAATGTCTTTAAAAAGAATTTTATGTACTAAGGGGAACTATGAAAAAACTTGTAGGGCTGTTTTTATGTGCAGTATTCGTTTTTTGCGGATGTTCGGTTGTGCATGAGGATGCAAAAGACCAAATAACCAAATATGATAAGCAATTGATGCAGGATGTGGTGCTTGTGCCTAATATTGTCATCAATCCTGTTTTATATTTTTTGGACGAAACAGGAACAAAGTTTTCGGCAGAAACACGCAAGCTTGATGTTCCGCAAAATGAGCGTGCCGAAGAGGTTATCATAAAAGCACTGTTAAGCGGACCAAAGTCGGAGAATCTGCTGTCAGCTACAAAAGGACTTACCTATCAAAAAGTGGAAGTGCTGTCCGATGTTGTAAACGTGTTTTTGACGGCTGAGCCTGTATATTTTAATAATGAAGAAGCAATGCTGATTGCAAAACTTGCCATAGCTTCGACTGTATCGGATTTTACAGGAATCAAATACGTCAACGTTTTTGTCAATCATATGCAGGTTGCCTATCAGAATGCACCGACAGGAGCTTTGCAAAAATCGTCAGATTTGACAAACGATATGCTTGCAATTAAATCAAAATCAGAAGCCGAAACACAAACAATGGCGGTTGTGCTATATTATTTAGATCCTTCAGAGAAATTTCTTCTGCCAGAAATACGCAATATTGCTTTTGAAAACAAAAATTACGCCTCTGCAATTGTAAAAGCACTGATTAGAGGGCCTGAAAATACTTATAATCACATGCCAGTGATTGATAAATCTTTAGAGCTTATCAGTGATCCAGAAATCCTTACGCAAGATGGGAAGCAAATCCTTAAGATGGATTTTAATAAAATTCCGGTAGTTTTTACAAAGGAATTTTTGGATGGAGAAAAAATGGCATTGGCGGCGCTTGCCAACTCTATCATTGGATTTATTCCTGATATAAGCGGTATAACGATTTATGTAAATGGAGAACCAACAGAAGAGAACAAAATTTACACACTAAATGATTTTCAAAATCTGAAAGGAAACAGCACGTTACTGTATCTTCCAAACAGCAGTTATACGCTTTTAAGCGGTGTGGAGAGGATTGTGGAGCAAAGCAAAGTAGGGTTTGCTTCAACGCTGTTAGAGGAACTTGCAAAAGGTCCTGTAAACACAGATAATAAAGAGCTGTGGCCTGCATTTCCATCAGGTGTTTCGTTGCAGGATATAAAAGAGGTGTATATCGCTGAAGACATGATTGTGGTGGATTTTGAGCCGTCAATTATTCAAAAGCTACAAGGAATATCGGATAAGGATGAGTTTATCTTTATATACTCGATTGTCAATACGCTTTCACAAATTGGTCGAATCAAAAGCGTACAATTTTTGGTTGATGGGCAAAGAGTGCAGACACTGGGGAGCGGTATTTTAAACGTGATTGATCCGATTTTAAAGAATCCAGGCATTATAAAATATTAACATCAGGAGTGTAATTGAAAAATGAATGACAAAACGAAAAGACTTACCACAACAGCGGTTGTTGCCGCACTTGTCTATGTAATAACGATGCTGATTGTGATACCCGTTCCTGCAATCAAGGGCGCCTATTTTAATTTAGGTGATGTGATTATTTATTGCGCAGCGTTTTTACTGGGCGGTCCATATGCAGCAATTGCGGCAGCACTCGGAAGCGGATTAGCCGATTTGACACTCGGTTCGGCATTGTATGCACCTGCAACCGTTGTTATCAAAGGTCTGATGGCACTTGCCGCAGGAGCAATCACCAAAAAGCCAAATCTTAGCAAGTATATTCTTGCGTGCGTGGTGGGCGGTTTGATTATGGCAGGCGGTTATGGATTATATGAAGTTATGATTTTTGGGGCGTCGGCGGCGGTGCTGACGGTTGTACCGAATTTGATACAGGCGGCATGTGGAATTGTGATTGCTTCGGCACTTTATAAACCAATGCAGCTCTTGAGAAATAAGATTGGGTTGAGGAATACGAAATGAAACTGACCGTACTTGGCAAATACGGACCATATCCGTCAAAAAGTGGGGGAACTTCCTCGTATCTTTTGGAATGTGGACATCAAAAAATATTGATTGATGCGGGTTGTGGTACGTTATCTCGTGTACAGGAGTTTTGTGCATTGCAGGACATCAATTTGATTTTACTGTCGCATTTGCACGCTGATCATTGTTGTGAAATGTTTGTGCTGAGGTATGCGCTAAAAAAGCCAGTAGAAGTTTATCTTCCGCCTCTGCCAAAAGAGGAATATGATTTATTGTGCAAGAGTGATTGTTTTTGCACAACTGCAATCAACAGTGAAACAGTGATTGAACAAGAGAATTTAAAAATATCTTTTTGCGAGATGAGCCACCCCGTATTGTGTTATGCAATTAAAGTACAGTATAACCAAAAAACACTTGTTTTTTCAGGAGATACTACATATAGTGATGCTCTTATAAATTTTGCAGAAGATGCCGAGGTACTGCTTTGCGACAGTGGCTTTTTAAGCACTTATCAGAGCGATAAACCTTTGCCGCATATGTTTACAGCACAGGCGGCACAAACGGCGCAAAACGCACATGTGGGGCGGCTGCTGCTGACGCATATTAACCCCTGCTATGACGAGCAGAAAATAATAGATGAGGCAACCGCTATTTTTAAAAACACAGTGGTTGTACAAGAAAATACTTCCTATGAAATTTGATGGCTGATGAAAAGAATATTGAATAAAAGACCGATTGCTTTTTTTGCGTTCTTTTTGATGATAGGAATTGCAGTCGCATATTATGCACAGTTATCAGCATGGTGGCTGATTTATCCGCTGATTGGTGCAGCGGTTATTTTTGTACTGTGCGCCTGTAAAAGATATAAGGCGATGTTTACGTTCTTTTATATCACAGCATTCTTTTTGGGTGCGTTTGTTTTCAGCATACAATTCAATACGGATTTTGGGGCTGTCAATGCTCAGCAGGTTTATACCGTAAATGCACGAGTGACCGACCGAACAAAATTAAAATCAGAAACGCATACCTATGTTTTGAGTGATGTTACCATCAACAATGAAAAATTTCATAAAAAAGCAATCCTATATGCGCAGGAAGAGCTTGGCTATGGGGATTTGATTTCATTTCAAACTAAAATCAAACCGCCGCAAAAAAGTGATAACCCAAATGGTTTTGATGAGCAAATGTATCTTGCAAGCAGAGGTGCTGGATTTAGCTGCTATAATAGAGATGTAAAGGTATTGGGAAATCAATGGGGACTTTACGGCATACCACTTGCAGTCAGAGAAAAACTTTCGGATAATATTGATCTCATGTATTCAAAAAATACGGCACCTATTGCAAAGGCGATGTTTTTGGGCGTCAAAGACGAAATATCGGAAGAAGTACGAGAAGATTTTGCAAAAACAGGGATTTCACATATTTTGGCAATTTCGGGGCTGCATATTGCAATCATGTCCTATGCGTTTAATTTTCTGCTTAAGAGATGTAAGGTCAAACGCAAAACACGTTTTATCAGTAACATTGTTATTTTGCTATTGTATGCAACATTGACGGGCTTTGCGCCATCTGTCACAAGAGCGGTACTAATGACGATTTTTGTTATTGTGGGTAGGTGGACGCTGTCTAAAAGAGATACACTTGTGTTTTTAAGCGGTGCTGCAATTGTGACGCTGCTCGTGAGTGCTGCCCAACTGTTTATGCCGGGATTTTTGATGTCTTATGGTGTGCTGTTTGGGATTCTGTGCTTAGGCCCGCCGCTTGTGCGGTTCTTTGACCGTATTCATGCGGATAAAATCTATTTATCGTCTACATTAGCAATATCTTTTGCCGCAACAGCGGCGGTGTTTCCGCTGAGCGCCTACTATTTTAAGAATATAGCACTTGCAACACCTCTATCCAATCTGTTTGCCATACCGCTTGCGACGATTATTGTACTGTTTACGGGAATGTCTTCTTTGCTGTCGCTGATTGCGATTCCGCTTGGGCAGATTTTTGCATTTATAGCGGAGTGGGCAATCAATATTTTGTCCTTTCTTAATGCGTTGCTTGTAGCAACAGATTTTGGTTATTTGGTTGTGACGGGTATGCCGATTATAATAGGCATTATCGTATTTGCCTTGATTTTCTTATGCTCGGATTATGTGATGCTAAAAAAGAGAACAAAAGCGATTGTTTCGGGAGTACTTATATCGTGTATGGTGGCGGCGGCAGTCATCAGTGCCAATCAGCCGCACGTGAAAGTGACAATACTTGATGTGGGAACAGGCGACAGTATTCATATCAGTGTTGGGAGCGAGGACTATTTGATTGATAATGGCGGAAATATACAGTATTCACAATTATCTGATTATGCAGACAATGCACACATTGTTTTTGATGCGGTTATTGTTACAAACGATCGTACAAAAAACTTAAGAGAACTCTCCAATAAGGGTGCAATTGAACTACTGTATGTGCCGCAAAATTATATCCCGAAAGAATATGATGAAAATACAAAAATTTACCATACTGGCGATCAGATTGCAATAGATGAGGACACTTATTTGGATATTGTATGCGATGATGGGAAGAATTTTTCGGTTATTCTAAATTATAAAAACAAAGATGTAATCTTATTTGCTCAAAATGATGCAGAAGATTTGGCGGAGGTAGCTCGTGATGTGGACGTATTAAAAGTTGCAGACGGCGGCGGTAAAAAATCGATAAATGATGAATTATTACACAATACAACACCACAGTATGCTATAATATCTGTAAATGAAATAAACAAAAGAGGTCTGCCTGATTCTGCCATGCTTGCGTTGCTGCACAAATATAAAATCAAGACGTATACAACAGGAAAGAATGGTGCGGTAACTGTGATGGCTGCCGATGGCATAACCATATCAACGATGAAGTGAGAATTATTTGATGAATGCAAACGATGCGGTAAAACAACTAAAAACTGGGAAACTGAGCAATTTTGTGATTATTTGCGGTGAAGATGAATATTTAAAACAGTACGTGTACAAGCTTTTGTTGAGTACGCTTGCTATTTCTATGCCTGAATTAAATCTATCTGTTTTTGAGGAAAAACCCGATATGGCAGAGGTGTTGCGTTCTATTGAAACATTGCCTTTTATGGATGAGCGGCGTGCAGTCATCATAAAAAGCACAGAAATTCTTTCGACGGCAGCCTCAGCAGAGCAAAGCAAAGCTTATGAAACAGCAAATATGCCAGCATGTAATGTATTTGTGATTATGGAAAAAGGAAATGTGGACAAAAGAAAATCATTTGTTAAATTTGTGATGAAAAATGGAATGTATATCGAATGCAGTACGCTTGGCGATAACGAAATTATTGACTATATCATTCATTATGCAAAAAATAGAAATCTATCTATTTCTAAAAAAAATGCAGTTATTTTAAGCGATATTGCAAACGCTGATTTAAATATTGTTAATACAGAGCTGCAAAAGCTGGCATGCGTGTGCAGGGGCGATATTTCTGAAAAAGAAATTGAAAAGTATACTGTAAAATCCATGCTTTATAATGTTTATCAAATTCATGATTTTATGGTAAAAGGTCAGAAACAAAAAGCGTATGTGCTGATTGAGAAGCTATTGGAAGAAGACAATAATCCTGTTGGATTTATCACCTTGCTTTCTAACAATTTTCGACAGATGATGGTGGCACGTGCATGCAGAGATGCACGGTTTTCCGATCAAAAGACCATCTCGCATGTTATGAGTGCTACAGGTGTTAGGGATTTTGTGGCACGTAAGGCATTAGAAAACTGTAAGATGTTTAGTGCGCAAAGACTCCGCTGTGCGATGAAAAAATTAGCACAAATGGATTTTGATGCAAAACAAGGTGTGATTGTTTTAAAAACAGATTTATTTGCACTGTTGGTTGATATTTATATCAAATAAATGCTTGGTACACAAAAAAGACCGATGGGTGAGATCGATCCTTCTATTGATCTATTTAGATAGGGGACGCAAAAAATTATTCAGCGATTTTGCTGTTTAATTTTTTTGCCAATTGAGCTTTTGCACGATTCGCTTTATTTTTATGGATTGTACCTTTTAAAGCGGCTTTATCGACAGCGCTAACAGCTTTGATATAAAGCTCATTTGCATTTGCGTCATTTGCGGCAACAGCAACATCAAATTTTTTCAAATCTGTTTTTAAAGCAGACTTAATCATTTTGTTTTGCAATGTTTTTTTCGCAATAACCTTTACGCGTTTCTTAGCTGACTTAATATTTGGCAATTCTATTCACCCCCGTGTTTTTTAAATTCAACAAAGGATATTTTATCATATAAAACAGTCCTTTGCAAGTTCTTTTTGTAGATTATCATTAATTTTATTCCAATCTTTACTAACCTATCAGATTGTACTATAATTATAAACATATTTTGTGCCATGGTACAATTAAAAAATGATGAATCGATTCATTATGGCTCATCAGCGAAAGAGAGAAAATTTAGTGAGTGTAAATAATTTGCCTATTGGTTTTTTTGATTCAGGTGTTGGCGGTGTCAGCGTTTTAAAAGAAACAGTGAAAGCACTTCCATACGAAGACTATCTTTATTATGGCGACAGCGCAAACACTCCTTATGGTACAAAGTCAGAAGAGCAAATCAAAGAGCTTTCTATGCGGTGCGGTGATTTTTTATACCAAAAAGGTGTGAAGATGATTGTGATAGCGTGCAATACCGCAACAAGTATTACGGTTGCGGCCATGCGTAAAAAATATAATATTCCAATTGTAAGCATAGAACCTGCTGTAAAACCAGCATTTGAAAAATACCATCAAAACATTATGGTGCTTGCCACGCCTGCCACTCTTCAGCAAAAAAGATATGGGGAACTGCTAAAAAAAATTGGTGCAGGGGACGGTATAATCAATATAGAATGTGGACATCTTGCCGAATTGGTTGAAAAAGGGAATCTGCAAACCCCGCATATTAAGGCATATATATATGATAAAATTAAACATTTGCGTGGACAACAGATTGATGGAATTGTCATTGGGTGTACGCACTATTCTTTTATTAGCGACCAAATCAAAGATGTTGTTAAAAAAATGTGCGGCGGAGCGTGCGAAGTCTTTGACGGGATGTATGGAACGGCACGTCATGTAAGAGAAGTTTTGCAGCAAAGCTCGATTTTATCTGATTCTACTCATAAAGGCACTGTCAAATTTTTTTCTTCTAATGATGATACTGCGGTTTTTGAAAAATTCTTTAAAATTCTTTAAAAAAAATTCAGATAACTATTGTTTTTACTTTCCACTTGTTGTACTATATATTGTGTTGTAAGAAATACTATAATACAAAATGTACTATTTAGGGGGATTTTATTCATGTTAAGTAAAAATGCGGTAACCGTCCTTGAAAGGCGTTATCTGAAAAAAGATGCAGATGGAAAAGCAGCAGAAAACCCACAGGATTTATTCAAAAGAGTAGCAAAAGCAATTGCAGCAGCGGATAAGGAATTCAAGGCGACTGATGATGACGTGAAAAATACCCAAATGGTTTTTTATGAAATGATGTCAAGCCTGCGGTTTATGCCAAATTCACCAACGCTGATGAATGCTGGAAGAGAACTTGGCCAGCTTTCTGCTTGTTTTGTACTTCCAGTTGCGGATAGCATGGAGGAGATATTTGATGCGGTAAAAAATGCTGCATTGATACACAAAAGCGGCGGCGGTACAGGATTTTCGTTTACAAGACTGCGTGGACAAGGTGCGGCTGTAAACTCTACGGGTGGTGTTGCAAGCGGCCCTGTGAGCTTTATGAAAGTCTTTAATGCGGCAACTGAGGCAGTTAAACAGGGAGGAACAAGACGTGGTGCTAATATGGGCATTTTGCGCATTGACCATCCTGATATTTTGGATTTTATTCAATGCAAAAAAAACAGCACAGAAATCACAAATTTTAACATCAGTGTTGGTGTTACAGAAGAGTTTATGCGTGCTGTCAAAGAAAATAGAGAGTATGCGTTGATTGACCCACATACAAAAAAAGAATTAAAAAAGTTAAATGCACCTGAAGTATTTCAGCTGATTATCAATATGGCATGGGAAAATGGTGAACCAGGCATTGTGTTTTTGGATAGAATTAACAAAGATAATCCTGTTCCGCAGCTTGGCGAAGTGGAAAGCACAAATCCATGCGGAGAACAGCCATTGTTGCCTTTTGAAAGCTGTAATTTAGGCTCTATTAATTTAGATGCCTGCATGATAAAAAAAGCGGATAAATATGAATTTGACTATGAGTTGTTTTGCCAAACAACCAAAGATGCGGTGCATTTTTTGGATAATGTCATTACAGTTAATAATTATCCCTTACCGCAAATACGTGAAATGAGCCTTGCAACCCGTAAAATTGGACTGGGACTCATGGGTTTTGCCGATATTTTATATAAGCTGAAAATTCCATATAATTCACAACAAGCGATTGATCTTGCCGAAAAAATAATGAAGCTTTTAAGAGATACAGCAAGAGAAACATCAGCAGAATTGGCACAAAAACGTGGAACATTTCCAGCATATGAAGAAAGCGTTTTTGGAAAACAATCTTATCCGCAAAGAAATGCAACGGTAACAACGATTGCTCCCACAGGAACAATTTCAATCATATGCAGTGCTTCTTCTGGAATTGAACCGATTTTTGGATTGTCCTACATCAGAAATGTTATGGATAATGATGAATTGATTGAAACACATCCATATTTTGAACAAGTTATGAAAGAACGTGGACTTTTCACCAAAGAGCGAATGGCAAAAATCGCACAAGAGGGGACAATTGCACACATCGACGAAATCCAACAGGACATCAAAGATGTTTTTGTGACGGCGCATGACATTACACCAGAATATCATGTGCGTATGCAGGCTGCTTTTCAAAAATATACAGACAATGCGGTTTCTAAAACTGTGAATTTTCCCAGCGATGCGACTAAAAAAGATGTACGCAGGGTGTATGAGTTAGCCGACGAGCTTGGGTTAAAGGGCGTGACGATTTATCGTGATGGTTCAAGAGATGCACAGGTTTTAAATATTGGAAAAGTCAATAAAGTTCAAAGCGATACAGAAGAAGAGATTGCAGATGCAATGAATAAGGTAGCACCAAGAGATAGACCAGAAGTGACACAGGGAATCACGCAAAAAGTAAAGATTGGCTGCGGAAATCTGTATGTGACCGTCAACTATGATGAAAACGGTATTTGTGAAGTGTTTACGAATGTAGGGCGTGCTGGCGGATGTCCATCACAGTCTGAGGCAACAAGCAGGCTTATTTCTACAGCCTTACGCTCGGGAATTGATGTGGAATCTATTGTAGAGCAGCTACGGGGCATTAGATGCCATTCAACACTGCGCAAAGGCGATGTAAAGGTATTGTCTTGCCCTGATGCAATTGGCAGAGTGTTGCAGACGGTTGCAAAAATGCAGGATAAAGACATTGCACCGCTGTTTATTCAAGATGTAGAGCCGCCTGTCAAAAAAGACGATACCATTTGCCCAGAATGCGGAAAAAAATTAGAGCATGAGGGCGGCTGTAATATTTGCCGTTCATGCGGATATTCAAAATGCGGGTAAGGGTTTTGTCGTGTGATGAATGCTTGTTTTAAATTATGAAAACTTCTTTTCTATAAAGGCTGTCCCTTGCTGGTCTACTGGCAAGAGGCGGCTTTTTTAGAAAAAAGAAGTCATAATTTTTGACAAAACCAACCGATTATCCTATACTATACTTATCAATAAAATGATTCGAGATCTAAATTTTTAGAAAAAGGTGTATACGATGAAAAATAAATATTTGCGTGTTTTTTTATGTACAATCTTGTGTGTAATACTGTCTGTTAGCTTTTTTGTACCTGCATTTGCAAAAACTCCGCCATCAAATGAGGACGTGAGAATTTTATTTACGCACGATATGCACTCAAATATGCTACCGTTTGATGAGCTTCAAGCGGATGGAAGCGTAAAAAATGTTGGTGGATATACAAGACTTTATAACGCAATCAGCGAGCGAAAAACACCTAAGACCATTGTTGTAGATGCAGGCGATTTTTCAATGGGAACATTTTTCAATGCTATTTATAAAACACATGCACCTGATTTAAAAATGCTGGATATGATGGGATATGATGCAGTGACTCTTGGAAATCATGAATTTGATTATTCGCCAGAGGGCTTGACGGATGCTCTATATGCAGCAAAGGGAGAGGGTATGCCACAGCTTTTGTGTGCTAATATTATTTTTCCGCAAGACGAAGTATCACAGAATCTAAATAGAGCATTTGAGGAATACGGCGGCAAAGAATACGAAGTATTTGAAAAAGATGGTATAAAAATTGGCGTGTTTGGGCTGCTTGGTGCGCATGCGCAGAGCTCTCCATCTACAATGAAGCCAATTCAGTTTGAAGATACGACAACAGCGGCAAAAAGATGTGTTGCGGCATTAAAAGAGCAGGGTGCTCAGCTTATCCTATGTCTTTCGCATGGCGGAACAAGCGTGAATGCTGATAAATCGGAAGATCAGCTACTTGCAAAGGCGGTAGAAGGTATTGATGTTATCATCAGTGGACATTCGCATACAACACTTGAAAAGCCAATTGTGCAAAACAAGACATTGATTGTATCGGCAGGGTGTTATACAAAAAATTTAGGGGTACTTGATGTTTCTGTCACAAAGGAAGGTGTACAGCAAACCAATTATGAACTTGTGCCGATTGATGAGAACATTGCGCAAAACGACGAAGTATTGGCAAAAATAAACGAATATAAAGGCTTTGTACAAACAGAGTATTTAGACACATTAGGTATCAAATATGATGATGTTGCAGCATATTCTCCTCATCATTTTACAACGCAAGAAGAAATCGGCAGAACTTACGGCGAGTTTGGTCTTGCTGATATGATTACAGATGCGTATTTATATGAACTTGAAAAAAATGGTATGCAGGCAGATGTTGCTGGAATTAGTTCTGGGCTGATACGCTCCAGCATTTTGCAGGGGAACGTGACACAGTCAAAACTATATGAGATTTTATCGCTTGGGCAGGGTGCGGACAAAACGGCAGGCTATCCACTTGTAGAGATGTATATTACAGGGGAAGAGCTGCGTTCATTGTGCGAGGTCGATGTTTCGGTATTTCCGATTATGAATGAGGCACAGTTATTTTTCTCAGGAGTGAAATATCAATACAATCCAAATAGATTGATATTTAATAAAATAATGACGGTGGATGTGAAAAATGCCAACGGAGAATTTGAAGATTTACAGGAAGATAAGCTTTACAAGGTTGTGTCCAGCCAATACTTGGGCGAGATGGCGGCGATGATTACAGATGTAACTTACGGTATTTTAAAAATTACCCCAAAAGATGCAAATGGTAATGTGATTACAGACATGAAAAATGCCATTTTACATGATAAAGATGGCAAAGAAATCAAAGAATGGGTTGCGCTTTCGGATTATGTGCAGTCGTTTGAAAAAAATGCAGATGGTGTTCCGCAAATTCCAGAAAAATATTTTCAGCCACGAGATCAAAAATCAATTTTTGGCAAAGGTATTACCGACATATTTTACAATCTGACGATATTTGCAAGGCTGGTGTACTTGGTTTTGATTGTTATGATAGTGGTGATTGTGGGCATCGTTATTTTGGTTATCAAAAAGAGAAAGAAAAAGAATGCGAATAAAAAAGTTTAAAAAAACGGAACTTTTTTAAGGCAATGCACGTCTTATATACAGAAAAGTTATGTGGAGTGGCAATGATGACGTGTAAACAATGTAAAAAGTATATAAGAGCATTTTTAGATGACGAGAGCGGTGACCACCAAGATTTTTTGGCACACATTGCACAGTGCGAAACGTGTAAAAAAGAGCTTGAAGCCGAAAAAATGATGGTGCGGATACTTGCTCATGAAAAAGATGTACCAGTGCCAACTGGTTTTTCAAAACGGTGGCAGGACAAAGTTGCTACACAAAAGAGGCATACGATTTCGTATAAAGTATTGATTCCTGCTTGTGCGGCGGTGTTGTGTACACTTTTTGTGGTGGGTGCAGTTGTGCAAAACAATATGCAGCCACATGGCGAGGCTGTGCAGCAAGCGGTGGCTTATGGCGCAGGCATATCTGCTAAAGACGATGGGATAGCAACACCTGTGCGGCAACAGGAAAAAGCGGTATCACGTGCTGCAATTGCGCAGGAAGAAAGTGTTGCTGCAAATAATGCGCAGGAAGAAAGTGCGTCTGCAAATAATGCACAGGAAGAAACAACTATATATACAACGCAAAAGATAGATGCGGTTATCAAAAAATTACAGGAATATAAAATTAACTTTACAGTGCAGGACTTAGCCATTACGATTTCAGCCGATTATGATATGGAAATATTAAACAAACTGCTGATGGAGTTTGATATGCAACCTGTACAAACCATAAATGAACTTAGAATTGTTTTTCAAGATCAATAGGAGGACATTTGATTATGACAAAAGAATACGAAAGCCGATTGCGGTATTTATTAATTTCTATGCCT
>JAVXBD010000010.1:0-32905 GCA_036660175.1 Christensenellaceae bacterium | reverse complement strand
GTCCGGAGTTCGACCCTCCGGCGGGTCACCATCTAAAAAGCCTTTGCAATGCAGGTTGCAGAGGCTTTTTTAATTCTGATTTTTACAGCCATAATTCCACAGTATAACTAAGCACTTCTGATAGAAACAAAACAATGCAGAGAAACAAATGCAAAGCCTTTATGCTGCCGCAGTCAATTTTGATGTGTAAATATGGACATGCCAAAAAACAAAGTATATAATAAAAGCTATTATTAAAAGAAAAAGGTGGACATATGGAAACAGCAGGCATACTTGCAAAAGAATTTCATCTAAAAGCAGAACATATTCAAAGTATCATCACGTTGATTGATGATGGAAATACCATTCCTTTTATTGCACGTTATCGTAAAGAAATGACGGGTTCGTGCGATGACCAAGTGTTGCGAGAGGTATTTGACAGACTGAATTATTTGCGTAATCTCGAAAAACGCAAAGAAGAAATTATAAACAATATAGAACAGCAGCAAAAAATGACAGAGGAACTTTTGTCACTGATTCAAAAATCTGTTACGATGACAGAGCTTGAGGATTTATATAGACCGTATAAGCAAAAAAGGCGTACACGTGCGACAATTGCACTTGAAAAAGGCTTAGAGCCATTGACGGAATTGATTCAATTGCAAAATGTGAAACAAGGTAGCTTGCAGGATCTGGCACTGCCTTTTGTGAATGAAGAAAAAGAAGTGCGGACGTGGCAAGAGGCGCTTGATGGTGCAAAAGACATTCTTGCAGAGAGGATTTCGGACGATGCGCAGCTGCGTAAGAACTTGCGTATGATTATGCGAAAAGAGGGCATGGTTGTATCGCACGGTGTAAAAGATGTCAAAGAATCTGTATATGAAACGTATTATGATTATAAAGAATCGGTGATGAAAATTCCGAGCCACAGAATCTTAGCGATGAATCGTGGAGAACGTGAAGATTTTCTGAAAGTTGCTGTTGAAGTTCCTGATGAAATCATTATTTTTGCTATAAATGAGAAATTTGTGATAAATGGAAGCATTACGACACAAACTGTCAAAGAAACGATAATTGATGCGTGGTCAAGGTTGATTAAACCATCTTTAGAGCGAGAAATACGCAATGAATTGACGGAAAAAGCAAGTACGCAGGCAATTGGTATGTTTGCATTAAATTTAAAACCATTATTGTTGCAGCCGCCTATCAAAGATAAGGTGACGATAGGGTTTGATCCTGCATATCGTACGGGCTGCAAGATTGCCGTGGTGGATAAAACAGGGAAAATATTAGATCATACTGTGATTTATCCGACACCGCCGCAAAACAAGGTAGATGAGGCAAGTAAGGTATTAAAACAGCTGATACAAAAATATGATGCAGACGTCATTTCGATTGGGAACGGAACGGCATCAAAGGAATCTGAGATTTTTATTGCGGAGTTGATTGGTCAGTTGGACAGAGAAGTTGGATATATGGTGGTAAATGAGTCTGGTGCATCCGTTTATTCTGCGTCAAAGCTGGCAGCGCAAGAGTTCCCAGATCTTGATGTGTCTATTAGAAGTGCAGTATCTATTGCACGTAGATTGCAGGACCCCTTAGCAGAGCTGGTAAAGATTGATCCAAAGTCAATCGGTGTGGGGCAATATCAGCATGATATGCCGCCTGCACAGCTTGACAGCGCACTTTGCGGTGTGGTAGAAGACTGTGTAAACAGCGTCGGGGTTGACTTAAATACGGCATCGCATTCACTGCTTTCTTATATATCGGGCATCAACAGTACCATTGCAAAGAACATTGTGGCATATCGAGATGAAAATGGTAGTTTCCAGAGCAGAACAGAGATTAAAAAAGTGCCTCGTTTAGGCGCAAAGGCATATGAACAATGCGCAGGGTTTTTAAGGATTCCAAATGGTAAGAATATTTTGGATAATACATCGGTGCATCCAGAATCATATACCGCTGCAAAGAAGCTGATTGAATTGTTAGGATACAAACAAAAGGAATTAGATGCGGGATTTGCAGATATTGAGCAAAGAATTAAAAATATTGAGGAAACGGCACAGCAATGCGGTGTGGGTGTTCCGACGCTAAAAGATATGATTGTGGAGCTAAAAAAGCCAGGTAGGGATTTGCGTGATGATTTGCCTGCACCAATGCTTAGAAAAGACATCATGGATATGAAAGATTTAAAAGAGGGTATGGAGCTTACAGGGACTGTTAGAAACGTGATTGATTTTGGAGCTTTTGTGGATATTGGTGTGCATCAAGATGGCCTTGTACATATTTCACAGTTGACCGACCGATATATTAAACACCCCAGTGAAGTGGTTTCGGTGGGCGATGTTGTAACGGTTAGGGTGCTGAGTGTTGATACAGCAAAAAAAAGAATTTCACTGACAATGAAAAAGATTTAACAGCGGCATAGAGCGGTATCGTGTGAGTGAGGCAGTAGCTTTTCTGAGAAAAAAAGCAGAAATAAATTTGTATCTTATATGTGTCTTGATAAGGTCTTTTATCCTGCTGAATCACTCGCATTGCTGTGTTGTAAGCTACGCTATTCATCTTTTTGCTGCATACAGTAAAAAATCTAAATGTTTCAGATTGAAAATTTTAAAGGAAAGGATTTTCTTGATGATTAAAACGAATGATTGAGTATTAGCCGCAGTTAAGGGAAAAAACAAGTTTCACTCAGAGATAGTGGGAGAGGTTCTTTTAAAACTTGATTGTTTGTATTTCCAAGTAGGAACTAAAATTAATTTTTAAAAAAACAGTGGAAAAATCTTGATGAATCTGTTAGAATAGATATACATTAAATGTGTATTTATTTTGCACACAATGTATACGTATAAACTAAACTGAATTTTGAACAAGGAAAGGTGAATTATCATGTCAAAGATGAAAGCAAATGTTTTTTATGAACCATTAAAAATGAAGCTCGAAGAAATAGAAATCCCTGAGATTGCGGCAAACGAAGTCCTGATAAAAGTGAAAGCAGTCGGTATTTGCGGATCTGATATTTCTTATTATTATGGACATAGTCCACTTGGAACTCCAGACGGAAAAGGGCCTTTGGTGCTTGGCCATGAGTTTTCTGGTGTTGTAGAAAAATTAGGAGAAATTCCTGCAAAGATGGGCATGCTTAAAGTAGGGGATCGGGTTTGTGTAAATCCAGTTGCTCCCTGTAATGCGTGTGTTCCGTGCCTAAACGGTGAATACAACGAATGCGAAAACTTAGCTGTTTATGGTGTAGATCAAAATGGTGCATTTGCAGAATATACAAAGGCAATGTACTCCAATGTATATAAAATTCCAGATACAGTTTCTTTTGAGGAGGCGGCTGTTGCAGAACCTTTGGCTTGCTCAACATACAGCGTGAAAAAATTAGACGTAAAATTAGGACAAACTGCTGTAATTTTTGGCTGTGGACCGATTGGACTGATGGACGTACAGCTTGTAAAAGCAAGCGGCGCAGGCAAAGTATTTGTGGTTGATATTGCTGATTATAATCTTGAAAAAGCATTGGAACTCGGTGCAACACAGGCGTTTAACACATTGGATAAAAACTCAAAATATTACACAGCAGATCTTGTTGCAAGCGTAAAAGCGGCAAACAACGGCAGACTGGCACAACGGGCGGTTGTTCCAACAAACGCAATGGTTGCATTGCAACAGGCATTACAGGTGACAGGACCAAGCTCAACAGTTGTATTCTTTGGACTGCCATCTCCTGATGATGTTTTAAAGATTGGTGCATTAGATGCGATTCAAGCCGATAGAACAATCAAATTCTCATGGCTTGCACCGCTTGTTTGGGATAATGTTTTTAATGTAATTGCTTCAGGACAGGTAAAACTTGGTTCTTTGATTACGCATAGATTTACGCTGGATCAAGTAGAACAAGGTATTAAATTTATGAAAGAATCAAAAGACAACAAAGTGAAAGGTGTCATTCTTGTTGACTAAATGATTTAGAGCAAAGAAGCATGAATAGTATCAGTTTGCTTTGCTTTTGGTAGTGTTGCCGATTTCAAGTCAAATGTCGGGGCAAGAAAATTCATAAAATATAAAATGAGAGATTAGAGGCAGTGGGGTTTGTGACGAGCTCTGCTGCTTTTAGCTTGTATGAATAATATGATTTCTAACATATTCAAAACTTTTATTGTTATAAGCTATATCAGATTCGAACGATACGGTTTTGAAACAGAATTTTTCCGCATGGCTGTGTTACCCTTGCTCGCCTTAACTGCGGCTAAGCGTATGTAATGCAACCTTTATGCCTAAAATAAAGAAAAATAAGAAAACATTTTTCAACATGATATTTATGATAGAAGCTTTTATTTCAAATGGATACAATCTGTGGATTTTTAAAGGATATTGAGTGCGTATGTGTAATAGTTATAGAGTAGTATAGTATTTTAAAGCGAAAGGAATTAGCATGCCATTTTTTTCTGAGGATTGGATACAAGAACTTCTTGCAAAAGTAAATATTGTTGACGTAATCGGTGAATACGTGACCTTGCAAAACAAAAGCGGTAAGTGGTGGGCATGTTGCCCGTTTCATAATGAAAAAACGCCGTCTTTTTCAATTAATCAAGAAAAAGGATTTTTTCATTGCTTTGGGTGTGGAAAAGGCGGAAATGTTATTCACTTTGTGATGGAGCAGGAAAAAATGACTTTTCCAGAGGCATGTGCCTATCTTGCGGAAAAAGTAAAAATGCCGATTCCAGAGAATACGGACAATGCTGATTATGAAAAACGGAAAAAAATACGTGAGAGAATTATTGAAATGAATAAAATTGCAGCAATGTATTTTCATAAGCAGTTATTTAGTCCGCAGGGTAAAGAGGCACTGGAATATCTGAAAAATCGTGATATTAACGAAAGTATTATCAAGACATTTGGAATCGGATTTGCGCCAGATGGGTGGGATCATATAGTTTTGCTTCTGCAAGAAAAAGGATATACCAAGCAGGAAATGCAGCAAGGGGGGCTTGCAAAAATCAAAGACAGCAAATGCTATGATGTTTTTAGAAACAGAGTGATGATGCCAATCATTGATACTTTCTCAAACGTAATTGGGTTTGGTGGACGTGTAATGGACGATGCTATGCCCAAATACTTAAATTCTCCAGAAACGGCTGCATTTAATAAAAGCCGAAGTTTATACAACCTAAATATTGTGCGAAAACAAAAAAATGTCAATTCACTGCTGCTGGTTGAAGGATATATGGACGTGATTGCCCTTTATTTATATGGACTGCCTAATTGTGTTGCTACTTTGGGAACGGCACTTACGCAGGATCAGGCACGGCTAATAAAACGGTATGTCAATCATGTATATATTTCTTACGATGGAGATGAAGCAGGAAAAAAGGCGACATTGCGCGCGATTGATATACTGGAGAAAGAAAATATTGAGGTGCGGATTTTAAGTATACCCAATGGGAATGATCCAGATGAGTATCTAAAATTATATAAAAAAGATGGATTTGTGAAACTGATGAAGAATTCCTTGCCATCTATGGATTATAAATTCGGGGTTGTTGCACAAAAATATGATCTTTCAGATGAGTATCAGAAAGAAAAGTTTGCAAAAGAATGTGTGGGATTGCTGAAAAATGTAAATAGTGCGATTGTCAAAGAAAAGTATGTGGGTAAATTGTCAGAGATTACAGGCTTTTCGGTAAATTCTATTTCGCAGGATACTGGAATGGAAACAAAAAAAGAGAATACGATATGGAAAAAACCAATACAAACAGAGCAACACCAAAAGCCAGACGATAAAGCGGAAAACTGTTTGATTTGCTTGTTGTGTACTTATCCCCAGAGCATTGCGAAAATACAGCAGGAGATAGTTGAGGACGATTTTGAAAATAATACAAATAAAAAGGTATTTGCATATATTTCGCAACGTGTAAAAAAAGGGTTTTCTCCTACCTATGCCGAAATACTATCATTATTGGATAATTCAGATGAGATTCAGCACATCACTGCGGTTTTGAGTGATGAATCTATTGTGGGGAACAACGCAGACAGCTTTTTGGTTGATTGCGCAAATAGAGTACGGCTTAGGAACTGTCTGAAAGAAAAAAACAACTTGACACAAAAATGCGAAAGCATCGAGGAAAATCAAGAAAAAAATACGATTATTGAACAGATAGTCGATTTAGATAAAGAGATACAAAGACTAAAGACGAACTTTTAAGTTTGTTTAATATTTTATAGTAGGTGAATTTTATTGGCACAAAAAAGGAAAACAAAAGAAGATGTAGCTTTAACAAAGCAACTTGTAGAGGAACAGGCAAAGTTTGCTGAGGAACGGGTTGCAAAGCTGATTGAAGTTGGTAAAGCAAAGGGTGTTCTAAAGTATAAAGACATGATGGATACACTCGAAGATGCACAGCTAAAGCCAGATCAGATAGAAAAACTCTATGAAACACTGGAAGAGCTGAATATTGATGTGCTGGATGAAGAAATTGAAGCAGAAGTTCCAAAGGTTGTGGAAGAAGAACGTGAATTTGAAATATCAATGCCTGAAAACATTAATATTGATGATCCTGTTCGCATGTACCTAAAAGAAATCGGTAAAGTACCGTTGCTGTCGGCAACAGAAGAAGTAGAACTTGCAAAGCGTATGGCAGACGGAGATCAAGTTGCAAAACAAAAGCTTGCAGAGGCAAATTTGCGATTGGTGGTCAGTATTGCAAAACGTTATGTTGGGCGAGGAATGCTGTTTTTGGACTTGATTCAAGAGGGCAATTTAGGACTTATTAAAGCAGTAGAAAAGTTTGATTATCAAAAAGGATATAAATTTAGTACCTATGCAACATGGTGGATTCGTCAAGCGATTACACGTGCAATTGCCGATCAGGCTCGTACCATTCGTATTCCTGTACATATGGTGGAAACCATCAATAAGCTGATTCGTGTAAGCAGACAGCTATTGCAGCAATACGGCAGAGATCCATTGCCAGAAGAGCTTGCAAAGGAAATGGATATTCCAGAAGAAAAAGTAAGAGAAATTTTAAAAATTGCTCAAGAGCCAGTGTCTTTGGAAACGCCTATTGGTGAAGAAGAAGACAGCCATTTGGGTGATTTTATTCCTGATGATGATGCACCAGCACCAGCAGAGGCGGCGGCATTCACCTTACTAAAAGAGCAGCTTATGGATGTGTTGGATACACTGACACCTCGTGAGGAAAAGGTCTTAAAGCTACGCTTTGGGCTGGAAGACGGACGTGCAAGAACGCTTGAAGAAGTGGGAAAAGAGTTTCAGGTCACACGGGAGCGTATCAGGCAAATTGAGGCGAAAGCTTTAAGAAAACTAAGGCATCCGAGCAGAAGCAAGAAATTAAGAGATTTTTTAGAATAAAAGAGGGCGGCGTAACAGCCGCTTTTTTATGAACGACCGAAGGTCGGAATACCCTGTGTAGAACGACCGAAGGTGGAAATACCCTGTGTAGAACGACCGAAGGTGGGAATACCCTGTGTGGAACGACCAAAGGTGGAAATATCCTGTGTAGAACGACCGAAGGTGGGAATACCCTGTGTAGAACGAATGACTGTACAAGGAATAGCCGCTGTGGCAAAGTGATGAGGGGTTTATGCAGCAAAGACTGAAAAAAATAGTTGAGCAAGTTTGTAAAGCTAACATCGTTGCGGATATTGGCTGTGATCATGGACTTGTGTCACAAGCTATAATAGAAGAAAACAGAGCAAGCAAGGTGATTGCATGTGACATTAGCATAAAATCTTTAAGTAAGACACAAAAGCTTGCAAAAGAATTTTCACTGAATATTGAGACACGCTGCGGAGATGGCTTGCGTCCGCTTGAAGTAGGGGAAGCAGATGTTGTAATTATTGCTGGAATGGGCGGTACGCTCATCAAAAATATTTTAAAAAACGATATGGAAAAAGCAAAATCGGCACAGCAGCTACTGTTGATGCCACATGGAAACGAGAGTGATTTGCGTCGCTTTTTATGCGAAAATGGATTTGCGATTGCAAATGAATGGCTGATAAAGGAACTGGGGCGATATTATCACTTGATTTGTGCGAAAGCTGGAGTATGGAAAGAAAATGATGAATTTTACTTTGAAATTGGAAGAAAACTGATAGAGAATCATGATAAAGAGCTGATGGGATATTTAAAAAAGCGTATTGAAAAGACAGAGAATATCATTAAAAAAGCAGAAAAAGGAACTGATACACAAATATACATTGCGGAGCTTATAGTATTGAAAAGAAGAATGCAGGAGGTGCTGAAATGTCTGTAAGCCTAAAACAAATGGAAACAATCATAGAAGGTATTGCACCAAAGGAATATGCTTGTGAATGGGATAATACAGGTTTTCATGTGAAACTGAACAATGAAATCAGCCGTGTGATGCTGTGCCTTGATGTGACACCAGAAGTCATCAAAGAAGCGGCACAAAAGAAATGCGATTTGTTGATTGCACACCATCCGCTGATTTTTAAACCAATTAAAAAAATAGATATTGCGACCTACGAGGGAGAATGCCTGTCATTGCTTTTACAGCATCATATTTCGCTGTATTGTGCGCATACGAGCATGGACAGCGTGGTGGGCGGAATCAATACTTATCTGGCAGATGTATTTCATCTTACAGACAGGACGTTTTTAGAACCGACTGGCATACAAGAGTATTATGAGGTAACGGTGAGCGTGCCGCAAGAAAATGCAGGGCAGATTCGTGATGCGTTTGAGCGTGCAGGTGCAGGGGAAATTGGAAATTATAGCGGATGTTCTTTTAGCTATGATGGTGTGGGACGGTTTTGTCCAGATGAAGATTCTCATGCATATATTGGTACAATCGGGAAGATGGAAGAAGTGGACGAACAGCGAGTATGTGCAGTCTGTCCAAAAGAGAAAATCAATCAATTGCTGACAGAAGTCAGAGCGGCGCATCCTTATGAGCAGCCTGCAATACAACTCAGTTTGGTGCAGGAACCTAAAATTATAAAAGCGGGACTGGGCATCATTGGAGAAGTGACAGAAACACCAGCAAAGGTGTTATTGGATATTTTTAAAAAAGCAGTTGATACAGACAGCGTGCGTTTTATGGGAGATTTGAATACGAAAATCAAAAAGGTTGCAGTATGCGGCGGCGGTGGCGGAGATTTGATTGCTTGTGCAAAGGCGCTGGGTGCGCAATTGTATCTTACAGGAGAAGTAAAACATAATTTTTATGCGGCAGAAAAAGACATATGTATTGCTGAAGCAGGACATTTTGATACGGAAAAGTGTTTTTGCGAGATATATGCTAAGAGTTTACAAAAAGCACTAAATGAGTTAAACTATAAAGTAAGTGTAGATATTACGGAAAATTTGCGTAGATACTATGTAAATTATTGAGGAGGATTTTAGTTGGATATATTAAAAACATTGTGGGATTATCAGACTGCGGAAATTGAGCTGGAAAGCTATGAGCGGTCGCTTAGAAATACAGATACGAGAAAAAAGCTTGTACACCAGCAGCAGGTGTTTCAATTAAATCAACAGAAATTGAAACAATTAGAGCAAGAGTCGATTTTGCTGCAAAGCAAGATTTCAGAAGTTTCTTCACAGACGGAAGCTCTTAAAAAGCAGATGTCACAAAAAGAAACGGAAATTGCTGAGATTGCGGACTATGACCTTGAGGATATGTTTCTTCAAGATGTGCGTGAGCTTGTAAAAGAATGCGAGGGCATAAAAGGTGCGCTGGAGCTGAATAAACGCAAAGTGGTGGAAGTGATACACAGAATCGAGAAATCTGAAACAGAAATCAAAGAAACACTTGTAAAAATGAGCAATGCAAAGAAAGCTTTTGATCAGCTAAAAGAGGCGCATTCTATAGAACTTGAAGCAGGCAAGGCAGACCTTGAAAAGCTGCGCTTGAATGTGCAAAAAGCGGCGCAAAGCGTTGATGAAACTTTGATGCAGAAATACAAGGCAATCAAGCAGCATCGAGCAAATCCTATCGCAAAGCTAAACAACGATCGCTGTGAGGGCTGCAATATGCAGCTTCCGTCAGGCGTGCTTCAAAACTTAAAGATTGAAGGCAACATTGTAGAGTGCGAAAACTGCGGAAGAATTCTTTATGTAACAGAAGATTATTAAAAAAAATTGAGTAGACTGAGTGGTCGCGCATGGCGTATGCTATGTGAGGAAAGTCCGAGCTCCATAGGGCAGAGTGCCGGGTAACACCCGGTGGAGGCGACTCCAAGGAAAGTGCAACAGAAATATACCGCATTATTTATAATGTAAGGGTGAAAAGGCGAGGTAAGAGCTCACCGATGGTAAGGCGACTTACCGTGCAATGTAAACCCCACTTGGTGCAAGATTGATATAGGGACATTTAATAGTAGCCCGCTACGTCCCTTGTAATCGCGTGAACCTGTTTGGCAACATCAGGTCAAGATAGATGACCATTTAAACAGAACTCGGCTTATAGGTCTATCTCAATTATAATAATTATGAAAGACGGCAATATGCTGTCTTTTTTAAAACAAAACAATATGAGGGAAATAAATAGTGAATGATTTTTTACCAATATCAAAATCCGATATGGAGAAGCAGGAAATAGAGCAGCTTGATTTTATTATGGTGACAGGAGATGCGTATGTTGATCACCCATCTTTTGCACATGCCATTATCTCAAGATATTTAAAGGCACATGGATACAGTGTGGGAATGATTGCACAGCCAAAATATAAAGAAGTAAATTCTTTTAAAGTGCTGGGCAAGCCTCGATTGGGTTTTTTGATTAGTGCGGGGAATATGGACAGCATGGTCAATCTTTATTCTGTGACCAAGCACAAGCGTGCCCGTGATATGTATGCACCCGGTGGAAAAACAGGAAAAAGGCCGCCACGTACAACGATTGTATATGCGCAAAAAATTCGTGAGGCATATGGAGATGTACCTATCATCATCGGCGGAATTGAGGCAAGTCTTAGAAGATTTGCACATTACGATTATTGGGATAATTGTGTAAAACCATCTATTCTTGTACAAAGTGATGCGGATTTACTGGTATATGGAATGGGCGAGCGTGCCATTGTGCAGATTGCAGAGGGACTTGATGGCGGACTTGCACCTCGGGATATTACGTATGTCGAGGGTACAGTTTATCCTGCAAAAGATTTGGAGCGTGTCTATGAATATAAGGCGATTCCATCTTATAAAAGGGTGAACGAGGACAAAGAAATTTATGCAAAAGCATTTAAAACGCAGATGTATGACCACAAGCACGTGCTTGTACAGGAACAGGAAAATGGCTTTGTGGTGCAAAATTTACCAGCAGAGCCGCTTACGCAATCAGAGCTGGATTTTGTATATGCACTTCCTTATACTAGAAAAGCACATCCGAGTTATGAACTACCCATACCTGCCTTAGAAGAAGTGCAGTACAGCATTACGGCGGTACGTGGGTGTATCGGTGCGTGTGCGTTTTGTGCGCTGTATTATCATCAAGGGAAAAGCGTTGCATGGCGCAGCTGCAAGAGTATTGTTTCAGAGGCAAATAGTTTTTTAAAGGATAAGGATTTTAAGGGCTATATTCATGATGTAGGTGGACCAACTGCTAATTTTTATGGTGTAAAATGTACCAATCCGAACGGCAGATGTGATAAACGCCGATGCCTAACACCCGATAAATGCAAATATCTAAAAGAAAATCAAAGTGAATATTTAAAGGTTTTAAGGCGCTTGCGTGAGATAGATGGTGTCAAAAAAGTTTTCATACGTTCGGGTATTCGTTATGATTATGCACTGATGGATAAAAGCGGAGATTTTGTGAAAGAGTTGGCAAAATATCATGTTAGCGGACATTTGAAATTGGCACCAGAGCATGTGCGTCCCGATGTCTTAGAGGTGATGGGAAAACCAGAAATATCTCAGTACGAACGGTTTTGTCAGAAGTTTAACGACGTATGCGTAAAGGAACAGAAAAAACAATACGTCCTGCCATATTTTATGTCATCACACCCAGGGGCAACGCTGGAAGATGCGGTTGCATTGGCGGAGTATATTCGTGACAGCGGATTTGTGCCAGAACAGGCACAGGATTTTTATCCAACACCAGGAACGCTTGCAACGTGTATGTATTATACAGGCATCAATCCATTGAATAACCAAAAAGTGTATGTGGCAAAGACAACAGAAGAAAAGGCGATGCAGAGAGCGTTGATACAATATAAAAACCCGAAAAACAGAGGAATTATTAAAAAAGCACTGCGCATGGTGGATAGAGATGACCTCATTGGAAACTCAAAACGTGCGTTGGTACGTGAATAAATAAGTCTAAAATGTTAAAATTTGTTGCGTAAGGGTTATTATTATAGTATAATATTTGCTGTATTGTATTATGCGCAAAAAATGGCGTTTGATTCGCAATCAGAATATTGAATAGATATATCATACTGATTTTTTTAGATTGGTATAAACATTTTAGGAGGATTATGATGGCAACGAAACTGGAAAAACTTGAAGGAAACAAAGCAAAGTTAGAGATAACGGTGTCGGGGGAAACATTTGAAGAAGGTATTGGCAAAGCATATCAAAAGATAAAAGGAAAATTTAATGTACCTGGCTTCAGAAAAGGAAAAGCACCTCGTGCAATTATCGAAAACCATTATGGTCCACAAGTGTTTTATGAAGATGCTTTTGACGAAGTCATTCCTGAGGCATTTAGAGAAGCCGTTTTAGAGCATGAGCTTGAAGTTGTTTCAAGACCAGAATATGATGTTTTAAGCATTGATAAGAAAGATGGCATTGTTTTTACAGCGGAAGTCATTTTAAAACCAGAAGTGAAATTAGGCAAATATGAGGGAATCAAAGTGCAAAGACCTATCGTCAAGATTTCCGCAAAAGATGTAGATGCTGAGGTAGAAAAAACACGCTCTCAAAACGTTAGATGGATAGAAGTGCAGCGTGCAAGCAAAAACGGCGACAGCGTAATTATTGATTTTTCGGGCAGTGTAGACGGTGTGAAATTTGACGGCGGAACAGCACAAGGGCAGACTTTGGAGCTTGGCGCTGGAAGATTCATTCCTGGATTTGAAGAACAAGTTGTGGGCATGAAAGCTGGCGATACAAAGGATATTAGTGTCAAATTCCCAGATGAATATGCACCTGAACTTGCAGGCAAAGATGCTGTTTTTGAAATTGTGATGCAAACAGTAAAAGAAAAAGAATTGCCAGAGATTGATGATGATTTTGCTCAAGATGTTTCTGAATTTGAAACGCTTGCCGATTATAAAAAAGACATCAAAAAGAAACTGAAAGATGAAGCAGAACTGCGTAGCAAAGCAGAAGTAGAGAATCAGCTGCTTGAGGCAGTTGCAAATGATATAACAGTAGATATTCCTGATGTTATGGTGGATAATCAAATTGATTACCAAATACAGCAGCTTTCGTATCAATTGATGTATCAAGGTATGAAGATTGAAGATTATCTGCAATATATTGGAAAAACAATAGAAGATTTGCGTAAGGACTATAAAGAAGGTGCAGCAAAACAAGTAAAAATGCGTCTTGCAGTTGAAGCACTGATTAAGAAGATAGGAATTAAACCGACCAAAGAAGAAGTCGCAAAAAGACTTGAAGAATTAGCGGCAGAGGCGGGCAAAACAGTACAGGAATATAAAGACATGATGGGCGGCGAAGAACTTGATTATTTCAATGAAAGAGTCGCAATGGAAAAACTATTTGATTACCTTGTAGAAAAAGCAGTAATTGAAGATGTTGAAAAAATAGCCGAGAAAAAAGAACCAGTTAAAAAAGCACCTGCAAAAAAAGCTGCTGATAAGAAACCAGCAGAGAAAAAAGCGGAAAAGAAAACTGATGAAAAAAAATCGGCTGACAAATAAATAACAGAAAAACGGAGGCGATTTTTGATGAGTTTAGTACCAATTGTTATAGAACAAACAAACAGAGGAGAAAGATCTTACGATATTTTTTCTCGATTACTAAAAGATAGAATTATATTTCTAACAGGGGAGATTGATGATATTGTTGCAAATTTAGTGGTTGCACAGCTGATTTTTTTAGAGGCTGACGATCCTGATAAGGATATTTTCCTTTATATCAACAGCCCTGGCGGATCGATTACAGCAGGCATGGCGATTTATGATACTATGCAGTATATTAAATGTGAAGTTAGCACGATTTGTATTGGAATGGCGGCATCTATGGGTGCTTTTCTGATGACGGCAGGTGCAAAAGGCAAAAGAAAATCTTTGCCCAACAGTGAAATCATGATTCATCAGCCAATGGGTGGTGCAAGCGGTCAAGCGACTGATATTGCAATTCATGCACAGAGGATTTTAGAGATTAAAGAAAAAATGAACAAGATTTTGAGCGATAGAACAGGTCAGCCTCTTAAAAAAGTGCAAAAAGATGTAGAACGTGATTATTTTATGACGGCTGACGAAGCGCTTACTTATGGTATTATTGATGAAATAATTCCAGCAAAGCGATAGAGGTGAAAAATGTACGATAATTTTGACGATGATCAAAAGCAGCTGACGTGCACATTTTGCGGTAAAACGCAGGATCAGGTGAAACGGTTGGTTGCTGGACCTGGTGTGTATATTTGTGATGAGTGCGTAGAGCTTTGCAGCGAGATTATTGCTGAAGAGTTTAAAGAAATTGCGACACATGAATTTTCTGATATTCCAAAACCAGCAGAAATTGTAAAAACACTGGATGAGTACGTCATCGGTCAGGAAAAAGCAAAAAAATATCTTGCAGTAGCAGTGTACAATCACTATAAGAGAATTAATGCGGAACAAAAAGAAGATGATACTGAAATTCAAAAAAGCAACATTTTGATGTTAGGGCCAACTGGCAGTGGAAAAACACTGCTTGCACAAACTTTGGCAAAAATTTTAGACGTTCCGTTTGCAATTGCAGATGCGACTTCTTTGACGGAAGCTGGGTATGTGGGCGAAGATGTTGAAAATATTCTTTTGAAGCTGATACAGTCAGCGGATTATGATGTTGATCGTGCGCAAAAAGGTATTGTTTACGTAGATGAAATTGATAAGATTTCACGCAGAAGCGAGAACCCATCTATTACACGTGATGTTTCAGGCGAGGGCGTGCAGCAGGCACTTTTAAAGATTTTAGAGGGTACAGTTGCAAGTGTTCCGCCGCAAGGTGGAAGAAAGCATCCGCATCAAGAATTTTTGCAGATTGACACAACAAACATTTTGTTTATTTGCGGTGGGGCTTTTTCGGGCCTTGACGGCATTGTAGAGAATCGAACAGGTAAAAAAACAATGGGCTTTGGTGCAGACGTTAAAAGCAAGAAACACATAGATGAGGGAGAGCTTTTTGAAAGCGTTCAACCAGAAGATTTGCTGAAATACGGCTTGATTCCTGAGTTTGTTGGCAGACTGCCAGTGATTGTGAATTTACACTCGTTGGACGAGCAGGCACTTGTGGACATTCTGAAAAATCCAAGAAATGCGATTACCAAGCAGTTTAGAAAATTATTTGCAATTGATGGTGTGGAGCTTGAGTTTGAAGATGAGGCGTTAAAGCAGGTTGCAAAGCTTGCAATAGAACGTAAAACAGGTGCAAGAGGTCTGCGTAGTATTATTGAATCATCTATGATGAATGTGATGTATGAGATTCCTTCCCGTGAGGATATTTTAAAGTGTGTCATCACAAAAGAAACGATTGATACAAGCAAACCGTTATTGGTAGTAGGCGATAAACCTGCAATTGCCAAGGCACCTATAAAGCAAAAAGAAGAAACGGCTTCTTAAGAAGTTGTAAAAAACGAAATGGATGATGCCGGGTAATAAAAAATTATTGCACGGCTCATTTTTTTATAAGACACAGTATTTGAAATAAGAAAACATATCATGTATAATGACAAACACATGAAAGTATCAAAGGAGCAAATATAGAATTGGAAAAGCAGATAATGCCCATGGTGGCACTCAGAGGATTGGTCATTTTTCCTTATATGGTATTGCATTTTGATGTGGGCAGGGAATTATCCGTTGCTGCAGTTGAAGAATGCGTCACGCAAGGACAGGAGATTTTCCTTGCAGCACAAAAAGATTTAAAAATAGAAGTACCCAATGCTGAAGATATTAACCATATTGGAACGATTGCAACGGTAAAACAGGTTTTGAAGTTGCCTGGAGAAACACTGCGTGTTCTTGTGGAGGGCGAAAAAAGAGCAAGGTTTATTGGATATACAAGCAGAGAACCTTATTTGATGGCTGAAATTGAAGTGATTGAGGACGCTGCAGATGAAGCACAAGACGTCGTAAAAGAAGCATATATGAGACGAATCGCAGATTTATTTGAACAATTTGCAAACCTTGGTGCTCGCATACCAGGAGAAACTTTGTTTACCATTAATGAGATCTCGGAAGCGGGCAAGTTTGCAGATATGATTGCCTCAAATGTTGCGATTAAAATGGACGATAGACAACGTGTGTTAAACTGTGTGGATGAATTGGAACGTTTGAAGCTTGTAATGGAAATTCTCCAAAAAGAGATTGAAATATTAAAAATTGATAGGGATATTGCCTCCAATGTGAAACGGCAAATTGATAAATCACAAAAAGAATATGTACTGCGTGAACAGCTAAAAGTAATCCAAAAAGAATTGGGTGAAACTGAGAACGATGCTGATGAAATCGAGGAACTAAAAAAGAAAATAAAAGAACTTCCGTTATCAGATGAGGCACGTACAAAAGCAGGCAAAGAGCTTTCCAGAATGAGCAAAATGGCACCTGGTTCTCCGGAAATCAGTGTTATTAGAAACTACATTGATTGGATTGTTTCATTGCCTTGGGGCATAAAAACGAAAGATAATATGAACCTTCTGCATGCACGAAAAGTTTTGGATAAAGACCATTATGGGTTGGAAAAAGTCAAGGACAGAATTATTGAGTTTTTGGCAGTGCGTAAACTAAAGGCTGATATGCGTGGGCCGATTTTGTGCTTGGCAGGCCCTCCAGGAGTAGGCAAAACGTCTATTGCAAAATCTATTGCGCACGCATTAGATAAAAATTTCGTACGTATGTCGCTTGGCGGCGTGCATGATGAGGCGGAAATCAGAGGACACCGAAGAACGTATATTGGAGCGATACCCGGCAGGATTATTACCTCTGTCAAGCAGGCAGGAAGTGTCAATCCGCTGTTTTTGCTGGACGAAATTGATAAAATGGGAAATGATTTTCATGGCGATCCAGCGTCGGCGATGTTGGAAGTATTGGACTCTGAAATCAACAACACATTTCGAGATCATTATTTGGATATTGATTTTGACTTATCGAGTGTTATGTTTATTACAACTGCTAACGATATTGGAACGATTCCAGAGCCTTTGTATGACAGAATGGAAATTATTCATATTGATAGTTATACGGACAATGAAAAATTAAATATTGCAAAGAAACATTTGATTACAAAACAGGCAAAAGAGCATGGATTAAAACCTGCAAATGTTAAGCTTTCTAATGCGGTGATTATGGACATAATTCATCAATATACGGCGGAAAGCGGTGTGCGTGGTTTGGAACGTGAAATTGCAACGATTATGCGAAAAGCGGCGGCAAAAACGGTAGAATTGGAGCAGGAGAAAATTTCTGTTACACAAAAGAACCTAAAAGAGTTTTTGGGATTGCCAAAACGAAGCGAGAACAATCTCTTAAAACAAGATACGGTAGGCGTTGTGACGGGGCTTGCGTGGACGGCTGTGGGTGGACAGGTAATGCCTATTGAGGCATTGGTGATGCCTGGCAGCGGTAAAATAGAGCTTACAGGGCAGCTTGGCGATGTGATGAAAGAATCAGCAAAAACGGGAATCTCTGTAGTGCGTGCAATGGTAAAAAAACTTGGAATTGCAGCAGATATTGACGAAAACACTGACCTGCATATACATGTGCCTGAGGGTGCAATCCCAAAAGACGGGCCATCTGCGGGGGTTACGATGGTGACAGCACTGATGTCGGCACTCACCAACACACCTGTGCGCGCGGATATTGCAATGACGGGTGAGATTACGCTGACAGGAAGAGTTCTTAAAATTGGTGGTATTAAAGAAAAAGCATTGGCGGCACTGCGTGCAGGGATACACACGATTATCTTGCCAAAAGATAATGAAAACGATTTAGAAGAATTGCCGCAGAGCGTACGTGATCAGTTAACTTTCATATTTGCGACAAACATCAATGAGGTATTAAAGCACGCATTGGTGAAGGAGAAAAATCATGCTGATTAAGAAAGCAGCTTTTTTCAAAAGTATGAAAGATCCGAAAGATTATCCAAATGGAGATGTAGAGGAAATTGCATTTGCGGGAAAATCCAATGTGGGGAAGTCGTCGCTTTTAAATTATATAGCGAACAACTCAAAATTAGCATATGTGAGTAAACAGCCAGGTAAAACCAGATTAATCAACTATTTTTTTATCAATGAGCAGTTCTATCTGGTGGATTTGCCTGGATATGGTTATGCACGTGTTTCTAAAGATGAAAAAAACTCATGGGCAGAAATGATGCGCAAGTATTTTGATGTTGCAAAAAACTTAAAAGCAATTATCATATTGGTGGATATTCGTCATAATCCAACGCAAGATGACCTGCAAATGATAGAATGGGCAGCTCATTATAAAATTCCGTTTTTGGTTGCGGCAACAAAAGCAGATAAAATTGCAAAGTCAAAGCGCTTTAACTATGCGATGATGATGGCAAAATATATCAGCGAAAACGCAGAAGTGGACACTGATTTTGACATTGTGCCAGTATCGGCATTTGATAAAAAAGGAAAAGAAGATTTGTTGGAATATATGGAAAAGATGATTGCGGAGGCATGACAAATGAGTATTTTTGCAATTGCTGACCTACATCTTTCTTTAGCAAAACCGAAAGAAATGGATATTTTTGGAGAAAAATGGGTGCGTCATTTTGACAAAATCAAAGCTGATTGGGAAAATCGTGTTGGCGAGGAAGATACGGTGTTGATTCCTGGGGATATTAGCTGGGCGATGAAGTTAGAAGATGCACAGGCGGACCTTGATGCGATTGGCGCATTGCCTGGGAAAAAGATTCTTTTAAAAGGCAACCATGACTATTGGTGGGGATCACTCAACAAAATCAATGCGGTTTTGAGAAATAAAACGATTGCATTGCAGAATAATTGCACTAAAGTGGGAGATTTTGTTGTATGCGGTACACGAGGCTGGACGTTTGATAATCTAAGTACGGAGAGCGATTCTAAGATTTATGAACGTGAAAAATTGCGACTGGAGCTTTCGCTGGAGGCGGCGAAGAAGTGTTCTGCACAAAAAATAATTGTGATGATGCATTATCCGCCGATTTATCAGGATATGTTAGAAACAGGATTTACACAAATTATTGAACAATATCCAGTGGAACAGGTTGTTTTTGGACATTTGCATGGAGATATTTTAAACCGCATCAATCTGACGGATATTATGGTAAAAAACATTAAGTATAACTTGGTATCTGCTGATTATTTAGATTTCAAACTTAAAAAAATTATATAAAAAGAAGAAATATCAGAAGGGCTGTCATCAGCCTTTTTTTATTGCATTTTTTTGGCGAATAATGATTTTCTATATAAACCGAATAATCTATATTTTTACTGAAAATTGCTTGCAATATGGAATGGAAAGTGTTAAAATTTGTTTAAAAGTGGTGCGAAGTGGTTAAAAGTGGTGGAAAGGAGGAAAATAGTCTATGCTTATCGGAGAATACTCACACAATTTAGATGCAAAAGGCAGAGTATTTATGCCCTCAAAATTCAGAGATGATTTGGGCGATAATTTTATTGTGACAAAAGGTGTTGGAAAATGCCTATTTGTATTTTCAAAAGATGAGTGGACTAATTTTTCTCAAAAACTAAAAGGACTGCCAATTTCTGATGTTGCCGCACAAAGTTTTACACGTATGCTTTTTGCAAGTGCATGTGAATGTGAGGGAGATAAGCAGGGAAGAATCCTTTTGCCGCAAAGATTGCGTACACATATTGGTGCAGTCAAAGAAACGGTTATCATCGGCGTAATGACACGTGCAGAGATTTGGTCAAAAGAAGGCTGGGAAGAATACAATGCCAGTGCCTATAACGACTATGAGCAAACCTTGGCAAAACTTGCGGAGCTTGGGATATGATGACGCATGATGGGCATGTGCCTGTTCTGTTTCAAGAAACATTGGATGCGCTTTTGCTGCAAGATGGGAAAATAATTGTGGACGGAACATTGGGCGGCGGCGGACATTCTTCGGGGATGCTCAAAAAAATTATGCCAAACGGAACGTTGATTGGCATTGATAAAGATCTGCAGGCAATCAATAGATGTACCACGAGATTAGAAGAATATCAGCAGCATATTAAATTTGTACATGATGATTTTAAAAATATTACGCAGATACTCAAAAACTTAGAGATAGAAAAAATTGATGGAGCAGTTTTAGATTTGGGGGTTTCGTCCTTTCAGCTGGACGAAGGAGAACGAGGGTTTTCTTATAACCAAGAAGCTCCGCTGGATATGCGGATGAATAAAGAATCGAGCATAACTGCAAAACAAATTGTGAATGAGTATTCGCAAAAAGAACTGACAAGAATTATCAAAGAATACGGCGAAGAAAACTGGGCAGCAAGAATTGCACAGTTTATCGTTGAAGAAAGACAAAAAAAAGAAATAGAAACAACGGTAGAACTGACGCAGATTATTAAAAATGCAATACCAGCATCGGCAAGACGAGAAGGACCGCACCCTGCAAAACGGACATTTCAAGCGATACGCATCGAAGTAAACGGAGAGCTTGCAGGACTGAAACAAGCCATGTACGACTACGCACAGGCTTTAAAAAGCGGCGGCAGACTTGCGGTCATTACATTTCATTCTTTAGAGGACAGAATTGTAAAGCAGGCATTTAAAAAATTGTTTAGCCCATGTGAATGCCCAAAGGAGTTTCCAATCTGTGTTTGCGGCAAGGTAAGAACGATTGAAATTATAACACGAAAGCCGATTATAGCAAGCAAGCAGGAACTGGAAAGCAATCCACGTGCGAGAAGTGCAAAACTAAGAGTGATTGAAAAACTATAAAGAAAGGCAGTATCATGAACGCTATTCCACAAAGAGCACATAATTATGAAAGAATATCAATACCCAACACCGCAAGAACGATGGGTAGAGTTGATTATATTGAAGATTATAGACAAAAAAAACTGTCAGAACAGCGTCAAAAGAACAATTATTCGTCAAACAGACGGGAACAGACAGCAAAGATACCACGTCAAACAGGTGTAAAAAACGAAGTTGGCGGAAGAAAATTGACACCTGCATACGAAGTAAATGTGGGCAGAGAAAGAGCAGCCTCTGCGGCAAGAAACTTAAACAGATCTTACGAACCTCAGCCAAGGCGGATTATTGCAGGATACGATATGAATGTTTCGGGAGAGGCGGCAGTTTCGTATGGCAGTGTAAGGCCGGTTGCTGTGGAATATACGTCTGCAAAAAGAAAAGGCGTCGTATCTACTATTATTTTGATTGCGCTTGTTTTTGCAATTCTTTCGGGTGTTTTGATTCGCTTTGCTCAAATCAGCGATATTAGCTATCAAAATGCGCAAATACAAACACGGATTAGTGCTTTGGAGCAAGACCTTGAAAAAGTTCAAATGGATATTGCCTTAAAGGAAGATTTGAATAGTATCAAAGAAAAGGCTCGTACAGCGCTTGGCATGACTTATCCAAAAGATAACCAAATATTTTATCTTCCTGCGGAGGAACCGATAACGGATACGGCGGTATCGACAGAGGCTGCAAATGCAGCGGTGGCACAGCCTAATGCAGCGACGCAGACAGCGACACAAGAACAGCCTCCGCAGTCAACAGTGACGGTTCAGGGAGAAACACCACAGCCAACAACAAACAATGAAAATGGTGGGTTTTTTAAGACGGTTACAGATACGATAAAAGGTTGGGTTCAATAGAATATCATTGAGGAGATGCTCCTTTGTCAAATGAAAATGTACTGATTACCAGAAAAAGACTGTTGGTAATACTAATTATTATGATTGTAGCAATTATCCTGCTTGTTTGTCGAGCGGGATATTGGTCTTTAATAAAGGGCGAATGGTTACAGGCGCAGGCAGAAGATCAATGGACAAAAGATGTTTCTGTAAATGCAAAGCGTGGCTCTATTATGGATCGGAATCAAGTGATTCTCGCAAAAAGCTCGGTGGCTGATACGGTAGTACTATTACCCGAAAAAATTAAAAAAGCAAAGAATGCAGATCAAGTAGCAACAGAGCTTGCAAGAATATTGAACATGGAAAAAGCGGTGATTTATAATAAGGCTATTGATACCAGTAAAAAAGAAGTATGGATAAAAAGACAAATTACAACGGAACAAGCAAACGAGATAGAAAGCCTAAAATTAGAGGGCGTATCGTTTACGGATGATGTAAAGAGATTTTATAGAAATAAAGATTTTGCTGCACAAGTCATAGGATATACAACTATGGATGGTGTGGGGCAAACAGGTATAGAAAAACGCTACAACAGAATATTAGAGGGGCGGCACGGAAGAAAAGTTGCCGAAACAGCAAAAGACGGAAGCGGCGTGCCAAACGGCCAGCAAATGCTGATTGAATCTCAAGATGGAATGAATGTTGTCTTGACGATTGACGAAATCATACAAAGTGATTTAGAAACGGTATGCAACAATCTTTTTATGGCACAAGCGCCTGAAAGTGTGCAGGGTGTCATCATGGATGTTACAAACGGTGAAGTTTTAGGTATGGCAAACATTCCGCAGTTTGACCTAAATAATCCGCCGCGAGAAGATGAAAAGACCTTAACAAATTTGTCGGCAAACGTGATAACAGCAACACCGTATGAACCTGGAAATATTTTTGGCGTTTTCACAAGTGCGGCGGCGATTAATGAAAATGTTGCGGCATCAGAATATACCTGCGAGGGTTCTATGCTGGTAGATTCGGAAAAAATAAACTGTAAAGCGATTCATGGTGGAATTTCTCTTTCGCAAGGGATACAGAAAAATTGCAGTATTTGTGCGGCGAGTCAGGCGGCTGCATTGGGAAAGGATTCATTCTATTATTATCTAAAAACCTTTGGATTTGGAGAAAAGACAGGAATTGATTTTTCGACGGATACACAAGGCGATGTGATGGAGAAAAAATATATAAGAAATGCAGATGTTGCACTGATGGGAACGGGAGTAAATTTAAAAGTGTCACAAATGCAGTTAATCAATGCGGCAGCATCACTTGTGAATGGTGGAAACATCTATGTGCCACGGCTTGTAATGGGGTTAGCTGATCAGGAAGGCATCATGAAGGAAACTTATCAATCAGAGCTGAAAGGGCAGACGATTTCTCCAGAAACATCTGCGAAGATGAAAGAAATCATGGAATCCTATGTAAAGACAGGCGAGGGAAGCGGCGCAAAAATTGCAGGATATACGGTTGGGGCATTCGGCGGAACAGCAATGCTATATAAGGAAAACTTACCAGTGCAGGACAAAGAAATTGCGAGCTTTGTTGCGTATGCACCAGCAAGCAGCCCCAAATATATGGTTATGATTACTGCAAATGGAATTGCGGCAAACTCGGCAAATAATACAGTATGTATGCCTTATGTGAAGGAAGTCATGGAGGACACACTGAAATATAGCAACATACCGCCTGATGACGAAGGCGCAAGAAATGAGCAGACAGTCAAAATACCAAATGTAGTGGGATTGGAGCTGCAAGCCGCAAAGGATGCTTTATCGGTATTGGGATTTGAAATCAAGGCAGACGGTACGGGGCTTGTACAAAGTCAGATACCTGTTGCTGAGGAAGAGGCATATGCAGGAACACTTGTAACGCTTTCTATGGATACAAAAACAGTTGCTCCTACGCAAAATTCAGAAATGGTAAGCGTACCAAATTTTACTGGAATGAGTGTGCTGGCGGCAAGAGATGCGGCAAATGCGGCAGGTCTTAAATTTGTGGCATTGGGCAGCGGAACGGCAATGAATCAAAAACCAGCAGCAGATTTAAAAGTGCAAAAAGGATCAACTGTTACGGTTGATTTCAAGCTACAAATAGGCACGACAGAGTAGCAAAGCACAATATTTTGTGGTATAATTAATTTTAGAAGTCTTTTATAGGATTTGTGGAATAGATAATAATAGGAACGATGTATACAGGAGGTAATCATAAAATGAAATTATACGAACTTTTTCACGGTATGAAATGTGTGATAAAAGGCGATGATAATATAGAGATAAGTGATTTAAAGTACGATTCTCGTGAAGTAAAACGAGGCGATTTGTTTTTTTGCATTTCTGGATTTAGCGAGGATGGACATGTCTATGCAAAAGATGCAATTAAAAAAGGTGCAGCGGCGATTGTAGTTACAGAGTTTCAAGAAGATATAGCCGAAACACAGATTGTTGTAAAAAATGATAGGGAAACAATGGCAATGTGCGCATGCAGGTTCTTTGGATTTCCTGCAAAACGTATGAAGACAATTGGTATTACGGGAACAAACGGTAAAACATCTACAAGTTATATGATTCGGGAAATTGCATCACAGGCTGGATATAAAGTTGGGCTTGTAGGCACAATTACAAATATGATAGGCGATAAAAAACTGCATACAGAACGTACAACACCAGAATCAATAGATTTGCAAAGATTGTTAAAGCAGATGGCTGACGAGGGCTGTGACCTGCTAATCATGGAGGTTTCATCGCATTCATTGATGCTTGAGAGAGTACACGGTATGCGCTTTGATATTGGCGTTTTTACAAACTTGACGCAGGATCATTTGGATTTTCATCAGACGTGGGATAATTATATCCTTGCAAAAAGCAAACTGTTTGAGCAATCAAAAATTTCAATTATTAACATTGATGATGATAGTGCGGCAAACATGATGGCGGCGGCAATGAGCGAAGTTGTTAAATACAGCGTGATGCAGCCGATTAATTATGCGGCAAAAAATATTAATATCACACAGGAACAGACGCATTTTACGGTGGAAACTCCTACAAGAACATTGAATATAGAAGTGAATATTCCAGGGATTTTTACAGTGTACAATGCGATGGCGGCCATTGTTGCGACCTATTGTATGGGTATTGATCCTTTTTATATTGAAAAAGGCTTAAAAGAATTAAATGGTGTTCCTGGTCGCTTTGAAATGCTAGATACAAGGGGAAAAGATTTTAGTATTATATTAGATTATGCACACACTCCAGATGGTATGAAAAATGTATTATCTACGATTAAAGGCTTTGCACCTGCAAGAATTGTAACGATTTTTGGCTGTGGTGGAAACAGAGATACGACCAAACGAAAACTGATGGGTAAAATAGCAATTGATTATTCTGATTTGACCATTGTAACATCAGATAATCCAAGATTTGAAGAGCCGTCTGCAATTATTGATGAAATTGTGGAAGGAATCAAAGACAGTAACGCACAATATATCTGCATTGAAAAACGGGAAGAAGCAATCGAATATGCAATCCGCAATGCGCAAAAAAATGATGTGATATTACTTGCGGGAAAAGGTCACGAAGATTATCAGGAAATCAAGGGCGTAAAGCATGATTTTGATGAAAAAGTGGTTGTGCAGAACATTTTGGATAAATTAAGAATACCAAAACAAAAGTAATGGAGAGGAATAAGCCATGGAATTTTTAGTATATATGCTACTCACTATTTTAATTGCTTTTGTAATAACATTTGTTGCTGCAAAAATAATTATTCCTGTGCTGAAAAAAGCGAAGGCGGGACAACATGTGCGGGATGATGGACCGCAATCACATTTAATAAAAGAAGGAACGCCTACAATGGGCGGTATTATTATACTGATTGGTATTGTTATCAGCAGTTTTATTTTTGCAAGAGGAGATTTGAGGTATACTGTTTTTGCAGTAGTTTCTGTGATTGCCTTTTCACTCATTGGTTTTATGGACGATTCTTTAAAGCTGTTTAAGAAGCGTTCACTTGGACTGCGTGCGTGGCAAAAAATTGTATTGCAGTTTTTAGTGGCATTAGGGGTGGCACTTTTTGCTTATTACTATTTAAAAATTAATTCCATTTATCTGCCTGTATCAGGTACCTATTGGAATATGGGAATTGGATTTATTCCATTTACGATGTTTGTCTTGATTGCGATGGTCAACAGCGTGAACTTGACAGATGGGCTTGACGGACTAGCAACAGGTATTACGCTAATCAATGCAGTCACGTTTTTGGCGATGCTTGTGATAAGCACTATTAGTGTAGCGATTTTATCGCCTGATATTATAGCGGATAATTCAAATTTGATTATGTTTATTGCATCAGTTGTTGGTGCTTGCTTGGCATTTATGTTTTTCAATGCACATCCAGCAAAAGTGTTTATGGGTGATACAGGTTCATTTGCATTAGGAGCGGCCCTTACGGTTATGGGTATTACAACACAAATGCAGCTCTTCATTCCGATTATGGGATTTATGTTTGTATTGTCTGCAATTTCCGTTATTATACAGGTTGGCTCATATAAAATCAGAAAAAAAAGAGTCTTTAAAATGGCACCACTGCACCACCATTTTGAACTTATGGGTGTGGAAGAAACAAGAGTTGTATCGGCATATCTCATTGCGAGTATGCTTTTGAGTATTGGCTGCTTATTGCTTTTTGTGATGTAACTGGTTAGAGCTGGAATGGGTATGCAAAATAGGGAGACGTGAGATATGGAATATAAAGGTAAAAATGTATTAGTTGTTGGTATGGCGAAAAGCGGAGTAGCTTCTGCTGTTTTGTTATGTCAATTAGGCGCAAATGTTACAATATATGATATGAAGCCGAAAAAGCACTTGCCCGAAGGGTTGCTTGACGATTTAAAAGAATTTGCCTATGACGAACTGTTAGGTAAAGATCCGATTGATTGTATTGAGAAAATGGACTGCTTGGTATTAAGCCCAGGAGTGCCTTTGGGACTGCCATTTATTAAAAAAGCCTATGCGTTGAACAAAAAGATCATTGCTGAAATTGAGCTTGGGTTTTCTGTATCCAAAGCTGATTTTATTGCAATTACAGGAACAAATGGAAAAACGACGACCACTGCTCTTACGGGTGAAATATTTAAAAATGCGGGAATCCATACATTTGTTTTAGGCAATATCGGTGTACCGATTACACAAGAAGCAATGCAAACAAAGCCAGGAGATGTAGTGGTTGCCGAAACAGCAGCGCTTCAGTTGGATACGGTTGATTCCTATAAGCCAAAAGAAAGTGCAATCTTAAATTTGACAGAAGATCATTTGGATCGATATATTACAATGGAAAACTATATCTCTGCAAAAGCAAAGATATTTAAAAATCAGACGGCAAGTGATTATTGTGTGCTGAATTATGACAATGAGCTGGTAAGAGCTTTACAACCTCAAATTGCGGCTAAAGTCGTGTGGTTTAGTACAGAAAATGAACTTTATGATGGCGCATTTGTCAAAAACGGCGATATTATTTTTGCGCTTAATGGCAAAGAAACGTTGATTATGCCCGCTAAAGAATTGCGGATTCCAGGAAAACACAATTTAGAAAATGCGCTTGCAGCTACCGCACTTGCTTGCCTTTATGGTATCAAAAGTGATGTTGTGGCACGCACTTTACAAAGTTTTGCAGGGGTGGAACACAGAATTGAATTTGTAAAAGAAGTAAACGGGATTACATTTATCAATGATTCAAAAGGCACTAACCCTGATGCAACAATCAACGCAATACGTGCAATGGATAGGCCAACGGTGCTTCTGCTTGGCGGCTATGACAAGAAAAACGATTTTGTTTCGTTGTTTAGGGAATTTACACCAAATATCAAAGCGGTGATTGTGCTTGGAGATACTGCCAATAAAATCATTGATGCGGCAATTAAGGTTGGATATGAAAATTATATCAAAGCAACGGGATTTGAAGATGCTGTTTTAAAAGCGTACAGCATTGCACAAGATGGAGATGCGGTGCTGCTTTCGCCAGCGTGTGCAAGCTGGGATATGTTTGAAAACTTTGAACAGCGAGGAGAGGTTTTCAAGAATATTGTGAAAGGTCTGTAGTATGCAACACAAAGGTTCGATTGATTACTCGCTTTTGATTACAACCATTGCATTGATTGCATATGGCTTGCTGATGGTATTTAGTGCGAGTTACTATATGGCACAGGCATCGCCGCTTTATGATTATGACGGACTTGCTTTGTTTAAAAAACAATTGACGGGTGCAGTAATTGGGCTGATAGCGATGGTTGCTTTTATGTTTTTTGACTATAAAAAGCTAATCAAGTTTAAGTATGTTTTTATGGGAATTGCAGCGATACTGTTGATAGCCGTATTAATACCTGGAGTAGCAGTGGACCTAAACGGATCGACAAGATGGATTAGGATTGGCCCATTGCCAAGCATTCAGCCATCAGAAATTGCAAAATTTGCATTGATTATTTTTATTGCTGCGATTATTTATGTAAACCGGAATAAAATGAGTACTTTTCGATTTGGTATTCTGCCAAGCTGTATTGTGCTACTGCCGACTTGTGTGCTACTATATTTTCAACCGAATTATTCTGCGATTATTGTTTTGTGTGCGCTTGCGTTTATTATGCTCTTTGTAGGTGGTGCAAAATGGTGGCATTTGGCAATTATCGGTGTTGCAGGTGTCGTCATTGGCTTTGTGTTTATGATGATTGAACCTTATAGGGCGGCACGTGTGATGTCCTTTATGGATCCGTGGAAATATCAGTCCGATGAGGGGTATCAAGTGATACAGTCGCTGCTTGGAGTTGGCTCGGGCGGTTTGTTGGGCAAAGGGCTTGGAAATGGAACGCAAAAACTATTGTGGCTGCCTTTCGGAGAATCGGATTTTATTTTTTCGATTATTGCAGAAGAATTGGGGCTTGTTGGTGTGATTGTTTTGCTGGGGTTATTTGCGTTTTTGATTTATAGAGGTATAAAAATTGCGGCAATGGCACCTGACCTTTTTGGGACGATGCTTGCAACAGGCATTACAGCACTCATTGCACTGCAAGTAATCATCAATATTGGAGTGGCAACAAGTTCTATACCGCCAACAGGTGTATCGCTGCCATTTATTAGCTATGGAAGTTCATCTCTTATTATATTTATGTGTATGATTGGGATATTACTTAATATATCACGACAGTCAAGACGTGTTATGATGGCAAAGAAGATAGAATAACGGAGGAGTAAATGAAGCAAAAAAAGAAACAGCATGGTGTTGGAAAAACGATATTAATCGTCGTTTTGGTTATTTTGTTGCTTGCGGGCGCAGGTTATTTTACTTATGTCTTTTTTCAAGTGGAAACAATTAAAGTAGATGGAAATGAGCGATATGATTCTTCCTATATTGAAGGACTGGCAAATATAGAACCTAAAACGCATATGTTTTTTGTGGATACTGATAAAATTGCAGAAAACATTGAAAAAGAGCCGTATATACATGTGAAAGAAATCGCAAAAAAATATCCAAAAACACTGCTGGTTACAATAGAAGAAAGGCAACCAAAGGCATTTGTGGTCTATGCTGATAAGTTTTTACTGGTTGATCAGCAAGGCGATGTCTTAGAGATAGCGGACAGCACACAGGATTCTGTCTATCCGATTGTGAGTGGCATTGGAATTGACGCAGTAAATCTTGGAAAACAAATTAATACGGACGATCAATTCAAGTTGGCGGTGTATACCGAAATCATCACGCAATTGGAAGAAAAAGCGCTGTTTGAGTTAATAGCGACAATTGATTTGACGGATATTAACAACATAAAATTAACGTCACGTGATGGCATGACGATTAAGTTTGGACAATCCGATAAAGTAGCGGATAAAACAAAATGGATAAAAAAAATGCTGCCGAAATTTATAAAGGACGGTCGTTCCAATGGTGTGCTTGATGTATCCTCTGGAAAAGATGCAACATACCGATTAAATGATGATGCTGCTGTTGCACCAGTACAGCCGCCAGAAGCAACACAGAATCCAGATGAACCTGTACCAAGTGAGAGTGCGCAGCCAGATGTGACGGAATAGAATTATACAAAAATATTACATTTATACTATAAAAGTGTTTTGTTTTTTTGATAATTGTGTTATGATTAAGAATAATAGTGGAACGATTGTTTGTTATTTGCATATGTTAGATGCAGAAGACGGCGAGAATGTTCGCTATAAATTGATTTTTTCAGCAGAGTCTGAGGTTAGGTAGTGAATGAAAGACTTTAAAACTGTAATCGAATTTGGAACATCAAAGATTTCCTGTACCGTTGCGGAAAAAAAAGCGCGAATGGGACTGGAAGTTTTAGGGTATTCTCAAATTCCATATGCAGGTATAAAAAAATCAAATTGGGTAGATTCAAAAGATGTAGTTTTTGCATTGGAACAGGCATTAGAGTCTGTTGAAAGACAAATTGGATTTCGTATTCGCAATGCTGATGTTGGCATTCCTGGTTCTTTTTTAAAAGTGGTTTGCAAGACGGCACAAGTGCCTGTCAAAGGCAGAGTCTGCGAAGATGATATGGATTTGCTTATTAAAAGGGCACGTCATTTTGATGTGATGGAAGATTTAACACTCGTACACGAATGGCCAGCATGGTGTTTGCTTGACGATGGCAATGTTTATTTAGAGCCATATGATGTTCCTACAAAAAAGATGCGTGGGTGTGTATCTTATACGCTCGCCAATAAGTTTTTTCTGAATGATGTCATAGAAGTCTTAAATCATCTTGGTGTGAGGGTGGACTATTTTATTCCAGAACCTCTCGCACAAGCATTGTACCTAATTCCCACAGAAAAAAGAGATGATATTGCGGTGCTGGTGGATATTGGATATTACAGCACTAACATTTCGTTTGTATATGGAGATGCGCTGCTGTATTTTGCAACAATACCGATGGGCGGAGGGCATATCACAAATGATATTTCCTATGCGATGAAAGTAGATGCACAAACAGCTGAGCAGCTAAAGCGCAGATATACATTTGGGCTAAGCGATAATAACAGTGTACCGCAGATGTTTGCAAAAGATCCCGATGGAAAACTAAAAAAGTATCCATATGATTTGTTAAAAGAAATTATTGATTCTAGAGTTGAACATTTGGTGCTGTATATTTGTAAAATGATTGCAAAGCCTGAAGCAAATTTGAATAGAAAAATAAATCTGTTTATTACAGGTGGTGGCTTGGGATTTATGAAAGGCTCGGATAGCTTTTTTAGAGCGATTTCAGGCAGGACACCAACAATGATAAAAGTACCCAATACAAAGCTTGCGCCGCCTGATATGCATGCGGCATATGCTTTGATGCAATATGCTAATGACGGTTACATTCAAAGCAAATCACCAGCTAAGCGAAAAGGCTTGTTTGGTAAGATGCAAGATGTGCTGTTTGAATAAAATAATGATGATTTATATCCCAAGGAGGAAAATATATGTCGCTCGAATTTGATAATGATAGCGAAAACTTTGCAAAGATACGTGTTTTCGGAGTAGGCGGTGCAGGGAACAATGCTGTAAACCGCATGATAGAATTTGGTGTTCAAGGTGCAGAAATGATTGCAGTGAATACCGATAAACAAGCATTGTTTTTATCCAAAGCTGATCAAAAAATTCAAATCGGAGAAAAGCTCACAAAAGGGCTTGGATCTGGTGCAGACCCGCTTACGGGCAGAAAAGCTGCCGAAGAAAGCAGAGATGAGCTGGAACAGACGATTGCAGGTTCTGATTTGGTGTTTGTTGCTTGCGGTCTTGGTGGCGGAACGGGAACGGGTGCAGCGCCTGTAATTGCAGAAATTGCAAAAGAAAGTAATACGCTGACCATTGGATTTGTTACCAAACCATTTTGGTTTGAAGGACAGCCTCGTGCCAAAGCAGCAGAAAAAGGTTTTGAAGAATTAAAATCTGTGGTGGATACGATTGTTTCTATTCCAAATGATAAATTATTGACAACCGTTGGAAAAGATACGCCATTGGTGGATGCTTTTAAAGTGGCTGATGATGTGCTAAGACAAGGAATCCAAGGAATTATTGACTTGATTGGCAAACCTGCATTGATTAATTTAGATTTTGCTGATGTGAAAAAAGTCATGACTCTTCGAGGCGTTGCACACATGGGTATTGGTATTGGATATGGAGAAAACAAGACGATTGAGGCGGCTAAGCAGGCAATCAACAGTCCATTGCTCGATACAACCATTGAGGGCGCAAGAGGTATTATCTTTAATGTGACAGGTGATGCTTCTATGGGTATGTATGAGATTCAAGAGGCTGCTAGAATTATACAAGAGGGTGCAGATCCTGAGGCTGATGTATTCTTTGGTGTTTGTATTGATCCAACACTGGAAGACGAAGTGCGTATTACGGTGATTGCTACTGGATTTGATAAGATTGCGGATTCTGACCAAAAAGGGCAGATTGCAAAAAAGAAAATCGAAGAAAAGATTAAGTTTACTGATGACGCTTTGCTTGAAACGGATACTGTTCCACGCAGAGAAAGACAAACTGGTGAGCTGAAAGAAATGAAAGACAGTGAAAGACTGGAGATGTTTGGAGAAGATGACCTTGAAATCCCATCATTTCTGAAGAAAAAACCACGCAGAAACAGAGCAGATTACTAAAATTGTTTTTTAAAAGACTCTTGGATTGTAAACGATTCGAGAGTCTTTTTTTGTTTTATTCAAATTATTTGACTTTTGTTTTAACAAACAATATAATAGTATATGATAATAAATAACAATAAACAATTACTATATACAAAATAATGACATGCTATCTGGAGGATTTATATGAAACAGTATTTAATTGCCATTGATATTGGAACACAAGGAACAAAGTGTATCTTATTTGATACAGAAATGAATGTGATT
>JAVXBD010000009.1:0-32906 GCA_036660175.1 Christensenellaceae bacterium | reverse complement strand
TTCTTCACGAACCCAGCTGTTTCTGATCTCTTTTTTCATATTATGAATGTTTTGCCACAACATTTGGCATAGAGCCAAAAAAAACTGCCTCTTTATCAAAAGAAGCAGTTCACTCATTATTTATTAAAATTCATTTGCGTAACATTGGAATGTCCGCCACGCCGCTCCAATTCTTTTTTAATCAGTGCAAGCTCTTTTTTTGCTGCCTCATTCTCATCGTAAAGCTTCACATAATCATCTGCAATATTAATTGATGTAAGCATCGCAAGCTGTATATTGTTCAGTGCAGGATTCCCTTTTTTGATCTCGCTTAATTTCTGGTTTACCTTCAGCGCAACCCGATGAATATACTCTGCGCTTTCCACACCGCAAATGGTATATTGCTTTCCTCCTATGCTAACAATTGTTTTTACCTTTTCCATGCTCCCACCACCTCATACAAGTCTTCATTAGCTTTATTATACAATACGAGTAAAAATTTAACAACTATTTCTCATAAATGCGTTTTCGTTAATCTCTCAGCTTTGCACCATATTTTATTTCCAGTGTTTTTAATATTTTCGCCATAATTGCGTCCGCCTCTTTGTCCACCATTGTGCCTTCGCTTGACCGCATGGTGATGGCATAGGCAATGCTCTTTTTCCCCATGCCTATTTTTTCTCCTGTAAACACGTCAAAAAGCTCGACTTTTTCAACACGTTTGCCGCCTGCGGCTTTCATGTCGATACTCATATCTCCTGCGCCAACTTCCTCATCTACAATCACTGCAATATCTCTTGTTGCCGCTGGAAACTTTGGAAGCTGTGCAAATTTTACCTGCGGTTTTTGTATGGCAAATAATTTTTGCAAATCAAGCTGAACCAGTATCACATTTTGGTCAACGTCAAAATTTTTCATGATTTGTGGGTGAAGCTGTCCAATAAACCCGATATTTTGCTCTTTTACATAAATATCTGCACAAATTCCTGGATGCAAAAACGGTTTTTCTGTGCGTTTGCATTCAATCGTTTCTCCGCTGATGAGGCTTACCATGTTCTCAATCATGCCTTTTGCCGTATAAAAATCTTTGCCCTCGCCGCTCAATGCCATACACAGCATCGGAATCTCATTCGGCAGCGGCTGTGCTTCTTGCGGAATATATACCCGTGCGCACTCAAAAAGCTGCAAATCATCATTTTTACGATTCAAATTGATGGCAACTGTATTCATCATATGCGCAACAAGCGTTGTACGCATATATGCCGTATCATCACCCAAAGGATTGATTATTTTAACACACTTTGGCATCTCTATACCAATTTTTGCATAGTCCTGCGCACCAATAAATGAATAGGTTATACATTCTAAAAATCCCAAATCCGCTAAATATTTTTTTATGGTATCTGTATTGCTTTCGTTTTTAGAAATGACACCTCTGCGCATTTCCACTCTTGGTATGCTAGAAGCAATGTTGTCATATCCGTACATACGTGCCACTTCTTCTGCAATATCCGCACTGCCAAATATATCCGCCCGAAAAGACGGAATGGTGCAGACAAGTTCATCTCCCGTAACTTTCGTATCAATAAACACTCTGTTCAAAAGCGTCTGCATTTCTTTTGCAGAAATCTCAATACCGAGCAGCGAATTGATTCTTTGTGCAGTTGTAGTAATGATTTTGGGTGCCAAATCTTCGTTCAGTACATCAATCATGCCTTGTGCAGCTTTTCCAGCACCAAGCTGCTGCACCAGTGCAAGCGCTCTTTTCATTGCAAAAAGCGTCATGCCAGCATCTACCCCTTTTGAAAAACGCATAGAACTTTCTGTCGCAAGCCCTAAGCTTCGTGATGTTTGACGAATATTTCCGTATCTGAATTTTGCACATTCAAATACAACCGCTTGCGTATTGTTCTTGATTTCAGAATCAAGTCCACCCATCACACCTGCCACGCCCAGTGCGCTATTCTCATCGCAAATCAATAGCATACTATCATTAAATTCTCGTTCTTTCTCATCTAAGGTCGTCATTTTTTCGCCATTCTTTGCTCGACGCACCACAATCTTTTTGCCGCCTATGTTTTGCGCATCAAATGCGTGCATTGGCTGCCCTGTTTCTAACATCACAAAATTGGTAATATCCACAATGTTGTTGATTGGACGAATCCCTGCCTCACGCAGTCTGGTACGCATCCATGCGGGCGAACGCTCAATTTTTACATCTGTAATCGCCGCCGCAATGTATCTCGTACACAAATCGGGCGCTTGTACGTCTACACTTACAAAGTCCTCTATCTTCTTTTCGGAAGTTGTATAGTTTATATCGGGCGTCAAAAACGCAACATTTTCTATCGCCGCTGCCTCACGTGACACGCCCATCATGCTTAGGCAGTCTGGTCTATTTGCACCAACTTCAAATTCTATCACTGCACCACGCAAGCCCAATAGTTCGCAAACGTCCATGCCTACTTGTGGCTCGCCTTGCAAAATCATGATTCCGTCTACACCTGCGCCCTCATAATCTTCTTCTTTAAGATTTAACTCCTCACCAGAGCAAAGCATACCAAAAGACTCAACACCCCTTAATTTTCCTTTTTTGATGATGCCGTTTGGCAGGGTTGCCACCGCTTTTGCAACGGGAACATATGCCCCCACAAAGACGTTATCAGCACCCGTCACAATCTGTAAAAGCTCTGCATCTCCTACATCAATTCCGCAAATTTGCAATTTATCTGCATCAGGATGTTTCTCCAGTTTTTCTATTTTACCGACCACAACATTTACGATGTTATCGCCCAAAAACTCAATATTCTCTACGCCATTCCCCGTCATGACCATTTTGTCGGCAAGCGTTTTTACATCAGAATTTATTTTTGCATAGTCGCAAATCCATCTATATGGTGCTAACATTTTTCATACTCCCTCTACGTGCGCACTGCTCGGCGCTTTTTGTATTTTCCTGTGATTGATTCAGACTTCGATGAATTTTTTATTCTATCTCTTTCTGAATCCTCTTGTAAAATCCAATCTGCATCCAAGCACTACGCACTTTATCTTGGCACTGCTCGGCGCTTTTTGTATTTTCCTGTGATTGATTCAGATACAATTCCTAAATAAACTGTTTTAAGAATCTTGCATCATTTTCATATAACAAACGAATATCCGTAATGCCATATTTCGTATTTGCAAGGCGGTCAACGCCCAATCCAAATGCAAATCCCGAATAGACTTCAGGATCAATTCCGCAGTTTTTAAGTACTTGCGGATTAACCAGCCCACAGCCCAAAACTTCTATCATTCCCGCACCTTTACAGGCAGGGCAGCCCTTTCCTCCGCAAACAATACAAGTAACATCTACCTCTGCAGACGGCTCTGTAAACGGAAAAAATCCAGGTCTAAATTTCGTTTTTACGTGCTGACCATAATAATTCTGTATAAATGTATTGATTGTCCCTTTTAAATCCGAAAATTTAATATCCTTGCCGATTACAAGCCCTTCAAGCTGCATAAACACAGGCGAATGGGTTGCGTCCACATCATCACACCGAAAAACTCTGCCTGGACATATCATGCGAATCGGCGGTTTTTGATTCAGCATTGTGCGAATCTGCACAGGCGATGTGTGCGTCCTTAACAGCACCTCATCACTCACATAAAAGGTATCCTGCATATCTCTTGCAGGGTGGTCTTTTGGGATATTCAGCATCTCAAAATTATAATGATCCAGTTCAATTTCTGGTCCTTCATTTACATCAAAGCCCATACTCAAGAAAATATCACGAATTTCATAATATACCTGCGTCAAAGGGTGCAGCGCACCTGTTTTTACTGCTTTTCCGGGCATCGTAATATCAATACGCTCCGCCGCCAACTTTTTTGCACTTTCAAATGAACAGATTTCTTCTGTCTTTTTGCTTAAAGCCGTTTCTACTTCGTTTCTTGCCGCATTCACCTTTTGTCCAAAAGCAGGACGTTCCTCTGGCGACAAACCGCCCATCTGCTTCATAAGCATCGTGATTTCGCCTTTTTTTCCGAGATACTTTATGCGTATGTCGCTTAATTGAGCACTCGTTTGTGCGCCCATAATTTCACTAATCGCCTGACTTACTAATTGTGTCATTTCACTTTTCCTTTCAATTCACTATTTCATACATCTTTTCATGTCGTATAATAGTATACCTGCGGCAACACTTGCATTCAAACTTTCTGCCTGCCCGTATATCTTAATCTTATATAATTCATCTGCAAGCTCTAAAATCTCGTGAGAAATTCCACGTGCCTCGTTTCCAATCACCACGCAAACTTTTTCATATCCTGCTGTAAATTCTTCCCGCCCTTTCAAGCTGCCGCATACAACCGCTCCTCCAGCATTTTTAAAAGCCTCTAATGTGGTTTTTAGGCCGCAAACCTGCACTGGAATATGAAATGTACTGCCCATTGCTGCACGCTGTACCTTTGGCCCAAAAACATCCGCACTATTTTGTGATACAAAAACGCCGTCTGCACCTACTGCATCAGCTGTTCTGATAATTGTCCCAAGATTTTTCGGATCGTTTACATCGTCCGTTGCCACATAAAACTTTTTGTCCAATTCAGGTAAAGTTTCATGCTTTTGCAGGCAAGCAATGATATTCGGCGGAGATTTTGTATCTGAAATCTGCTGTATAATTGTATGTGGTACGCATATGATTTCAATATCCATTTTCTCAAACATTGCCACATCTATTGGGTTTTTATCTGAAATCAGCACGCTTTTGATAGGTGCATGAAATAATATTGCCTCGTCGATGCACTTTTGCCCTTCGATGATGTATAGGCCATGTTCATCTCGTGATTTTTTTTGTTTGAGCGATTTTAATACTTTGATATACTCATTTGTATGACTGGAAATCTCTTTCATCTTCGTTCACCTCAAAATAGCGCACATCTAAAAATTTACAAAAAGGGAGAGTACTGCACTCTCCCCCAAAATCAAACCTTACTCATTTATGCTTGAACTTTTTTCTTTGCTGTTTCAGCTAATTTTGCGAAAGCAACTTTATCGTTTACAGCCATATCAGCAAGTATTTTTCTGTTTAAATCAATACCGCTTTTTCTAAGGCCGTTCATCATCATAGAATAACTGATTCCATTGTTTCTCGCTTCTGCATTGATACGAATAATCCAAAGCTTACGCATATCTCTTTTCTTCAGTTTTCTGCCAGTATACGCATATTTAAGCGATTTCATCACCGCTTGTTTTGCTGTTTTATATTGTTTTGATTTCGCACCAAAATATCCTTTTGCTAATCTAAATACTTTTCTGCGTTTTTTATGAGAGCCTACTGCTCTTTTAATTCTTGCCATTTTAAAATAACCTCCTTAAAATATACACCTATTTACTTGTATGGAATCATCATTCTGATGTTCTTTTGCTCCGCAGCGCAAATATATGTACCTTGACGGAGATTTCTCTTTCTCTTAGATGACTTTTTGTTTAAAATATGGCTTTTGTAAGCCTTTGATCTTTTAACTCTACCAGATTTTGTAACGCTAAATCTTTTTGCGGCACCTCTGTGCGTTTTCATTTTCGGCATTATTACGCCCTCCAATTCATATTTAAATCTTATTTAAGACAATTTTTGTCTAAATGTAATCACTAAAAACAATCTTTATGCCTTTGGCGCAAGTATCATAAACATACTTCTGCCTTCCATCTTGGCGCTTCTTTCCACTAAAGCAAAATCCTGCATCATCTCAATAAAAAGATTCATCACGATAAGTCCTTGCTCTGTATGCGAAAGCTGTCTTCCTCTAAAACGTATAGATACCTTAACCTTATCCCCAGCAGCCAAAAACTTCTTCACATTTTTTGCTTTGACTTCCATATCATGTGTATCTATTGTTGAGCTTAACCGCATTTCTTTTAAGACTATGACTTTTTGATTCTTCTTCGCCTCTTTTTGACGCTTGTTTTGCTCAAAGCGGAATTTCCCATAGTCCATAATCTTACACACAGGCGGATTTGCCTTTGGCGAGATATTAACCAAATCCAGATTTAATTCGTCCGCCATTTTTTGTGCATCACGTGAAGACATGACACCAAGCTGTGCACCGTCCTCAGCAACAAGCCTGACTTCAGATTCTCTGATTTGTTCGTTTATCATTAGTTCGTTAGCGATGGAGTATCCCTCCCTTTCATTAGTTCGCTACCTTTTGGGTAGCAGCTCCTTCGCACTTTTATGTTAAAAGAACATAAAAAAGCACGAATAGCATAACACCGTCCGCACAAAAATACAATTTTGCTTTATTTAACCATACATATCAAGCTATGCAGGTGAGAAACGGACAGTCTCTGCTTTGTTTTACCGTGTAATAGTACCATAAACAGCACCGCACTGTCAAGCTTTTTTACCGATTCTATTCTACACAACTTTTTTTATAATTTTCCACTTATGGATAAGCATCAATCCTGCAAGAATTACTGTACATTTCATGGAAAAACGTGGTATAATGATACAAAACAACGTAACGTAATTTTAAAGTTGTTAGAATGGGAAGTGTGATTATGTCTTCACCTCGCAATCACTCACAAATGTATAATGCGGACATCACAATTGATTCATCGACTTTAAAAAGTTTAAAATCGACGAAATCTACTTTTCTGATTTCAATAATTATTGTTGCGATTATTTTAGTCTTTATCATTATGTTTTCAAATATCTATATTAAAACTGTATCTGTTATTCTTTCTGAAGAAACAGAAACAAAGCTTTCTGAAGTTTCGCATCAAAGCGCCACCAGTATTAAAAGCAAAATTACTGGGGACTTACAAACCTTAGACGCCATTGCAACCTTTATCAGCCATCAGTCAAGCTTAAATATTGAGCAGTCTTTGCCCGTTTTAAAAGCCGAGAGTGATAAAAACTCGTTTAAGCGTATGGGTATCATATTGCCCAGCGGCATTGCTTATACCACAGATGGCGAGGTTATAGATTTTTCTACCAGACCTTATTTTATCAGTGCAATGAATGGCAATGCGACTCTATCTGATACCTTTACAGACATCTTTGACGGTGAAAATGTGAACGTTTATGCAGTTCCCATATATCACGATAACACGGTATCTGGTGTACTTTTTGCGACACATAACACAACCGTATTTACAGATTTTTTGGAAGTATCCACTTTTGACGGAGCAGGATATTCGCATATTATAAAAAAGGACGGCACTCCTGTTATACTCTCTAATCACCCCGCCAGTGCAAGCACTTTCGACAATTATTTTTCTTATTTGCAAAGATTTAAAGATGATACCGACATCATCAACGAAATGCAAACCGATATGAAAAATAATCAAAGCGGCGTCATCAAATATTCCTATCCAGGCGGTCCAAGGTTTGTTGCCTATCAGCCACTTGGTATTTCGGATTGGGAACTCATTTCTGTTGTACCTGCCTCTGTCGTTACACAAAAAACAGATTTTCTGCTTCATACAACTTTGATTGTTTCTATTGTTATATCCATTATTTTTTCTGTTCTTTTGTTCTATATTACAATCCTTCATAATAAGCACAAAAAAGTGCTTGCTCGTCTTGCATTTGAAGATGCGCTAACAGGTATTGGCAACTGGAACTCCTTTGTTTTTCATTCATCAAAGCTTTTAGACAAAGGCACTTCTTATGCTTGGCTATTATTCGACATTGATAATTTTAAAATGATAAATGAAATATATGGGTATGACGAGGGAAATAAGATTCTAAAGAATATTGCAAAAAGTGTTTCCTCTTCGTTATCTAAGGACGAATTGGTGGGACGTATCTCCAGCGACAACTTTGCTGTACTGGCACACTATGAAAACAAAGAAATGTTAGAGGAAAGAATCTGTAGTATTTTTGATCAAATGATGACTTCGCAGACATTTTCTGCTGCCAAACCTTATGAATTAGTCTTTTCCTGCGGTATTTATATCATTGACGATCCAACACTGCCGCTAAACCTGATCAACGATCGTGCTAACATTGCACGCCTCACCATCAAAAATAATCATGCAGCATCTTTTGCTTTTTACGACCACGCTATGAATAAGCAGCTTTTAGAAGAAAAAGCAATCACAGATCGTATGCAGTTTGCACTTGATAATCATGAATTTATTGTTTATTTGCAGCCGAAATTTGATTTGAAAACAACAAAAGTTGTCGGTGCTGAGGCGCTTGTACGTTGGAATCACCCAGAAAAAGGTTTGATTTCTCCGATGTCGTTTATCCCATTATTTGAAAAAAATGGTTTTGTTACAAAAATAGATTTTTATGTCTTTGAGGAAGTATGCAAATTGCTGCGTGAATGGATTAATGCCGGTATTAGACCTGTCCGTATATCCATCAATTTATCACGCATTCATTTGTTTGATCCAGCACTGTGTCAGGCGCTTTCCAGCATTGCCGCCAAATATGACATCAATCCATCTTTGCTTGAGATAGAATTAACAGAAAGTGCAATTTCGGAAGATGAAACTTTGCTGCTTGATACGCTTCATAAGCTGCGGCTTGCTGGGTTTACCTTGTCAATGGACGATTTTGGAACAGGATACTCTTCCTTAAACCTTTTAAAAGAACTGCCTGTTGATATTATAAAGCTCGACGGTCAATTTTTTAAAAACTGCGAAAAACGTGGCATGATTGTTGTCGAAGATATTGTTCGTATGGCAAAGCGGTTAGATATTGTCGTGGTTGCAGAGGGTGTAGAAACGCAAGACCAGATTACCTTCTTAAGACGAATTAACTGCGATATTGTGCAAGGTTATTTTTATGCAAGACCTATGTGCATCGAGGACTTTGAAAAATTGTTTACAGAGCAATCTTCATAAAATCTTAAAAATTGCATCTGTTTCATCTTAAGAATTTTAGAATATGATATAGAGTATATATATCATATTTTTTTAAGGAGATATTTATGGAATTATTCATTGCGCTTGTGATTGTAGGAGTTCTGTTTTTTTGCTTCGGCCGAAAAGCTATTCATTTTCTTCCGTCACAAGAAAAAACATGGCTTTCCGACTATCATTATGCCCACAGAGGCTTGCATACCGATTTCTATCCCGAAAATTCTCTTCCCGCTTTTCAAAACGCTGTGCAAAACGGCTATGCAATAGAAACCGATGTTCGCTTATCCAAAGATGGTGTCATTATGGTTTTTCATGACAGCACGCTCCTGCGTATGACTGGAAAAGCAGGAAATCTAAAAGACTATTCTTATGCTCAGCTCCGCCATATGCACCTAAAAGGAACCGTCTATACCATTCCTACTTTAGAAGAGGTTTTGCATGAGGTAAATGGTCAAGTGCCGCTGTTGATTGAAATCAAAAACAAGAGCATTTGCGGAATACTTGAGAAAAAGCTATATGCACTTTTGCAAAATTATAAAGGAAATTATGCGGTACAATCGTTTTCGCCGTTTTCTATCAGATGGTTCCGACGTCATGCGCCGCATGTTTTTCGTGGTCAGCTTGCAGGAGATTTCAATTTTTGCGAGCATCACTTTTCAAAAATCACACGCTTTTTTGTCACTAAAATTTTAATGATTATCCAGCGGCTTTGTATTTTTTTCATCTGCAAACCAAATTTCATCAGTTATGAGTTTCATACCGTTGATACTCGCCTGATACGTCGTTTGCGCAGCAGTGGTGCAACAATCTTTGCTTGGACAATACGCACCGCAGAGCAATATACCCTTGCCCGTCCCTATATTGATTCTGCAATCTTTGAGGATTTTAAGCTATAAAAAAACCGCATATGATTTTATTTATCTATGCGGTCTTATCAGTTTTTGTTACTTTGTCATTTTGTAACATAGAGGTCACTAAAGTTTCCATCCGTTCCCTTTCCCCATGTGCGCACACCATATAAGCACTCATCTCCTGGGGCATCTTTTATCTTACAGCCATCAACCACCACGACTCCGTCCAATAATACATCCACAACTTTTTGTCCTGCATTATTATACCGCACTTTAACTTCCATTTTCATATCTTTATTAAGTGTCATTCCCGGCGGCAAACTAAATGATTTCTGATACCCTCCGTCCAAATTTGACATGCCCGGATCTTTCTTAAATGGTGTAATCAGTATTTTCCCATCTTTTTCAAATTGAACAGCTGTGCCATAATAGGCACTTCCATCGGCATATCCCTCAACAATCATTCCCGTATTTTCTTTTAAATATCCTTCAGCATGAACAGTATACTCTGAAGCATCCACCTTATACATCAAAAATGCGCCCGTTTTTGAAACAATCCTGCCATTAACAACTTTCCAATTTCCCGTTTGATTATTCCACGAGTTTAGCTTGATTCCATCTGGTATATCGCCGTCCTTAAGTCCATGAAAACTACTGCTTCCATGAATAGAGCAGTGAATTGTTTCGTTATTTCCCTCTATTACAACAGAATACACACCTTTTGACGGGCATTTCACTTCGTTAGCAAAATAATCTTGATTCGCATTTGCCACAATTTCTTTCAGCGTTGGCGGATTTTCCTGCATCGCATAAGTTTTATAGATTCTTAGAACCGTTGCACGATTTGACTCGCACACTCTAAGCTCTGCCTCACTTGAAATACTAAGCATAGAGGGAATCAGTATTGCCATCAAAACAGCAATAATTGCAATCACAATAACTAATTCAACTAATGTAAAAGCTCTCTTTTTTAATCTCATTTTAGTAGCGACCTTTCCTATCCTCTTGATATGCTTATATATAAATAGTATAGCATATATTATTTCTTTCAGCTACCTCATTTCGTAATTAGCAAGCAATAACAGTAAGCATATCAGATAAGAACGATACGGTTTTCAAACAGACTTTGTTTCAGGCGCATTGGTTCGAGTCTGGTATGCTTATCCTACAAGTCTTGAATTCCTTGCGTCATTCCATTATACTGATATAAAACAGCACAAAGAGGTAAAAATATTGGCATTACTTGCAGCAGAAAATATTACAAAAGGCTATACAGAGAAGAATTTATTGGAGAATGTTTCTTTATATGTAGAAAAAGGCGATAAAATTGGCGTTGTCGGCGTAAACGGAACTGGCAAATCCACCCTGCTTAGAATCATTGCACAGCAAGATTTCTGTGACAGCGGCACAATCACAAAGTCCTCTGATGTACGCATCAGCTATCTTCCCCAAAATCCCGTTTTTGAACAAAATCATACCGTTCTTGAACAGGTCTTTTTGGGTATTTCAAAAGATATTAGACAAGCAAAACAATATGAAGCAAAATCAATTCTTACACGTTTAGGCATCACTGATTTTAATAAAGATGTCAATTTGCTGTCTGGCGGACAAAAAAAGCGGGTTGCCATCGCCTCTGCACTGATACATCCTTGTGAGATTCTGATATTAGATGAGCCTACCAACCATATTGACAATGAAATGGTAAGCTGGCTGGAAGAATATCTTGAAAAATACAGCGGTGCTATCATCATGGTTACGCATGACCGCTATTTTCTTGATCGAGTTACCAATCGAATTATTGAAATCAGCAAAGGCAATTTATACAATTATACTGCAAACTATTCTGGATTTTTAGAGCAAAAAGCACAGCGAGAAGAAATGAATCTGAATACACTGCGCAAACAAAAAAGTCTGCTACGCAAGGAATTAGACTGGATGATGCAAGGTCCACGTGCACGTGGCACAAAAAGCAAATCCCGTATACAGCGCTTTGAAGATCTGAGCATCAAAACGCAAACAGAGCAGTCGACCGATTTAAAATTTGACTCTGTTTCCTCACGTTTGGGCAAAAAAATTATTGAAATCAATGATGTTTCAATAAGTTATGGTGCTTCTCCTTTAATTGATCATTTTTCTTATAACATTCTGCGTACCGACCGCATTGGCATCGTTGGTAAAAACGGCTGCGGAAAATCCACTCTGTTAAAAATCATCAATGGCAGTATTCAGGCAGATTTTGGAATTGTATCACATGGGCAAACCGTAAAAATAGGCTATTTTTCTCAGGAATGTGAAGAAATGGATCTATCGGCACGTGTGATTGATTATATTAAGGATACCAGCAACAGCATACAAACAGCCGATGGCGTACTTACCGCATCACAAATGCTGGAAAAATTTTTGTTTCCTGGCGATTTGCAATGGAACACAATTGGCAGGCTTTCTGGCGGAGAACGGCGGCGGCTATATCTCTTAAAAATACTGATGAGCGCACCCAATATTCTGCTACTGGACGAGCCTACAAACGATTTGGATATACAAACCTTAATGGTGCTTGAGGAATACATTGAAACGTTTTCTGGAGCTGTTGTGACGGTATCGCATGACCGCTATTTTTTGGATAAAACCGCAGAAAGAATTTTTGCATTTGAAAATGATACCATTGCTTTTTATAACGGCGGATACAGCGATTATATACAGCAACGCACACTTCCTCTTGAAGAAACCGCCGCACCAAAAGCCAAAATACCCCAGCAAAAATCAAAAAAATTAAAATTCTCATTTGCAGAACAGCGAGAGTATAGCGAGATTGACATGATTATCGAAAAAGTGGAAATAGAACTTGCACAAAAAGAATCGGAAATCGAAAACAATGCCAGCAGTTTTGAGCTACTGCCCACTTTGCTTCAGCAAAAGCAAGAGATTGAGCAACGATTGGAGCAGAAAATGGAACGCTGGATGTACTTATCAGACCTTGCTCAAAAAATAGAGCTGCAAAACAAGGAAACAAGCAAATAATCTTATCAACATAAAAAGCAATCAAAACCTATTAGCGGCTATGTGCCGCTTTTCTCATCTAACTCAGTTTCCACTTCATCATTTTCCTGTTTCGTGCCACCGTTTTCACCTATGATATACACATCACTGCTATTTGTATCGTCTGTGTTATTGTTGGTGGTTTGCGTACTGTCGGTATCGTTTGTACTATTATTTTCTGTACTGTCGGTATCGTCTGTACTGCCGTTTTCGTCAGAATCACTGTCCTCTTTTTCTTCTGGAACTGCACTTGTTGTGGGCTTAGGGGAATCATCGCTATCATCATTATTTTTTATATCATCGTCATAATCATCATCACTGTTTGTATCATCACTATCCGTATCATCATCTATTGGTTTACTGCTTGCCCCAGCAGTATTTTTTGGATTGTGAGGCGCACTTGGTGTAGGCTTTATACTGCTATTATGGGTAGCTGTCGGCACGCTAACCCTGTGCATATTTGCATTAGGAGTTGATGCAGGCTTTTCCTCATCGTCATCTTCATCTTCATCGTCCTCTTCAATATACAGTTTAAAGTGTCCGTCTTGTACAGCAATATCCATATCATCTATCATATCAATCAACTCCTGCGAGGAAAGCGCAAGCAATTGCTCCATTGTGGCTGTCGGATCAACTGCCATAATATGCTCAATCACAGACAGATGCCCCATGGTGATGCCATGCTTTTGAGCGCTTTTTGACAGTTTACGGTTGCTCTTCATGTCTTGTGTCATGATATTCGCATGAATTCCATTTTGTTTTAGTATTGTTTCTAACTCTGTCGTAACTTTTTCGCCTAAATACTTTGCACGTTCATCATTTTTGTCGCTGACAGATAAAATTACCGCTCCATGACCTTGCGGAAAATAGCCATCATATACCAGCAACTCTGTTAGCGTCGTAAGTGTTGTATTAAGACTTTGATCCTCAAATGAAACTTGTTCCAGCAAAGCCTTTGCCTCATCATTGATTCCAGCGATTTGCAGCACCTTATCCTCTTTATCAAGGCGCAACTCTATCCCAGGATTGATGTCTAACTCAACAATGCTGCACACTGCCAATGGCGATGTATGAAAAGCAAACCCCACCAATAATATCGCAATCATTGCACAAGCCGTAGCCATATAGGCAAACATACGCACTGGTTTTTTATGCACAACATCTTTATAAATCTGTTGTGTAATATCGTCATGTTCACTCATTTTTGGCGCATCTGCCTTCATCACTTCTTCTATGGAAGGCTGCGGCAAATGCCCTGCTGCTTGCGCCAGTATTTTTTCTATATTTTTCATAGGCGTATGCCCTCATCTGTTAAAATCGTTTTTAGCTTAGCGAGCGCTCTGTGGTATTTTGACAGCACCGTTGATAATGGAAGATTCATGATTACACCAAGTTCCCGATGCTTTAGACCTGCAACAGCGTGCAGCAATACGATTTTACTTTCGTCTTCATTCAGGCTGTTGATTGCCGCCCTCAGCACAATACGCTGCGTCGGATCCTCAATACACGAAAACCTAAGATCGTCCTCTAAAACAATTAGTTCACTATTTTGCTGGTTTTTTCGAATATAATCAATAGATAAATTCTTTGCAATAGAAAACACCCACGCCAGCGGTTTGTTCATGGGCTTATATAAATGTGCAGCCCTTCTGATTCTGACATAAACATCGGCAGCGACATCCTGTGCAGCAAATGGATCTTTTAAAACAGACAGCACATAGGCATAGACCGCTCTTTCTGTTTTTGTATATAAAAAAGCAAGGGCATCATTATCGCCGTCTGCAATCAGCGCAAATATGTCCTCATCAATGTCAATTCCTTTTCTGTGTTGACGGGAATGTTGTTCTATGACCAGTAACAGCATAAATCCCTCTGTCTTTCCACTTATTTGGTTCGGGTGGACAAATCTAAAACTCTGCCCACCATTCACCAAAACATTTTTTAGTCTTCATCTACTTCAGGAGCGTCCGGTGTTTCAACCTCATCAACCTCGGCAACTTCGGCAGCTTCGGCAGCTTCGTCAGCAGCAGCTTCTTCAACCTCGGCAGCTTCTTCCGCAGTAGCCTCTTCCTCAGCTTTACGTTCCTCTTCCTTTTCGATTGCTTCTTCCGCTTCTGTCTTCACTCTTTCTTTTTCAGCATCTTCTGCATCTTTTGCAGCATCTTTCGCCGCCGCAGCTTTTTCCTTTTCCTCATCAGCCGCATCCTGCGCTATATCTGCATCAATATCAGCCTGCTCTTTTACCGCATCGGCTGCAACTTCCGCTTCATCTTCCAACGCATCCGCTTCATCTTTCGCAATATCTGCTTGATCTTCTAAAGCATCATTATCATCATCCGCCTCAAAAATCTCATTAATATCTTCCTGTGTCAATGGAGCATCTAATGATTTACCATCAAGCTCACTCAAATCCACACCAACTTTTTCAGCAGCCTTATTTAGCTCTGTGATATTCATGCTCTTAAGCTGTTCAAAAACAGCTTGATCTCCGCCAGAAAGGTGTTCTAACAGCAACATTTTACCTACAGACATCTGATTTTGTTCTGCTCTTGTAGCATCTTCATCTGTAAAATTTTCTATACGACTGCTAATATTTGCCGAAATTCCTTTTTTCTGCATGTAATCTGAAATTGCAGCATTCATTTTATCAACATTTTCAGTAGCAGCACCATCGTTACGTACTGTTACCAGTACATCCTGCGTACCATTCTGCAAATATCCGTTTACCACCAACAAATCAGCAATCTCTGCCACAACATCTTCCAGCGCCTTGCCTTTAGAATCATAGTTTGCAAGTACAGCCTTTGCATCATCATTGATACCAGTAACAGAAACAACCCTGCCCAGACGATTGGTTTCAATGCTTATGGAAGGGTTTACGTCCATCGTTATAAGATGCGTCGGCGAAAGTAAAAATACCACTGCCAGCAAAATAATAATTGCTGCCACAGTAACACCCACTATGATGCCAATACGTTTGTTTTTTGAAATTACTTGTTCCATTTTATTTTCTCCTCTCGTATCAATTGGGTTCACTCTTATAACGTGCAAACAAATGACTTTATTGCATATCAATAAAAATATATTTATTTTTTAAATTGAAAATCTGTATATCTAATACGTTGATTAGTAATCTTATAATTAGTGTACCCGAATCTTAGACAAAACGCAAACAAGTATTTATGGCCGTTTTACAGCCAAACAAAAAGCCCACACAAACATTCTCGTTTGCATGGGCTTTACTCTGATAAGTTTTAGTTTATTTGCTCTTGTGTTTCAATCGCCTTTGGACGAGTTTTTGACTTTCTTAAATATGTAAAGAAATAGTCAAGCAATACCGCTCCTAATAGTACGATACCTGTTACAACCTGCTGATAGAAAGATTGAATATCCATCATCTGCATGCCGTTTGTAAGCACCGCCAAAATTGCAGTACCAATTACAACGCCGACAATACTGCCTGCACCGCCCTTGATATTAACACCGCCTAAGATACAAGCCGATATGACCGTAAACTCCATTCCGATACCAATTTTCGGATCGGCACTGCCCAGTCTTGCAACCTGCCATACACCAGCAAGAGCCGCCATTACACTGCACAAAACGAAATAAATCGTGTGCATTTTGGCAACGTTAATTCCTGAATAACGTGCTGCATTTTCGTTTCCGCCAATCGCAATCGCATATTTTCCAAGTATCGTCTTTTTCTCCAAGAAGAAGAAAATAATAATAACACCTAAAATAATAAACAACGCAAGCGGTATTTTATCATCAAAGAACTTCATTTTATTCAGCACTGTAATCGCTTTGACAGGCTCATCACTGATTGGAATTGCATTACAAATAGTAAGCGCCAACCCTGCTGTAATCAACCATGTTGCGAGTGTCGCCATAATTGCTGGAATATGGAATTTCTCTGTGATAATCGCATTGACAACGCCGACAATAATGCCCAGCACCATCACAAGAAGAATAGAAACCCAAGGGTTTATTCCCCAAATACACAAATATCCATAGGTTACTGCCGAAAGAGCCATAACGCCGCCGATAGATAAGTCAATTGCACCGCTGGCAATTACAAACATCATCGCACAAGCAATTATGAAATTCGGAACGTTCTGCCGCATAATATTCATGATATTATACAAACTGAAAAACTTTGGATTTTGCAGTGTAAAGAACAATAGGATTACAACCAGCAGCCCCAACAAAACTAAGTTTTGCTTAGATGAACTACTCTTGTTTATACTTTTCTTTTTCATCATTCCAAATCTCCCTTCCTCATACTTTAACCTTGCTGCGAATTAAGTTGTTCAGCAAGATTGCAAGTATCAGCACAACACCTTTAACAATGGACTGATTGTAAATCGCAAGCCCCATCATATTCATGATATTGCTTAATACGCCAATGATAAGCGCACCGATAATCATACCAAATACGGTACCACGTCCACCATTAATATCTGTTCCGCCTAATACCGCCGCTATAATACAGTCTGTTTCAAATCCTGGCAAGATGCCCGAATCTGCAACATTAAATCTTGATGTAATAATTACACCTGTAAATGCCGCCGCTATACCCGAAAGCATAAATACAGTAGTGATAACCTTGACTGTATTAATACCTGAAAGTTTTGCCGCCTTGATGTTTGCGCCAATTGCATAAGTCTTGCTTGCAAAAGTCGTCTTGTTTTGCAGCAGCAAGAAAATAATAAACACTGCAATTGCAAATACAACAGGCATTGGAATACCGCCGTATGTTGCGCCTAAATTTCCAATATCACCTGGTAAACCAGAGGATATGATTGCGCCGCCAGCACCAATCAGTGCGATACCACCTGCAATATACTTGAATGCCAAGGATATGATAAAAGATGGCAAACTAAGCTTTGAGATAATAAAACCACTTAAAAATCCTGCAAGTGCGCCGCACCCAACTGCAAGCAATGCCGCCATCAGTACTGGTATGCCGTTTAAAGCAAACAATGCAAACAGTACGCCTGCCATTGCACCAACGCCGCCAACCGATAAATCAAGGTTGCCTGAAATCAGTACCATCGTTACTGCCGAAGCTGTAATGATAACGCTTGATGTTGAAACCAATATGTTCATCAGGTTTGAACTGCTTAAGAACAAAGATGGTTCCATGACTACACCAAAGATACAAATGGCAACAAATATACCGAATATTGTAAGGTTTTGTACTCCATCAGGAGTGAACTTAAATTTGCGTTTTGCAACGCCTTCCAATGTTTGATTTGCTGGAGTCATCTTACTTACCTCCCGTTACAACATGCATAATTTGTTGAGAATCGACTTCGCTGCCATTATCAAGTATTGCGCGCATTTCGCCCTCATACAGTAATATAATTCTGTCACACATACCCATAATTTCTGGAAGCTCACTGGAAAATACAATCGCAGAGCATCCGTCTTTTACAAGTTTACGAATAATAGAGTAAATCTCTTGCTTTGCGCCAACATCAACACCACGTGTAGGCTCATCTAAGAGCAACACCTTAGGCTGAACATTTAGGCATTTCGCAAGTACAACTTTTTGTTGATTTCCACCACTTAAATAAGCAACACTCTGGTTTTCATCTCTGCAAGAAATCTCAATTTTATCAATGTATTCTCTTGCAACTTTACCTTGTTTTACTTTATTTAAAATTCCGTGTTTAGAAACAGATTCATAGTTCATCATTGGTGTATTCATTGCGATACTAAGTGCAGTACATATGCCCTCTGTTCTACGCTCTTCTGGAACAAGTGCAACACCATGTTTTAATGCTGCCATTGCATCTTTGATGTTCACTTCCTTACCATCAATCAGCAATTCCCCCGCAAACTCATCAACACCGAAAATAGCACGTGCAATTTCAGATTTACCCGCACCAATCAACCCATAAAAGCCTAAGATTTCCCCCTCATATAAATCAAAAGACACATCTTTCAGCTTTTTATTTACTAAATGCTTTACCTCAACAACTTTTTTATTGCGGTTCACCGCATTTGGTACGTAATCCTCAACGATTACTTTACCAATCATCATCTGAATCAAATCGTTGCGAGAGTTTATTTCATCTCTTTTACAAGTAGAAATATGCTTTCCATCACGCATAACTGTTATATAATCAGCAAGCTCCATAATTTCTTCTAAACGGTGAGAGATATAAATAATTGTAATCCCTTGCTTTTTTAGGTCTGCGATAATATCAAACAGTCTACGCACTTCTTCCTCAGAAAGAGATGCAGTTGGCTCGTCCATGATAATCACATCAGAATCCATCGCAAGTGCCTTCGCCATTTCTACAACTTGACGTTTTGCTACGCTCAATTCTGAAATCAACTGTTTTGGATCAATTGTCTTGTCAATTCTTTTTAAAACATCAAAGACTTTTGTACTGGAATTTTTTTTGATAACCCCAAACTTTGTTTCTTCCAGTCCCAAACAAATATTTTCTTCCACACGCAGCTGTTCAACAACATTTAGCTCTTGAAATAAGCATCCAATGCCTGCTTTCATCGCATCTTTTGTACTGTTTGGATTAAAATCTTTTCCATTATACAGCACCGTACCTGATGTTTTTTTGTGTGCGCCCGTTAAAATCTTAATCAAAGTTGATTTTCCAGCGCCGTTTTCTCCTACTAAACAATGACAGGAACCTTTTACAATGTCAAAGCTGACATCATCAAGTGCTTTTACACCTGAAAATTGTTTGCAAATGTTTTTCATCTGCAATACGTATTCGCTCATTGGCAATTCCTCCGTTTCTTTGTTTATAATATTATTTTATGATACCGTTATGGTCTAAGGCATGGGGCAATAAACCCCTGTACGTTTTTCTTTCGTATCTGTGCATTTTTTCCCCCACGCCTTAGCTTTTCAGATACATCTATCTCAAAACTTTTTGCATTTTTTTGTTTGTGATTATAATTTTTGGCAAGGAGGAAAATCCCTCCCTGCCATTTTTAAAAATTAGTTTTACCTTATTTAGCTTTTGCGATTTCTGCTGCTAAATCAAGTGGTGTTTCTGGATTGTATTGTGTGTTAAACCAAGTCTGCAAATCTTCTAATGAATCTTTGTAGAAGTTGAAGTAACTGTCTGGAGTTGATTTTTCAACATATGTGTCGTTATCAAGTGTTCCGTTGATAAGCTCCATAATCATGTCAACTTGTGCATAAGCAAAAGTTTGTGGTTGCATACCCAAAGCATATTTTAATGATGAATTAGGATCAGCTAATTTTTTCAGCTCTCCAGCAGAAGCATCTGTTGATGCAATAATCTCTGTTAAAGGATTGCCGTCTTTTGCTTTACCACGTCCAGCTGCTTCATATGCTGCCAATGCGCCTAAGCCGTTTGATACGTTATCGCCATAAACGATGTTTACATCTGGGTATTTTGTAATAGCATCAGCTGTAACTTTTTGTGCTGTTTCCAAAACGCCGCCAGCATGCTCCCAATATTGTGCGCCAACAAGTTCTTCGCCTGCGCTGTTTTTAAATGTAGGAACATCTTTTGTAGGTAGATAATCTACTACGCTCTTAACGCCTTTTAGGAATGGGCCTGAACGATTGTCAAAGCAGAAAGCAATGTCTGTCCAGCTAACTAAACCAACTGATACTGGCTTGTCTGGATATAATTCAATCCATTTTTTAGCCATGTCTGAACCCATTTGCTCAGCAACGGAAGCTTCATCAATCATCAATGCAGGTACTTTTTTACCTGTTGTACCAACACAGTATGTCATGATGTTAATATCCGCATCTCTTGCTTCTTGGATGATTTCATTTACGCCATCTTCTGTTACAGGATGTAAAATGATACCATCTACGCCTTTACCAATGAAAGTTTCTACTGCCGCAATCTCTTTGTTAAGATCTTGGTCAGGATCGATAACTTCATAAGTAGCACCGTATTTCTCCATTGCATACTTCTCTGCCCATTTCGCATCGTTTCCATGAACATCATGCTTTAGAGTAATCGGCACCTTACCGATATAAGCGTCTGTTTTTGCCTCTGCGGGAGCTTCTGCTGGAGCTTCTGCTGGAGCCTCAGTTGCTGCTGGAGCTTCTGATGCTGCTGGTGCTTCTGATGCTGCTGGTGCTGGTGCTGGTGCGCATGCTGCAAACAATGCAACAGACATAAGTACCACTACTACCAACGCAACAATCATTGTCGTGTTCTTTTTCATAATCTTCCTCCTAATAATATATTATTTTCGCCTTTTAATAAGGCAAACTTTATAAACTTTTTGATGCTTTTTCGATGCGATACAAAAGCTCATCTAAATCTGCAATGTTTAAATAAAACTCAGTTTTACCATCTACCAACATATACAGCGTATCCGCATCACGAGGATAAAGCTTTAACTCTTTTGTGCCACCATCTGTCAAAACAGAAGTGCATACTGCAACAGGTTTGCCGCTGGTATCTATTTGCTTAGGATCATAGCCCGTCGCATTCAGCGTAATATATTTTGTCAGTATCCCGGAAAAATCCTGATACGAAACATCTTTTCCATTTTCTGTAATCACAGGTACACTGCCCGAATGGTCAATTGTAAACACATAAGGCGTATCTTTTGTTACAGAAATTGATTTAAGCTCACCGATATTAGATTCAAGCGGTGCTACATACATCACTTGTTCGGGAGTCATGGTGGATAGATTCACATCTACCGTATATAATTTCACAATTTCATTCTCTCCGATTTGTACATAGGTTGTTGTTCCATCATCTTTTCCGAAGAAAATTGTTTGTTGATCACCATTTGCATCTGTAATCTGCATAGCGGTCTTTGGATTTTCCAATCCCATCTCCGCCTTTGTCTGAGTCTGCTCTGGGTATCCAGCGACTTCCCATCCACGCATCTTTGCAACAAACTCTGTTAGAATTACTTTTCTTGCAGGAACTTCAAAAGGATACTCCAATGCCCAGTTTTTATAATCCGTATTGGTAACGGACATATACAGCTTCTCATTTTCATAAAAAGCAAGTCTGCGAATCTTAGTAGAATCAATCGTCAGCACATCTTTTGCACGATATGCTTGTAGGCTTCCAGTAAGCTGAGAAACCGCCGCCGTAGAGGTCACCATGCTCTTTTTCGTTTTTAAATCATATACATAGGCATTTGCTCGGCTTGCTGTTTCGGCACCCACCAAAAAGCTATATGTGTTGCCTTTTGTGTCTGTCACTTTTACTGTTGCTCGTGGCTGTTCAAAGCCATATTCAGCAATTTTTTCGTCCAGCACTCTATCAATCGGCACACTTTGCAAGCTTGAAATCAACAAATTCATTTTTTCTGGATTGGTACGATAGGTATCTTCTCCCGAAGAAATCATCCACTCCTCGCCTGTTTTTTCAAAAGCATAACTGCCAAATTCATTGTTAATCTCTATTTTTTTTATGCCATCGTCTTCAATTTTATATAATACACCTGTTGCGGCAGGATCGTTATTTGAATCAAGTATCAAAAACACTGTAAGCAATGCGGCAAAAACAATTACAAGAATCAACAAATTTCGTATATTTTTCTTCATCGATTTCTCCTAATCAACCATGTCAGAAACGCTGCTAAAAGTGCAATGCCTGGCATTGCAACAAGGCATATCATCGCCAGCCTTGAAAAATCCGTTCCTCTGATAATAAGGCTGGAGGAATTAATAACCTTTGATGCAATGACATCGTTTTCACGATCGCCCAGCAGCCAATTTACCGAATTTACAAACAGCTCTCTGTTTGCCTGAACCTCTATGTTCCCATCATATGCAAACGAGCCATTCCCAATCACAACCAACCGTGCCTCATCGTTGCCCCATTTTACATTGCTTCTTGTGGACGCATATCCAAGCGGAATTGGCCCTGCAATATCTGTTTCGGTGCGCTCTGATGACGAAATCGCCATATCCATACGCATCCATGAAAGGTCAGACGACATTAGAAGCGGTGTCAGCTTTACCACATTTTTATCATATTCCACTTCGCTTAGTCCACGTCCAACAGGCAAAATAACCAGCTTTTTCGCCTCTGCGATAGGCATGGTAATCTCGTGCGGCGCATATTGCGGAATCAAATACAACTTTTGTGTAGACAGATAATTTTGCGAGTTTTCTTCGACTACATAGTTGTTGGGAATGCTAATCCCAAAATCTCTAGTAAATTTATCAAGATTTGGCAGTTGAATATCATTTGTATTCATTACCGAATCAAGCATAATCATGACCTTGCCGCCTGTTTTTGCGTATTCTTGCAGCATCGTCAGCTCTTCTGCTGTAATATCTGTTTTGGGCGAAGTGAAAATCAAAACTTTTGCATCTTTTGGCACTCCACCATCTTGTGTCAGCGAAACTTCTTTAACCTCATAGGTATCAAGCTGCAATGCAGAAATTGCTTTTTGCATCACTTTTGTGGTGTTTGCTTCTTCATGCCCCGTTACAAAATATGCAACCGGCATTTCCTTTGCATTCACATATTTAATTGCGCCAGTAATTTCACGCTCACCATTGAATACTCTTCCCTCAGTCGTATCTTCAAACAGATTCGTTCCATTAATAATTTTGATGTTTTCGCCGCTTTTTACAATCAAACTGCCGTTTGTAATGGCTGCTACCGTCAGATTATATTTTGCCAATTTTGCAGGCTCACGTTCTACATCAATATATTCTACAATCACCTTATCAGATGCTTTTTCGTATTCTTTTAGTAAAGACTGTACCATTTTTTCTTCTTGACCAGTTGCATAAACCCCTGCAATTGTAACGGGCTGTTCCAGCTCTGAAAGCACCGCAGTGGTTTGTTCGGACAATGTAAACAGTTTTTGTGAGGTCATGTCATATTTCCATGGTGCCTTATCTGCAATCATCACAACCACCGAAACAATGGCAATCACAAGTGCAATCGTCGCCGCTGTAATGATATAATAAACTCTCTTTTTATTTTTTGGATTGCTGTTACTCATATTTTCTCCTAACCAATTCTCTTGCGCTGAATGCTTTTTACTGTCAGGAACAGCAATACAAAAGTATATCCTATGTAATAACATACAGGTCCTAAGCTAAAGATGCCACGAACAAACTCGTCATACCTTGCCGATATTGCAATCGCAGACAGCACATTGCTAATAACAGGTATTTGCAGAGAATTGCTGAATGTTGGAAGCATTACCAGTACAAACAAAATACCAAACCCCGCAATTGCCGCCGTTACTTGACTTTCTACCATTGATGCCGCAAAAACGCATACTGCAATCATTGCCGCCCCCAGCAAAAAGAATCCTAAGAACGATGCGAAAATGCTGCCCATATTAGGACTGCCATATGTAACAATAATCCCTACATAAATCACCAGCATCAATAAAGTAATCGCAAAAACGGTCAATGCCGCCAAATATTTGCCCAAAACAATTTTTGTGGCAGACAGCCGAGAGCTTAACAGAAGTTGTTCTGTACCCGCTTTGCGTTCTTCTGCAAAAAGCTTCATGGTCAGTATTGGAAATGTCATAAACGACATACTGCTTAAAAGCCCAAACATTCCTGCCAAATCGCCGTTTCCGCCCAATAGATTGGAAGTGGTAAACGAAAGCCCCGACAATAAGAGGAAAATGCCCATAAACACAAATCCGAAAGGCGTATTAAAGTAAGATTCCAGTTCTTTTTTATATAAGTAAAACATCTTACGCCTCCTCCGTGATACTTGATTCAAGCTTCTGATTGTCTTGTGAGGTAAGCATCATAAACGTTTCTTCCAGTGTTCTTACAAGCGGACGTAGCTCAATCACTGCCATGTTTTGCTGTGCAAGACCGAGTGTAATATTGCCTCTATCGCTGTCTTTGACAGTCAATTCAAAAGAACAGCAGTCTTGTTCACTGGTATCCTTTTGTAAAACAGCCTCAATCTGCGGCAGATTCTGAAGCACCTCTTCTGCTTTTTCGGCTTCGCCTTTTATGGTAATGGAAAAGCGGTTTTTATCCCCTTTTTCCATATTTTCTATCGTATCATCTGCAAGCATATGTCCTTGATTGATGATAATGACACGCTCACAGGTGTTTTTGATTTCTGATAAAATGTGCGAGCTTAAAATAATCGTATGCTTGTCTTTTAGCTTCACAATGAGATTCCTGACCTCTTTTATCTGCCGTGGGTCAAGCCCTACCGTTGGTTCGTCTAAAATCAGTACCTCTGGGTTTCCTATCAGTGCCTGCGCAAGCCCAACTCTTTGGCGAAATCCTTTGGAAAGATTACGAATCAAACGTTCCTTAACCTGTTCCACATTTGCCAGTTTCATCGTGTCTGCCACGTGCTGTTTGCGTGATGCTTTGCTCACATTTCTAATTTCTGCAAGAAAAGTCAAATATCTCTCTACCGACATCTCTACATAAAGCGGCGGAATTTCTGGTAAAAAACCAATTTTTTCGCCTGCCTTTGATGGATTTGCCACCACATCGCACCCCGAAACCGTAATTTGTCCCGAGGTTGGCGGAAAATATCCTGCCAGCATATTCATTATCGTGGACTTTCCTGCTCCGTTTGAACCCAAAAGCCCTACAATCTCTCCCTTGCCTATGGAAAAGCTCACATCATTGACGCCACGCTTATCCCCATAAACTTTGGTAAGATTTTTTACCTCTATCATACTTTCTCCCATATTATCCCAGATGTTTTTGCACTCTTTTTGCTTGTGCTGCAAATGTCTGTTTTAAATCCTTATACAGCTCCACGTATGTTTTATAATACTCGTCATAATAAGCCACATTCTGCGCAATCGGCTGTGTAACACTTTCAATCTTTAGAATAGCATCGCACGCTTCCTGTACATTTTTAAACTTTCCGCTGCCTACCGCCGCCATAATCGCTGCGCCTGCTGCTGGTCCTTCTTCCATATTCATGGTAACAACTGATGCGTTAAAAATATCTGCCATCATCTGCCGCCACAATTTGCTTTTTGCTCCGCCGCCCATTGCACGTACTTCGCTGATTTGAAGCCCTGTGCCTCTCAATATTTCAATGGCATCACGCAATGAAAAGGTAACCCCCTCCATCACACTGCGGCACATTGCCCCAAGCCCATGCCGATATGAAAGCCCAAAGAACACACCACGTGCATCAGGATCAACGTGTGGTGTGGATTCGCCGTTTAAATAAGGCAAAAATACCAAACCATCGCTACCCAACGGGGACTGTTCTGCCAAGCCTGTGATATAATCATAAATATCTTTGCCAGACTGTGCAAATTCTGCTTTTTTATCCGCAAAGAACGTATCTCTTATCCATTTAAAAGAACCGCCCGCACCCAATGTGCAGCCCAAGAAACAGTATTTATCAGGTACACTGTGGCATAAGCTAAACATTGCCCGACGCTGCTCATCAATAAACGGTGTATCGCAGCATCCAAAGACAACACCCGATGTACCAATCGTTGCCGCAATTGTTCCAGTTTTTACAACACCGCTACCCACGCCGCCTGCTGGCTGATCTCCGCCGCCTGCAACAACAGGAATACCTGCTCTCATGCCCCATGCCTGTGCAACGTCTTTTTTTAGATACCCTGCAACATCAATGGATTCCAATAATCTCTCAGGTACCAAATCTCTGCTTAAACCCGTCACCTCAAACATTCTGTCTGACCACTGACGTTTTTTCATATCCATCAAGAAACTGAGTGACGCATCGGAAACTTCTGTCGAAATTTCGCCTGTCATACGGTATCTTAAATAATCTTTTGTAAATAAAACTTTTTTTGTTTTTGCAAATACTTCAGGACGATTCTTTTTGAGCCACAACAGTTTTGGCGCCCAAAAACTGGGTAGGCAATAGTTTGCCGTAATTTCAAGCATTTCTTTGGCATCCATCTTTGCGTTCAGTTCATCTGCCTGCGCCGCCGCACGCTGATCTAACCATATCATGCAATTATCAACTGCTTCGCCGTTTTCGCCAAGCAGTGTACATCCCTGCATCTGTCCCGAAAAGCCAATGCTTTCAATATCCATACCATGACCGCTATTTTTTGATGCTTGCGTAACCGCTGCGCTGCAAGCTTTCCACCATTCTTCTGGACTTTCCTCTACCCAGTTTGGTTTGGGTGTAATCAAGTCGCATTCACAATATCCAATTCCGTGAATGGTCCCTGTTTCGTCCATCACAATCGCCTTTATTCCGCTTGTTCCCGCATCAATTCCCAAAAAACAACTCATCTTTTTACCCTCACCTTTATGAAAAATATTCTGCAAATTTGCTTCTGAATGAAAGTTCTATGCGGTTATTGTCAAATAATAACAACAACCGCACTCAAATTCTTCTATTATCATTCAAACTTATAGGCAAAGCTTAAACTGCTCTTTCATCACTTCAACTGTATAGTGATATTCCTCAAGCTCGCCCCATGCTTCTGCTGTTTTCAGCGCATCTGGCGCCATTTTATCAATGGCATCTGCATCGGTAATACCTGCCTGTGCAAGCGTTGTTGGTGCGCCGATTTTTTCAAACCATGCTTCTATCGCCGCAATTCCAGCCTTTGCTGCAATCATGTCGTCTTTCTCACGAACTCCAAAAACTTCACGTGCAAATTTTGCATATTTTGGAGTGCGCTCTTTCAGATAATAACGCATCGTCGCCAAGATTGTAATCGACATTGCCGCACCATGTGGCGTATTGTAGAAGTTTGACAAAGAATGTCCAAGAATATGAATATTGGAATTTGGAAGCCCAAATCCACAGTCATAAAATCCATTCCATGCAAATGCCGCCTGCCACATCATCACTGCACGAGCGTCTTTATCTGCACTGTTGATAAGCAATCTATCCATACATTCCATAATAGAACGAATACCGCCCTCACAGAAATGGTCTTGATAAGGTGAAAATTCCAGTTGGTTTCCAAGATAATGCTCCAGCAAATGTGATACTATATCTGCTGCTGAATAAGCTGTCTGTTTCATTGGAATGGTATAGGTCAGCTCAGGATCAAGCACCGCCACACAAGGACGCATAATCGGATTTGCAAAGCCGTCTTTTCTTCTTAGTGTTTCGTTTGTAATAACTGCCGTTCCGTTAAGCTCAGAGGAGGTTGCAGGAATCGTTACCACAACAATCAACGGGAGTGTTTGTGTAATTTGCGCTTTTCCTGTTGCAAAATCCCACGCATCTCCATCATATTTTGCTGCAATACCAATAAATTTTGCTTCGTCCATTGCGCTGCCGCCGCCAAGAGCAATGATAACATCAGGCTTTTCTTTTTTTGCAAGCTCGATGCCCTTTGCTGCGTGTTCTGCGGTTGGGTTGCTTTGTACGCCAAAATGATGAAACAGCGTAACGCCTGCCTCTTTGCAGCTTTTTGCTACTTTATCATAAAAACCCAGTTGTTTTACAAGGCTCTCATCATACGTTACCAACAGCGCCTTTTTTCCAAATTCCGCCGCCAATTCCCCTACTCTTTTTACTTCGCCTGCACCAAACACGATTTTTGTTGGTACTGAAAATTCAAAATTATTCATATAATAATACTCCTCTTTTCCCTTATTTTACTCGATAAAAGTGATCCATTGCGCCTTTTTTATTACATCTTCCAACAAACAAACTTCCTGCACCATTTCTATGTGCCATCTGCTCGTCCGTATAGCCAAACCTTGCGGTCGCAACATATAAATCTTTTAAGTCTTCTCCTCCAAAACCACAGCAGCATACCTGCTCCACTGGAAAATCAATCAATTCTATTTGGTTTAAATCTTTATCCCATACGGAAATTTTGCCTGTCCAGTGACAGATATAAAGGTTATCCTCGCCATCTATACACATGCCATCTGGCATACCGATTTTCTGCAAGTCAAGCGCCACTCTGCCGCCGCTTATCGGGCCTTTTGCAAGGTCATAATCAAAGCACAACAATTGATTATTGTAGGTATCCACCACAAACATTTTGGTGCTGTCTTGATTCCATACAATTGCATTATATTGGTTGATGCCTGCTGCAATTGTTTTTACACTGCCATCTGTATCAACCATATAAAAATCGCCCAGCATAGTGGGTTCATAGTCTGCACTGCCGTATAACTTTGAAACAGTGCTTACAAAAACTCTGCCTGCCGCATCAACACGTGCATCGTTATACCGATTGTTTTCATTTGCTTGGTTCGGGTCTGCAATCACTTTGATACTACCATCTGTCTTATCAACCAGACAAATACCTCTATCAATTGCACACAAAATTTTATTTGAATCGTCGCACGGAATTGCACTGCCAATCAAACTATTTGTCTGATATAGAGTATCTTTTTTTGTACTTGGTTCAAATTCGTGAATATCACCCGTAAAGAGATCGGTCAGTAGCATTTTCTTGTTTCTGTCGTCCCAAATAGGTGTTTCCATCAATACCAAATTCAAATCCAATGATAAATCAAACTTCATCGTATTCCCCCTTTTGTACAATCCTGCCGATTGCGTTTTTCCTATGTGGTTACTGTTGCAAAATCTCTTATAGATGACTGACTGTAAGCCTTCGGACACTGCTTCGTTTACACGTAATCGTAAGCCGCCAAATTTTTCTCTAAAACTGCATGAACATGAAATGATTTTATGCTTTCCTTATATACTAATATTAACCATTTCCGTCCTCAAATGCAAATATTTATTTTTTTATAATTCATCAAATTCCATGTACTATACTAACATTTGTAATTACAATTGTCAATAATTCTATTTGTTCTAAAATTTTTATTTGCATTTGTAAAAAACATTGTGTATGATATTATTAAACACACTTATTATACAGTATACTAGGAGATCGACATATGAATTCAACATTTGATATACAAAGGTTAGTGCAAGTTTCAAAAATGTATTATTATCAAGGTTTCACACAAGAAAAAATTGCAAAAGAGTTTAGAATTTCTCGTTCTACCGTTTCGATGCTTTTGACCGAAGCCAAAAACTCTGGCATTGTGAAAATCCAAATCAAAGATCCTTCTATCAATAACGAAGAACTTGCGCATGAATTTGAAATGCGCTTTGGATTAGATAAATGCTTGGTGATTCCGATTAATACCGATAATGACAAGCTAACTTTGAAAATCGTTGCTTCTCAGGCTGCTACTTTTGCGGCGGAATCCATGTACAGCCATTCTTCAGTAGGTATCTCTTGGGGTTCGGCGTGTTATGAATTTATGCAGACTTTTTCCGAAGACACGAATTTGTGCGATATTTGCGTTGTTTCTCTTATTGGCGGTTCTCCGCTGCTTTCCTCAGAGTTTCAGCTAAACGAAAGCGTACGCACTTTCGCCGAAAAGCTGTGCGGCATTCCAGTATTTATTTATGCGCCTGGGTATGTTGATTCTTTACAGGATAAAGAGCGTTTTTTAGAAAGTATGTACATGAAAGCTATCACAGAAAAATGGAATCATTTAGATTTTGCGGTGTTAGGCATTGGTGCGCCACCAGAGTTATATGATGTTAACCAAAACGAGCTGCACCATTTGAGTATGCTCGAAGAAATCAATAAATATCCAGATATGGCGGTCGGAGATTTCTGTTCCCGCAGATTTAACATTAAAGGTGAAGTCCTAAGCTGTGAGCATAACAACAAACTATTGGGCATTGATTTTGACAGTTTGAAAAACACCAAGCACATTATGGCAATCGCTATTGGAAGCACAAAGATTTTTTCAATTATTGGTGCGCTCAATACAAAAATGCTGAATTGTTTGGTGACGGACGAAAATACAGCCAAAAACGTTTTGAATATTTTGGATTCCAAACAGCTGAATATATTGGACTAAAAGGACTCATCACAACATTTCTTTTATGGTTTTTAAACAGCACCCCAAAGATACGAAACATGTTTTACGGATATATCTCACCAGCATAATTTAAACGAACAATCTATTTATCCACATACATTATTATTAAATAAAAAAGACCGCCGCACAATACAATACAGCAGTCTTATTTTTTTAGCTTTCGTTCACTATGCTTTAAAGTATCCGCTTAAAATCTGATTCACCAATCCGCCGTCTGCTTTTCCCTTTACAAGCGGCATCAAATTTTTCATAATCATGCCTTTCTCTTTTGCGGTAGGTGCGTCTAAACTTAAATCGCTCAATACCTTTTTGATGATTATGTTGATTTCTTCTTCATTCATCATTTTTGGTGCAAATTCGTTTAAAATAGCAATTCTTGCAGTACTTTCTTCTATAATATCCTGCCTACCATTTGCGGTATTTAAAGTTTCTTCTGTTTGCTTGATTTCCTTTAAAATAATTGTATTCTCTTCTTCTTGTGTCAAATCTTCTCTTTTGTCTTTCGCTTTCGCTTTTAATGCTGAAAGCAGCAACGACAGCGTTTCTTTGCGTGCCATATCTTTGTTCTTTAGAGCTGCAATCATTTCTGTTTGAATTTCCTGAATTTTACTCATACTTCTTTCACCTCTACTAAAATATCATACCAATATTTAAAAAAAATATCAACTATCTTTATGTGTACACTTAAATATGGTATACTTAAGCATAAAAGATTATTTTCCTGAAAGGTAACTTATGATAAAAATTAACAATCTCAAACTTCCATTAGATTTTACGCAAGACGATTTGCACGATGCTGTGTGCGCACTTTTAAAAACCTCGGACTTTACCGATATGAAAATTGTCAAGCAGGCAATTGATGCACGCAGAAAAAGTAATGTCCATTATGTTTTGAGCGTTTGTCTTACAGCCAAAAACGAAAAAGACTTGCTTGCACAAAACACCGATGCTACTGTCTATGACGCACCTGTTTATCAAACGGCTTTCGCCCAAAAAGCGCTCGGCGCACGGCCTGTTGTTGTGGGCAGTGGCCCTTGTGGGCTATTTTGTGCATTAACACTTGCAAAGGCTGGTTTAAAGCCGATTTTATTGGAACGAGGAAAAGAAGTAGACGCACGCACACAAGACGTTGAGCAGTTTTTTACATCTGGCATGCTTAACGAAAACTCCAATATCCAGTTTGGAGAGGGCGGTGCAGGCACTTTTTCTGATGGAAAGCTTACCACTGGTACAAAAGACATTCGCCAAGCATATATCCTACAGGAATTTGCTGCTGCTGGCGCACCGTCAAGCATTCTCTATGCTGCAAAAGCACATATTGGCACAGATATTTTGCGTGTTGTGCTAAAAAACATGAGGGCAAAGCTGCTTTCACTGGGCTGTGATATTCTGTTTGAGCATACATTCAATAAAATCATTACGCACAACAATTGTTTGCAGGGTATTGAGGCACGCTCTTTGCAAGGAACAGTTTCACTTGATACCAACCATTTGGTGCTGGCAATCGGACACAGCGCACGTGATACTTTTGAACTGCTGCACCAAAGCGGCTTGGAAATGAAGCCAAAAAGTTTTGCAGTCGGTGTACGCATAGAACATTTGCAGCACAGCATTAATACCGCACAATATGGCAGTTTTGCAGAATATAAAAACATTCCTGCGGCAGACTATAAGCTTTCCTGCCATTTAAAAAACGACAGAAGCGCTTACACCTTTTGCGTCTGTCCAGGCGGCAGTGTGGTTGCGGCGGCATCTTCTGATGGAATGCTTGTGACCAATGGTATGAGCGAATTTAAGCGAGATGGGCAAAACATCAACGGTGGATTTTTGGTGGGTGTTTCCCCTGATGATTTTGAAAGCGATCATGCACTTTCTGGAATGTATTATCAAATGGAGCTTGAAAAGCAAGCCTTTCTATTGGGCGGCAAAAACTTTAAGGCACCTGCGCAATTGGTGGGCGACTTTATAAACGGCGTTCCCTCCACAAAGCTTGGAAGCGTTTCTCCGACCTATCCATTGGGTGTTACACTGACCGATTTGCACAAATGTCTGCCTGCTTATATTTCTTATACGCTGGTAGATGCGTTAAAGATTTTCGGCAACAAAATTGCAGGCTTTGATGCGCATGATGCACTGCTCACAGGAGTAGAAACCCGAAGTTCTTCACCCGTTCGCATACTGCGTGACGAATCATTCTGTTCCAGCATCAAAGGAGTTTATCCTTGTGGCGAGGGTGCTGGATATGCTGGCGGCATCATGTCTGCGGCAGCCGACGGCATCAAGTGTGCCGATGCGATTATTGACACACTTTAAAAAACAATACATTTTTAGGCAGAGGGGTATGGCTTCTCTGCTTTTTCATGTCGAAAATTCCACTTCTTTCATTGCA
>JAVXBD010000008.1:0-33485 GCA_036660175.1 Christensenellaceae bacterium | reverse complement strand
GTTCATCCTGAGCCAGGATCAAACTCTTAATTAAAACTTTTTCATACCGTAGTATGTTTTTATTTAAGTATTGATCAGGCTCCGCTTTACAAGCTATTTCTTTTCTTCCTCCCCACATTCTTTTTTAAATGTGAGTTGGCGTTATTTGGTACTGTATTGTTTTTTCAAGGTTCTCCGCGTTTTTTGCGGCTCATTTATAATACCAAATCATTCCCCTTATGTCAACTCCTTTTTATACCTTTTTTATGCTTTTTTTGAAATTCTTTTAAAAAGGTTTAAAAAAGCCTTTGCACAGCTATTCAAACAACGATAAGCACAATAAAACGCACGTTTCTGATTGACTTTTTTCTTGCCTTTAAAAATAAATCATCGTTTTTTTTCAGCTTTTCGCATAAAAAAGACACTCTACTTCAGAAAAGCACAGTGCCTTTTATCATCTTTTCTGCTTTTATTGAATGGTTCCCCTTAATGCAACACCCAAATCATAAGCATTCATTAATTCCTCATCACTTGGATTCAGCTTTGCACGTGATTCCCCTGCAACAACAGCTCCTATATTCTCCAGCCGCTGTGTCATATACTTGCATGCCTCGCCGCTCCAGCCATAAGAGCCAAACACTGCTGCGTGTTTTCCCTTCATCACATAAGGGCAAAGTGATGTAAGGACATCCCATACAGGTTTTAATGCATCTCTATTTAAAGTAGGAGATCCTAACGCAAATGCGTCGGCAGCTTGAATTTTTGCCGCAACATCACCTGCACATAGCTTAGAAATATCTTCTATCTCCACTTCAACGCCATTCTGCTGTGCGCCCTCAAATACTTTTGCCGCCAATTTTGCAGTATATCCATAGCAGGAAACATAGCCTATATAAATCTTTTTGGGATCATTTATCGTCGGCTGTGCCCATTTCTCGTAACGTTTGACTGCACCCCACGGATCTCCTCGCAGCACAGGACCATGAGAAGGTCCAATGATACTTATTTTTAGATTGCGAATTTTTTCAATCGCTTCCAGAGCATATGGCTTAAAAGGTGCCATAATCACATCAAAGTAATATTTTTGAGATTCAATCATATTCGCATCAAGCTGTGTCAAATCATCAAAGATATTTTTTGCTGAGAAATGAAATCCAAAAACATCTCCCGTGCTTAAAAAAGCGTCCTCTTTTACATAAGTAAAGATAGAATCTGGCCAATGAAGATAAGGTGCTGAAATAAAATCAATTGTCTTATCTCCAAGGTCAAGGCTCACACCATCGCCCGCAATGATACATTCAAAATCTCTATTCGTAATTTCTTTGATAAACGTCTTTGCAGGGCGTGAACACACAATTACCGCATTTGGTGCGGCATCCATCAGTCGCTTTAAAGAACCCGAATGATCAGGCTCTGTATGATTACATATAATGTAGTCAATTTCTTTTGGATCGCATACTTCTCTGATTCTGCTTAGCTGTTCCTCGCAGAATGCCTCTTTTACAGCATCAACAACAGCAATTTTTTCGCTGCCACGAATAAGATAAGAGTTGTAAGAAGTCCCCCACTGTGTGCTCATAATGACATCAAACGTTCTAAGTTCAGGATCTTGCACACCTACCCACCAGATGTTGTCTTTTAATTTTGTCGGTGTCATGATTCTCCTCCTGTTTATTCCTTTTCAAATGCTGATTTATCCGCTCCGCAAACTGGGCAAACCCAATCCGATGGAACATCATTCCATTTTGTTCCTGCTGCAACGCCGCTGTCTGGATCGCCATCAGCCTCGTCATAAACGTAACCGCATACTGTGCATACATATTTTTCCATTATCAAATTCTCCTTTGTTTTATTATTTACTTGCCAAATACTCATTCAGTTTTATTTCCAGTGCATCTGCATCAATGCCGTGTACACCGCAAGCCTGCTCAAGATTTTCAAAATGTGCCGCTGCACATCCTAAGCATCCCATGCCAGCCTCCATAAAAATCTCCGCACAACCCTCATCAACTTGGATAATATCCATGATATTCATTTCTTTTGTGACTTTCTTTTCCATTCTAAAAATACCTCTTTTCCCTCAATCTTTTTGTATCGGTATAAAACCAATTATATTTTATAATATATCACAACCAAAGAATGTTGTATATATTGATACCCTAATAAACCGAAAAATAAACGAAATTATGAAATAATCCTCTTGCTTTTATCACAATTTCTTCATCACGCACCAAATGTCACAATCAGTTCTGGCGAACCATTTTCTTTGTAATAATCAACAAAATCCATAGGTGTTTGAATCCCTTCAGGCAGCATCACCCCGCCACGTGAAACATCTTCTTCCGAATGAATATCGCTTCCGCCAATCACAAGCAAATCATGCTTGGCACAAAAATCAATCGCCCTGCCATTCCTTGAAAAATGCCGAGGGTGCGTGTTCACCATCTCAATTCCATCATAACAGATAGGCTCAACCGGAACACGTCCATACCGATAGGGATGCGCCTGAAAAACTAAAAAACCGTTTTCTTTCATCAATTGATAAAAATCATTGATTTCCATTTTATATAAGTAAGGATTTTCACGCAAAAATTTCTCGTCCATGCCATATACCAAAAAATCATCGCCCAGCGTTGTTTCATGGTTAATATGAAATACAATCTCCATCGCTAAAAGCACAGTCAAGTCTTTACCCTGCGCATATTCTTTCGCTTTTTTATAGCCGCTCATAAAATAATCCATACGCTCGTCCCATGTTTTTCCGTATAATTCTGCTTTTTCAAGAACATAAGGATGATAATGGTCTGTAATAAAAAGATATTTATAACCCGCATCTACCTCGCTGTCCACCAAAAATTTAGCAGGAATACGAGAACATGGGCTGACTTCCTTTGTATGGCAATGTGTTTCCGCTTGATAAAACTTCATAATTGGCATCGCTCCTTTTTCCTACTATTATAATAATACTTTTTATCAATTCGTGCAAATCCCTTGCTCTGCTTTCTGTAATATCATATAATAAATCATAACACTTTATCTGAAAGGAAACCTCATGCTTAACAAATTTTATTATTACGTAAACGAAAGTAACAATCCGCACAATACGCTTGCCATTGAGGAATATATGCTTAATCATATAAATTCTGGAGAAATTGTGCTGTATCTTTATACACATCATGATTCCGTTATTATTGGCAAAAATCAAAACGCTTGGGCGGAATGCCGACACGAAAAGCTGATTGCTGACGGCGGTAAGCTCGCACGCAGAATCTCTGGCGGCGGTGCTGTTTTTCATGACAGCGGCAATCTGAATTTTTCTTTTATTGTTGACAAAGAAAACTATGACTTGCACAGACAGCTAAAAGTGATGCTTGACGCTGCAAAAAGTTTTGGCATTGATGCGGCTTTTTCAGGCCGAAACGATATTATGGCTGGCGACAGAAAATTTTCAGGAAATGCTTTTTGTTTTCGCAAAAACGGTGCTTTTCATCATGGAACAATCTTAATTGATGCCAACATGACAAAATTATCCGAATATCTTGCGGTTTCCAAAGATAAAATCGAATCTAAGGGCATCGCCTCGGTACGCTCTCGTGTTGTAAATCTAAAGGAGCTAAATCCTGCCATTACACCGCAAAGCATGGAAGAAGCCTTAAAGCAAAGCTTTATTGCAGAATATGGCGAAATTACACCCTATGCGTTTAGTGATGCGGCACGTGCAGAAATCGCAGAAATCGAAAAGCGCAATGCAAGCTGGGAATGGCTTTTTGGGCAATCTCCAAAGTTTGATATTACGCTAAAAACACGATTTGATTGGGGCGGTATAGAGCTTTTGCTCTGCCTTTCAGATGCCAAAATTACACAAGCTCATCTTTATTCAGATGCAATGGACGCTGATTTCCTATCGTCCATTCCAAAACAGCTCGTTGGCTGTGTATTCCAATCTGATGAATTAGCAGCTCGCCTCAGACAAATCAAAGCCACTCCTGAGCAATCAAAAATTGCTGAGGATTTATCAGAATATATTTTACAGCAAAAATATTAACCGCATACAAATTGAAAGACAAAAAGGCGAGCCACTATTGAAAGTACTCGCCTTTTTATATGATTTGAAGATTGAAAATACATTTACTCCAATAAGGACTATAAGCGCAATGATGCTCCGCCGAATCGGTTTATTATCCGCTGTTTCTTAGAATTCTTTGAAAATACATTCAATTGGTTCAAATTCATGATAGATTACATAAATAATCTGAAAATTCTGTTTGAAAACCGTATCGTTCGAATCTGATATGCTTACAGATAGCCGCACAAATGCCAGCAGTGTAAAATCCATAGATACTGCTTTTTGTTTTTACTTGCCACACTCATGTTCCCATTTTAAATCAATGACGGCAAACTACAAATACCACTATTCATACTTTATATGATTTGCATTGTTTTTCATATTACATGCTTTTAGCTGCCTTTTTTCTAATCATCTTTTTCTTACTCATACGAGCAAAACTCAATCAAATTGCCGTCCACATCTCTTATATAAAGCGATTTCATCGGCCCCATTGCTCCCATGCGTGCCACAACACCAAGCTCAATCTCTATTCCTTTTCCAATAAATTCTTCCTTAAGCTGATGAATATCTCCGCCCACTTCCAAGCATAAATCTGCACTCCCCGACATCACATTTTGCGCATGAGGGTGCAGTTCTCCGCCTCTAATATGCACATTGATTTTAAAATCCCCCGCAAAAAGCTCCTGCCTGCCAGACGATTCCCGTGCTTCAAATCCAATTTTTTTATAAAAGGCTATGCACGCTTCCATTTTCTCTGTGGTAATCACCACATGGTCGATTTTTTTAATCATCAATTTTTTACACCTCTACCGTTTTTCCCAACCTTAAAAAATACAAGTATTTCTGTTTGACAGGAATCCCCGTAATATCAGCAAGCGCACGAGCGTATAAATCAAGCTGTATTTTATACCCCTCCGCCGCTTCTTTTACAGTTTGCGCCGTCACTCTGTCCGTCTTATAATCCAAAAGCACCCACTGCCCCTCCTCCAAAAAAGCCAAATCCAAAATTCCCTGTACCAGCATCGCTTCGTTTCCAAAAAAGCCAAGGTCGCTTGCCGCAGCACGCAGGTTAAAAGGCTGCTCACGCAATACCCGCTTTGCACTTTTTATGCGTACATAAATTTCCGTATTCAAAAAATCACCAATCATCTTCTCGTTCTTTGTAATCGCCTCATATTCTTTTTGGCTGAGTATCTCATGCTCCAGCATTTCCTCTGCAATTTTCTTGACACTTTCATTGCGAAAAATCACACGCTCCATCATACTGTGTATCAGCGTACCCAGTCTTGCACCTGTAATTTCGTCATCATTCTGTACGTCTGCCATAAAAAAGCTCTTTGCATATTTTCCACGAGATTTTTTAACTGCACTCACCGATACTTTTGCAGGTACAATACTTTGCTTTTTTAGGCACAACAACTCTTTTGAAGGTGCAGGAATCCCACGCATATAGGCATTCACATCAATGTTTTTTGCCTGTACACCGCCCGACTGCTCACATGTATATCTCACTTCAATCTCGTCGTGCGCACTCATCACCCAATCAAGCATACAAGTTGCACTTCCATAATCCTGCGTAATAAACATTGCCGCCCACTTGACACGCTGTTTTTCAAAATTACGCACACAGCCTGTCAAAAACAACCTGTTTCTTGCACGAGTCATCGCCACATACAGTACACGCAGTTCTTCTGATTGATATTCTGCTGTCAGCAGGCGCTGTGCAATGGTGCGTTCAACGGTGTTTTTGCTCAAAAATTGGTCCTCGTCTGTATATTTTGGCATCAGTCCAAAATCAGAGTGAATGAGTATATCATCATTCAAATCTCGCAAATTAAACTTTGCATCCATTCCTGCAATGTATACAATTGGAAATTCCAACCCCTTTGAACCATGAATCGTCATCACACGTATACAGTTGCTGTCGCTTGCACCTGCATTGGTACGAACATAACAACCCTCACGTTTTTTTATATCCGCCAACTCTTTTAAGAGCAGATACAAGCTATTCTGCGTAATCAGCCCCACCGTCATATCCAAAAACTGATAAAATGCGTTTTGTTTAAACTCTCCGCCAGTGCTGCACGCAATATAAGTTTCAAAGTGAAACGCCTGCGCCGCATACAGCACAAAATCTCCTAATGCAAAAGCACGCTCACGCTCTTTTAAATCTGCAATTTTAGCAATAAATTTTTTAATTCTTTGTTTTAATTCCTCATCAGCAAGCCTTTCATACTGCTTCATCGCCTCATAAAAAGCAGCATCTTTGTCGTGTGCGCACAACCGGATTTTCACAAAATCATTTTCGTCGAATCCGCCGATAAACGACCTCATCACACTTAAAAGCGCAATATCCTGATCAAAATTATCCACTAATTTCAGTACATTTACGAAAAGTTCAATTTCTATAATATCCTTTGACTGCTCAATATCAATCACGCACGGAATATTGCGCCTATCAAATTCGTTTTTGAGCGCACTTGTCATGCCTGAGCGGGAACGCATCAATACCGCAATATCCGCATAGGCAACGCTTCGTAAGCACTTTGTATCTTTGTCCAACACCTCATCCTGCAAAACCTGCTCAATGCTGTTTGCAATCATGTTTGCCTGTGCCTCGTACTTATCTTGGCTTTCCTCGTCCTCTGCATCATATCTTTCACACAGCAAAATTTCCGTCTTTCCGCCTTCTATATTTTGCAGGAGCTTTTCGCTGTCATCATATACAATTTCTCCCAATTGTTCGCTCATTACATGACCCATCACGCCGTTTACTGCATCAATTACACCGCCCATACTTCTAAAATTGTCATTCATGGTAATCACTTGTTTGTCCGCATCTTTGCCCTCATGAAATTCCAACGCTTTTTGTTTAAAAATCATAGGATCTGCCAATCGAAACTTATAAATGCTCTGCTTAATATCACCCACCATAAATAGACAGTTTTCGTTCTCCAGTGCCTTGATAATCTCTTCCTGCACAGGGTTTGTATCTTGATATTCGTCCACAAAGATATGCTCGTATTTTTTAGCATACTGCTCTCTGCACGTCTTATCCTCAAAAACACGCAATGTAAAATGCTGCAAATCTTCATAATCCAGCGTGTTTGCATCACTCTTTTTTACACTATATCGATTTTTAAAAATGCGTACAAATTTGATGAATGCCTTTACATCTTCTTTCGTATGCGCAAGCTGTATCTCTGCATTTTTCTCAAAATCCGAGAAATTTTTCTCCTCCTGTACTTTTTTTAGGATTGCCTTTCCTGCCGCTCTAAGCGGCTCAATTACTTCTTTATGCTCTTCTGCTAATTTTGATTTCATTCGTGGGATACTAATCCCATAAAACCGTTCGATCATAATGCCAAATCCATCTTTTTTTGCACACGCAATCATCTGCTGCACCAGCTGCACTGCTTCGCCGTCTCTTTTTTCCTGTTCCATATCATAATTTTCTGAATACTCCTGTGCCAGCAAAAACAAACGCTCTGCATTCTCCAAATACTCAAACAGCATTTTTTCATATTCGATCTTCAGATTAGAAATATATGCAGATAAATCCCGTTCCAAAGTTTTTTGTACCCATTCAAACGGACGTGGCTTGCTCATCATATAATTATAAATCCGAATAATCTGCTGCGCCAATTGTGCATCATTCCCACGTTTTGTATATCGTTTCATCAAGCGTAAAAAATCTTCATCCTGCTGCTCATAAAGCAAATCAAACATTTCACGGATTGCATTGTTTTTCAGCATCTTTGATTCGTTTTCTGCTGCAATTCTGAAATTTGGTGAAATCCCCAACAGCTCATAATTCTGCCGAATCACTTTCCCGCAAAAGCTATGAAACGTAGAAATATCCGCCAATCCAACATATTCCGCCTGCTCCTGTAAGCGTTTACTCTCTGCTGCATGTGTAAGAATCTCACGTGAAATGCGCTGTTTCATCTCTGCTGCTGCTGCATTTGTAAAAGTCATTACTAAAATATTACGAATATCCACACCGTCCCGCACAAGCCGTGCAACTCGTTTGGCAAGCACACTTGTTTTACCGCTTCCCGCCGCCGCAGAAATCAGTACTTTCTTGCTTTGTGTATCCACAGCCTCTTGTTGTTTTTGTGTCAGCTTCATTTCTTTTCCTCTTTTTTTGCCAAAGTTGGCTTCATTTTTTCTTGAATCAATGCAAACGCACTTTCTTTATTCATAGTTTCGACCTGTCTTTTGGTTTGGTCATCTGCTCTGCAAATACTGATATAATCGCAATATGTACACGGTGTTTGTGTGTGTGCCACCAGTACTGGCAAAATTTCGTTTTCACCTTCTTTAATTTTAGAAACCGCATCTGTCACCAGTTTTTCAGTAAATTTAAGCACCGTTTCCAATTCCTTTTTATCATAATGCCGTGCCGTAGATGCCGCATCAAACTTGGTATCACGCTTGATATTAAGTTTTAGTGCATAAATACCCCGCATCTTCACACCGTACAATTCGCCTGTCAAATCTTCATTTGTACCAATAATACCATTCATCTTAAATTCGTCGTCCATCTCTGTCGGTTCTTCAAAAATCGGCAGATGAATTGTAAAATAGTTTGCCCCTGCAAATTGGGCATCATTCCCAAGCAGCTCCATCGCCGCCATAATATAAATCGCAAGCTGTATGCCAATACCATTTGCAAGTTTATACAAATGAAAATCTTTTTGACTGGTTTTATAGTCCACAATGCTAAAATACTGTTTACCATCAATTTCCGCTGTATCAATTCTATCAATCACGCCCTGAATCTGCACACCGTCAAAATCTTGTAAAAACCAGTGTTCTGTCACGTTTGGCTGCAACTCAGCGTGCATAGTATGGTCTTTTATCACATTTGCTGCAATTACAATCTCTTTTTCAATTGCATTTAAGACGTTTTCATTGTGCTTATTAAGCTTATATTTACTTTCTTTTAAGCGCACCTCGCCCGCTTGTTTATGTACAAGCTGCGTCAGTTCTTTCTCATCAAGCTCTCCCCATCTTTTGCCGGCTGCCTTGATTTCTTTGGAAACCAAATCAAGCACATTATGCGCATAACTTCCCATATCCATGCTGTTGATGGTATACTCCTGCGGCGCTTTTATATGTAGCCCATAATCCATAAAATGCTTATATGGACAGCTATAAAAGCTTTCAATTCTGCTTGCACTCCCAGCAATATCTCCATATAATGCCTGTGCGTTTTCAAAATTAATTTTTGCAGAAACATTTGGTTTGGTCACCGTATTTTTTATCAGCGTACGAAGCTCAGAGAAATCTGTATTGGTGTCATTTAGCACCTCTGCAATCACTTCTTCGTTTGTACAGACCGTTCCGTCCGCAATTTTTCTAAATTCCGCCGCACCCAGAGCATACGCATTTTGTTTAAGCATTGGCACAATTTGCTTTGCCTTGGTTGTTTTAATCTCACTAAACATCTCGAAAAGTCTGTCGATTACCGACGAACGTACACTTTTTGAATCGTCTATATAGCTGATAAACAGCTTCTCACTCGGCTTGGAAAATGCTTTTAAAATGGCAAGCTTTTGCTTTTCCACATTACCCGTATAATGCACCCCTACAAGCTTTGACAGTAGCAGTTCACGCTCATGCTCTGCTAAAATATCAGATGTCTGCACATAATTTGGCAGACTTCCTTCGTTTGCACCCATCACAAACAATACCCGAATATCCGCAAGCCGCACATAAGAAATATCACCAAAATTCACCTCGTTTGCACCTGGCGGTATCACTCCTATGCTTTGTGCATCAAATCCTGCCCGAATCATCTTTAGCATCTGCGTTTTCCCAATTGGCTTGTCCTTTACGATTTCTTTTGCCTGCTGCAAAATTTTCATGCAGCGTTCAAAAACCTGCGTATTAAACTCCGCACTTTCAAAAAGCTCCTGTTCTTTCATTCTTTCGATTTTATCGGATAACTTTTTGGTCACATCCATCTCTGATAAATACTGCATAAGAATATCAATCAGCTGTACTGCCGAAACTTTCCTGTTTGCTCTTTTACGCATGAGTTCTATCGGATTCATCACCGCAAGCCTTGCACGCTCTGCGCTTTCAGTGGAAAATGGGTGTGTAAACGCAAATCCATCACGAATATTACAAAAAGCATAATTCTGCAATATGCTTATCTGCTGCATATCCACCTCGCAAAAGCCAGTTTTGATATGCGCTAAAATCGTATCTTTTTTGAGCCTGCCCTGCATAAGCTCAATCGCACTTAAAATAAATTCGCAAAATTCGCTCATACACAACGGTCGTTTTTCTCCTACAAAACAAGGAATATTAGCTTCATCAAAGCGCTGCTTGACCTTTGGTGCATATGCCAGCGCATCGGCGCACACGACAGCAATCTGCGAAAACCGATACCCGCATTTCTGCGTCAAATACGCAATCTGCGCACTCACCGCACGAATTTCCTCGTCCATAGATGCCGCACTCACCAGACTTACATCCTGCGCCTTTCTCTTTTTTTGCGGTGTATAAGTATAAAGATTTCGCTCAATATTCAATAAATCGGCTGAAATCTTTCTATCCTCTTCGACCACCGTATTTGTAAGTCCTAATTTCATTGCGTCATCAATAAATTTCTCTCTGTTTTCGTTGCAAATCCCATAAACATCCGCATCTGGCGCACTTGGCTCTGCATACAAAAATGAAATTGTTGTATCTCTTGCGGTATTCATCAATGCCTTTATAAACCGCACCGTTTGGGCATTATACATATCAAATCCATGCACAATCACATGTGAACTTTTAATAAATTCCGCCTCTTTCATGTGTTCAATCACCAAGTTGATTTTATCCTCGTTATCCATGATTCCTTGCTTCATTTCATTAAAGCACTCATAGATTTTGGCAATATCACAAAACTTTGCCGCTGTATGATCGTTTTCTACCGGTAGTTCTCTTAGCATCTCAGGGGTAATATCCAACGTTTTTAGCTCAGATATAATCTCTGCAAGCTGCATGGGCATATCACTTTTTTTTGCACAGCGATAAAGCGAAGCAAGCGAATATTTTTTCTCATCTAAAATCAGTTTTATAATCATACTCTTGCCAGCAGCATCAATCGAAGCAACAGCACGTCCAAAAGTTTCTTCCAGTACTCGGTCACAAATCCGTGCAGGACTTTGCACACAAATGCCCATCATGCCCTTTGCCCGAAGCCTGTCGAGTATCATACATTCTGTAATATAGGTCGATTGCGGCGGCACTACAACAAGTACATTGTTTAAACAATCGTTTTTTATCAGCGCCCCAATTCTATCAATGATTGTTTCGTCACGTTTGCTTGCAGTTCTGCCTAAAACAAATTCGACACTCATAAAAACCATTCTCCCCATCATATAGTCTGCTCTTATTGTTTATTATATCATGTCGCATGACCAAATTCGTGACATTTTTTAAACTTTTTTATCGTGTGCTGTTAAATATCTCCTTTTTTATCTTATCAACTCCCAAATCTTCTCATCACTGCTCGCCCACTTCACTTATTTTTCTTTATCCTGTCTACCCGTAACCCTCCAAATTCATGAAGCACATAGCGTTATTCTTTTTCTTTGTCATTTGCTCGTTTATCTTTTTTTAAGCTTCAAAAAGCATATTTTTCCTATATCCCACTGCCTCTCATCTTTTTTCTGCATTTATTGATTTTCTATCCCAACATCTGCCTCAGAGCCTTTTCATCGTGTGCCTTGTTTGTGTCTTTCGCACATCAAAACCAGCATTTTTACGCAACAAAAAACCCGACAGCCATGTAGATTGTCGGGTTTTGATTTGTGGTTTTATTATCTCTTTGAGAATTGTGGCGCACGTCTTGCTGCTTTGAGTCCGTATTTCTTTCTTTCTTTCATTCTTGGATCTCTTGTCAGATAACCTGCTGCTTTTAACGCTGGTCTGTATGCTGGATCAACTTTTAGTAAAGCTCTTGCAATACCGTGACGCACTGCACCTGCCTGACCAGTATAACCGCCGCCTTTGACACTTACAAAAACATCATAGCTACCCATTGTTTCAGTCAACAACAGTGGTGAACGCACCAACATCTTTAGTGTTTCATAACCAAAGAACTCTTCAAGTTCTCTTTTATTAATGATTATGTTGCCTTTGCCCGCCATCAAGCGAACACGTGCAATGGATTTTTTTCTTCTGCCTGTTCCTAAGAACTGCTCTTTATTTGCCATTTAACTTCCCTCCCTCTTACAGTTTAATTGTTTCGGGCTTCTGGGCCTCGTTGTCGTGATTTGCGCCTCTATAAACGCGAAGCTTTTTAAGCATTTGACTGCCCAGCTTATTTTTAGGAAGCATTCTTCTTACCGCTTCATAAAATGCGAATTCAGGTTTATCCTTCATTAGCTCTCTGTATGGTGTAGCAGATAAACCGCCCACATATCCAGAGTGTCTATAGTACATCTTCTGATCCAGTTTTTTACCAGTCAGAACTAATTTTTCTGCATTGATAACGATGACATAGTCACCTGTATCTACGTGTGGTGTATATTCAGGTTTGTTTTTGCCATGTAATATGTCCGCAACTTTGCTGGCAAGTCTACCAAAAATCTCGCCATCAGCGTCAACAACATACCATTTCTGCTCAACCTCACCTGGTTTTGCCATGTATGATTTCATTAGGCTATCCTCCCATGATCATTTTCTAAATTTTGAATGATTGCGTATCATTTCATAAAATTAAGAGGTCCCACCCACTTAAAGTAATCCATTCTACATTTTGCACGAAACACGGGCTAATGTGCATACACGTGCATGAAATAGTATACTGAAAAACAGTCTTTCTGTCAAGTCCTAACCTGTAAATATATAATAATTACTTTTAAAAACCTGTTTTCTCTGTAAAATCTAAATCAATCCCAACTTACTCTTGATAATATCGTTCAACCAATGCAAGAACCTCTTGCTTAGAAAGCCCCAAAGACTGATAATATTGTATATCTTTTTTTATCATTCGTACTCCACATCTACCAAAAAAAGTCCCTGTGGCTGTGCCGTCATACCAATAAGTTTTCTGTCTTTATCCTCCACGATTCTTCGCATAATGGCTGGTTCTGCTTTACCTCTGCCAATTTTGATAAGCGTTCCTGCAATGATGCGCACCATATTATACAAAAATCCATTGCCCACCAGTTCAATCAGCACCTTATCGCCTTCTTTTTGTACGGTAATCTCGTAAATCGTACGTACGGTGTTTGTTACGAATATTTTTGTGTTGCATAGTGCAATAAAATCGTGTGTGCCTTTGATATATTGCGCCGCCTGCCGCATTTTTTCAATATCCAACGGTACAGGTACATGCATGCAATGATTACGCTCTATCGCACTGGCATGCCTTGCGTTTAAAATAACATATCGGTACCGCTTTTTTTTTGCGTGAAACCGTGCATGAAATTCTTCGCTCGCCTCGAATGTTTTTTTGATGCGAATGTCATGTGGGAGCAGACAATTTAAAGCAAAAGCATATTTTTCTGCTGGAATAGCGCATTGTGTATCGAAATGTGCCACTTGTCCCAAAGCATGAACACCTGCATCTGTTCTGCCAGATGCCTGCAAGTCTACTGTTTCTTGTGTAAGCTTCAGCAGTGCTTTTTCGATACATCCCTGCACACTCACATCACTTTTCTGTCGCTGCCAGCCGCAATATCCCGTTCCATCATATTCCACAATCATCACAATACGCATACGTCATACCCCTTACAGAAAAATCATAAACAGCACGCACACCGCCGTTGTAAGCGCAAAAGCAATCCAGTCAGCTCGTACTATTCGCAGTACTTTTAAACGTGTCCTGCCCTCACCACCGTTATAACAGCGTGATTCCATCGCAAGTGCAAGCTCGTCCGCACGTTTAAATGCACTCACAAAAAGCGGTACTAAAAGCGGTATCATATTCTTTGCCTTTTTGATAATATTTCCACTGTCAAATTCCGCACCTCTTGCGGTTTGCGCTTTCATAATTCTATCTGTTTCTTCTATTAAAGTTGGAATAAACCGCATGGCAATACTCATCATCATTGCCATTTCATGCACGGGAAATCTAATCTTTTTGAGTGGTTTTAACAGGCTTTCCAATCCATCTGTCAGCTGCATAGGTGAAGTGGTAAGTGTCAGCAGGCTAGTTGCAACAATCAGCAAAATCAATCTAATAGAAATAAAAATCGCCTTTTCCAAGCCCTCCCACGAGATTTTAATAATGCCCCATTCCCAAATAATACTTTTTCCGTTATAGAACAGCACATTTAGGATAAAAGTGAACACAATAATAAACATCAGCGGTTTAATTCCACGCAGCACCGTTTTAATGCCTACCTTTGAAACCGCAATAATCGCACCAAACAGCACTGCCAGCGCAATAAATCCATAAAAAGTTTTTACAACAAATACCGTAATCAAAAACACCAATGCCAATAGTATTTTGATTCTCGGATCAAGTTTATGAATGATGGTGTCCCCTGGAAAGAACTGCCCAAGTGTAATATTCTTTAGCATCTCTTGCCCTCGTAATGCTGCGTCAAATACGCAATCAATTCGTCTTTTTTGATAATATCATCAGGAATATTTGAAAATCCGCACTTTTTTAATTGATAGGCAAGCGTGCGTGCTTCGCTAGCGCCAAGTCCCACCGCCTTTAATTTTTCCACATCAGCAAACACCTGCTTTGGTGTACCGTCCGCATACACTTCTCCGTTGTTCATCGCAATGATGCGTGTCGCATAATCACACAATCCGTCCATATTATGTGAAATCATGACGATTGTCACGCCTTCTTCATTGAGCTTTTTGATAAGCCGCATAAACGATTCACGCCCCAAAGGGTCAAGCCCTGCAATCGGCTCATCAAGAATCAAAATACGAGGCTTGGTTGCAAGCACTCCTGCAATGGCAACTTTTCTTTTTTGTCCGCCTGATAGGTCAAAGGGCGATAAATCTTTGATGTCCTCTGGCGCAAATCCAACCAGCCTTAGTGCATGATCCACGCTCTGTTCAATTTCCTGTTCATTCATGCCCGCTTTTTTCGGACCAAACGCCACATCTTTTTGTACCGTTTCTTCAAAAAGCTGATATTCTGGATATTGAAACACCACGCCTACATTTCTGCGCAATTTTTTTCTGTCATATCCGTTGATATTGATGTCCTCACCGTTTATTTTTATTGTACCAGAATCTACCTTAAGCAGCCCAGAAATCTCTTGAATTAATGTAGATTTTCCACAGCCTGTATGCCCAATCAACCCAATAAATTCGCCGCTATACAGATTCAAATTTACATTTTTTAGAGCCTGTACTGCAAAGGGCGTACCTGGCATATATGTATAGTTCACATTTTCTATTTGAACAGCAATTTCTTTGGAAAGATTGCTTATAGGTTGTTTTTCGCTTTGCTGTTTACTTTTAATATCAAATTGATTTTTGATACCGCACAATTCATCTGCAAGTTCGTCAATTGTCACCACACATCTGGAAAGCTCAATCTTATTTTGCTCCAAATCTTTATATACTTGTGTTGCTATTGGCGGCATCAGCCCCGCTTCTTTTAAAATCTCTGTATGTGAAAATACCTGCTCGGGTGTACCAGAATCCGTAATTTTTCCCTTTGACATTACAAAAACTCTGTCTGCCTCCGATGCTTCTTCCATATAATGCGTAATCAGCAGCACCGTCTTACCCTGTTCCTTATTCAAAAACCGTATGGTGTCCATTACTTCTTGCCTGCCCTGCGGATCAAGCATTGCCGTCGGCTCGTCAAACACCACAATCTCTGGATGCATTGCAAGTACTCCTGCAATTGCAACTCTTTGCTTTTGCCCGCCCGAAAGCATATGCGGCGCACGTTTTCCAAACCCCTGCATATTCACCGCTGCAAGTGACTGCTCCACTCGCTGTATAATTTCCTGCTGTGGCACGCCTAAATTCTCTGGACCAAATGCTACATCTTCTTCTACAATTGTCGAAACAATCTGGTTATCTGGATTTTGAAACACCATGCCTGTTTGTCTGCGTATTTTCCAAATGTTTTCATCGTCGTTTGCATCTAAACCCAGCACATACAAACTACCTTCCGCAGCTTGCAGCAAGACATTCATATGCTTTGCAAAAGTCGATTTACCACTGCCATTATGTCCCAGTATTGCTACAAACTCACCTTTTTTGACCGTCAGCGATATACCCGATAATGCAAATCGAATATCGGTTTCGTTGTTGTATGAATATTTCATATCGTGTGCTTCAATTACGTTCATATTCACAGTTCCTTATTTCAGCGTTCATAACAAAAAGGGACTTGAAGGTATTAAGAAATACATCCCCTTACCACTCAAGTCCCCCAATTACTAAAAGAATCCCGTTTAACTATACAAGCTCAAGAATAACAAGTTCCGCAGCATCGCCACGTCTCATACCCTTTTTCATAATACGTGAATATCCGCCGCCTTGACCTTTGTCTTTGGCACGCTGTGCGTATTTTGGTGCGATTTCTCTGAAAAGCTTTTCCATTACAGGATTTTTTACATCTCCTGTACGCTTTTTATAGTTATATTTGCTTTCTTTCTCGTTTTTGGTTTCTGGAAAATCGTAAAGATAAGCCATAATCAAACGACGAGTAGCAAGCTTTGAAGGCGCATCATTTGTAACTTTTGTGTCTTTGCCGTCAATATTCTTAACGACTTGTACCGTGTTGTCATATTCATGGATTGCCTTTGTGATAATCTTTTCTGCAATTCTCTGCGCTTCTTTTGCACGCATCATTGTTGTTTCTATTCTACCGTTCCAGATGAGCGAGGTAACAAGGTTACGCAACATCGCTTTTCTTTGGTCGGACGGTCTGCCTAATTTTCTCATGTTCTACCTCCGTACATTTTTCAATCTTCAAAGCGCAAGTTAAGACCTAATGCCTCAAGCTTTTGCTGAACTTCTTCCAATGATTTTTTACCTAAGTTACGTACCTTCATCATTTCTTCTTCGTTACGCATAATGAGCTCCTCGACGGTGTTAATTCCTGCACGTTTTAAGCAGTTATACGACCGTACCGAAAGATCCAGCTCTTCGATTGTAATCTCAAGTATTTTCTCTTTTTTATCTTCTTCCTTCTCAACCATGATTTCCACATCACCCACGTGATCTGTCAGGTTAATAAACTGTGCAAGATATTCACTCATGATCTTTGCAGCAAGTGAAGTCGCCTCATCTGCGCTGATACTGCCGTTTGTATAAACCTCAATGGTCAGCTTGTCAAAGTCTGTAATCTGCCCAACACGTGTGTTTTCAACAGAAAAATTAACTTTACTAACAGGTGTAAACAACGAATCAATCGGGATTTCGCCAATGGGCGTGCTGTCATTTTTATTCTTATCTGCAAGCACGTATCCTCTGCCTTTTTCAAGCATGATTTCCATATAAAGCGTCGCATTTTTTTCAAGAGTAGCAATATGTAAATCTGGGTTGATAATTTCAACCTCACTGTCATGCTCTATGTTTGCCGCAGTGATGCTGCCCGGACCTTTCGCATTGATAATCAGCTTTTTCGGCTCGTCTGTATACATCTTGGCACATAGTCCTTTTAAATTCAGGACAATGTTTGTAACGTCTTCATGCACACCTTCAATTGTTGAAAACTCGTGCAATACGCTGTCTATTTTAACGCTTGTAACCGCAACACCAGGAAGACACGACAGAAGTATCCGTCTAAGCGAATTTCCAAGCGTCGTTCCAAATCCTCTTTCGAGAGGTTCCATTACAAACTTGGCATACTTTTTGTCATCGCTCATGCTGACACATTCTATATTAGGTCTTTCTATTTCAAGCATATTTTAACCTCCTTATAGATTGAAATCAAATACAATCTATTATTTAGAATACAACTCAACAATTAAGTGTTCCTCAATTGTCAAATCAATGTCATCTCTTTGTGGAAGATTAACCACTTTGCCCGTTAGGGTAGCAAGGTCAAACTCTAACCATTTGGGAGCAGCTTTTTCGCCCGCTTCTTTTAAATCTTTAAAATGAATCTGTGCAGCCGATTTTGTTGCAACCGTAATGACATCTCCTGCATCTATCAAATATGAAGGAATGTCCACTTTCTTTCCGTTTACAAGGATATGTCCGTGCATAACGATTTGACGTGACTGCGCACGGCTATCGCCAAGTCCTAAACGGAAGCATACGTTATCTAAACGTCTTTCAAGCAATTGCAGCAAGTTTTCGCCTGCTTTACCCTTCATTTTTTCACCCATATCAAAATACTTTCTGAATTGGCTCTCCAGTATTCCATATGCACGTTTTACTTTTTGTTTTTCTCTCAGTTGTGTGCCGTATTCCGATACTTTCCCACGTCTACCCTGTCCATGTTGTCCTGGCGGTGTTGGACGTAGTGTATAAGCGCATTTTTGCGAATAACATTTGTCACCCTTTAAAAAGAGTTTTGCGCCTTCTCTGCGGCATAGTCGGCAAACTGGTCCTGTGTATCTAGCCATAATTTATTACCTCCTTATACCCTTCTGCGTTTCGGTGGACGACATCCATTATGAGGAATGGGTGTTACATCCTTAATCAAAGTTACTTCAAGTCCAGCAATTTGCAAAGCACGGATAGCCGCTTCTCTGCCTGATCCAGGACCTTTTACGAAAACTTCAACTAATTTCAAGCCATGCTCCATTGCAGCTTTTGCAGCTGTTTCTGCAGCAACTTGTGCAGCAAAAGGAGTGCTCTTTCTTGAACCTCTAAAGCCCATTGCTCCAGAGCTTGCCTGTGAAAGTGCATTACCTGCCATGTCTGTCATGGTAACGATTGTATTGTTAAAGGAAGAACGAATATGCGCTTGTCCTTTTTCAATGTTTTTCTTTTCTCTGCGTCTTCTTGTGACTTTTTTCTTAGGTGCAGCCATAAATCAATTTCCTCCTTATTTCTTTTTGCCAGCAACAGTTCTCTTAGGTCCTTTGCGTGTACGAGCATTTTGCTTTGTACTTTGACCACGAACAGGCAAGCCTTTTCTATGACGGATGCCACGATAGCAGCCAATTTCCATCAAACGTTTGATATTCATGGAAACTTCTCGTCTTAAATCGCCTTCAATTTTTAAGCCTTTATCAATATATTCCCTAATTTTACCTAGGTCATCTTCGCTTAAATCTTTTACTCTGGTATCAGGATTAACCTTTGTCTCAGATAAAATCAGTTGTGATGTCTTAAGTCCGATTCCATAAATATAGGTCAGACCAATCTCAACTCGTTTGTCTCTGGGCAAGTCTACTCCAGCAATACGTGCCATATTTTTCCCTCCGTGAATTTTTTTAAGTGGGCATTTCGCCTCACGCTGATTACACTTCAAATCGACTTTTAAAAATCGACCGAATAAACATATGCTAATCATTTTAGCACATTATGATAGTTATTTAAAGCTTATACATAAAATTTGATAAAATATATTCAAATCAGCCGCTGCGTATAAACATTATTTTCAAGCAAGCTTATCCTTGTGTTTGCTTATGCTTTGTATTTGGGCAAATAACCATTACTTTGCCTTTTCTTTTGATAATTTTGCATTTTTCACATATTGGTTTTACCGATGGTCTTACTTTCATAATTGTTGACCTCCTTTTAATACATTAAATTGATAGTGGATATTATTCTAAAATATCCTTTATGCTTTACCACGCCACGTAATTCTGCCTCTTGAGAGGTCGTAGGGTGAGAGTTCTACTGTAACTTTGTCTCCGGGTAGGATTCGTATGTAATTCATACGCAACTTTCCTGAAATATGTGCCAGTATCTTGTGTCCATTTTCAAGCTCTACTTCAAACGAAGCGTTTGGGAAAGTATCTGTTACTACGCCTTCCACTTCTATTACATCGCTTTTAGACATTCTACTCCTCCTTCTGATTTTCTTGCATCGTGTTTATGAGCGCACTTCTAATTTCCGCATCAAACACTTTTTTGTCATTTTCCAGTTTTTCTTTTATCGTGTCAAGCACCAGTGGTTTTAGCTCAACGTGCTTCAGCTTTTTCTTTTTAGGCGATATGAGCTTTCTGATCATGCCGTCTGCAAGCATCACATATGTATCATCCATCACGCTGACAATTACAAAGGCTTTGCCCTTATCTCTGCCCATTTTTGAGATACATATCCTGCCGACTTCTGCCGAAAAATCTCTCATCTTTAAACCCTCCTTTTGTACCGGCTTCAACCTCTCATAATGCAGTGTACTGCTTGAAAAATCTTGTAGACCTTGCACTCACTGCATTTTTGAAATCAATCGTTTGTTGTTTATGGAGCCGTTAAAATTTCAGGTCCATTTTGGGTAATCGCCACAGTATTTTCGTAATGTGCTGAAAGACTACCATCTGCTGTTTTGACAAGCCAGCCATCATCCATCCATTTTACCTTTGCACGGCCTAAGTTTACCATAGGCTCTATTGCAAAAACCATTCCCTCCATGAGCCGTGGATTCGCACCACGAAATGAGAAGTTTGGAATATCAGGACTCTCGTGCATATCACGGCCTATGCCATGTCCTACAAGCTCACGTACCGCACTCATATCATGTGCCACGATTACCTGCTCGATACTTGAACATATGTCGTTCAGTCTGTTTCCAATACAGGCTTTGTTCATTCCTGCATAAAAACTTTCCTGCGTTACTTTGATTAGTTTTTTTGCATCTTCGGATATTTCACCCACTGCCACAGTACGTGCCATATCAGACTGCCAGCCTTTTAGGATTGCGCCCATATCTATACTCAGTATATCACCCTCGTGCAAAACAATGCTTGCAGACGGAATCCCATGCACCACGCCATCATTGACGGAGGCACAAATGCTTCCTGGAAATCCTCTGTACCCTTTGAAGGAAGGCTGTGCGCCCGCACTTTCAATATACTTTTCGACAATCGAATCTAATTTTTTTGTTGTAACACCTGGCCTTACATGAAAAAGCACTTCTTCCATGCAATTTGCAAGCAATCTGCCAGAATTTCTCATTAAATCTATTTCCTGTGGCGTTTTTAAGTTAATCATACTCTTTTTAATATCTCACAAATAAGCGCTGCCTCTTCTTCAATCGGCATTGTTGCATCGACATTGCTTACCAGCCCACGTTTGCTATAATAGTCAATCAGCGGAGCAGTCTGCTCCTCATAGACTCTAAAGCGTTCACGCACTGTTTGCTCGTTGTCATCCGCTCTTTTTATCAGTTCGTTGCTGCATTTATCACAGGTATGTGCACGATACGATTTAACGCTGAACACTGCCCCGCAACTACTGCATACACGTCTGTTCACCACTCTGTCAACAATTTTTTCGACATCACATTCAAGATTGATACAAGCATCGATGTTTATGATATTATCTAACTCCTGTGCTTGCGCAACCGTCCTTGGAAATCCATCAAGCAGCACACCGCAGTCATTTTCAGTAAACCATTTTTGCATCATATCTATAATGACTTGATCAGGTACCAAAGCACCTTTATCTATGTACGATTTTGCAAGTTCTCCTAGCTGTGTTCCTTTTTTTATCTCCGAACGCAGCATATCACCTGTAGAAATATGCGCTAACTTCAATACCTTAGAAACACGTTCTGCCATCGTGCCTTTGCCCGATCCTGGAGGTCCTAAAAATATAACATTCATCGTATATCTCCTACTTAGTTCAAGAACCCTTTGTAATGTCTCATCATCATTTGTGACTCAAGCTGTTTGGTTGTTTCAAGCGCAACACTTACCATAATCAGCAAACTCGTCGCTCCAAATACAGCAGGAACACCTGTTGCAAAGTTGAAGAAGTTCGGAACTGCCGCCACAATCGCTAAGAATAAAGCACCAAACAATGTAATTCTTGAAAGAATTTTTGCCAAATAATCTGATGTTGGTTTTCCTGGTCTAATTCCTGGAATAAATCCACCGTTTTGCTGTAGGTTCTTTGATACATCTACCGGATTAAAAGCAATCTGAGAATAGAAGTACGAGAAGAACAGTATCAGCAGTGCGTATACAATTCCATAAACAACCGTCCCTTGCCCAAAGTATTGGGTATATCCTGCATAAAAACCGCTATCTGGGAAGAACTGTGCAATCATTCCTGGGAACATCAATATCGTAATTGCAAAAATCAACGGCATAACACCCGACTGATTCACTTTCATTGGAATATGTGTCGATTGTCCACCGTACATTTTTCTACCAACTACTCGTTTTGCATATTGTACAGGGATACGTCTTTCGCCCAAATCGACAAAAGTGATACCAAGCACAATGACAAATGCAATCGCTGTTACCAAAATAATTGACCAGAAAGTACCCGTTGGTGCCATAGCTGCATTCCAAATATTAATTACCATACCAGGAACACCTGCAATAATACTGATGAAGATCAACAGCGAAATACCGTTTCCGATGCCTTTTTCTGTGATTCTTTCACCAATCCACATGATGAGTGCCGTACCCGCCGTTAGGCATACGACAATCGTAAAGTACGTAAACCAGCTTGTGTTTTCAACCGCCTCAGGCCCCATGCTCAGCATGATGCCAATTGCTTGTATCAGACCCAAAGTAACACCTAAGTATCTTGTAATAGAAGCAATCTTTTTTCTACCATCATCGCCTTCTTTTGCCATTCTTTCAAGTTTTGGAATCGCAACGGTTAAAAGGTTCATGATAATAGATGCGTTGATATATGGAACGATACCAAGTGCAAAAATGGTCATTCTTGAAAGCGAGTCACCAGACATCAAATTCAAAAACCCAAGCACATCGTATTGCCCAACTATGTTTGCTATATGTTCAACATTTACACCCGGAACCGGAATAAACGCACCTATGCGGTAAATTAACAGCATAAGCAGCGTAAATAAAATCTTTTGTCTAATCTCCGGTATTTTCCAAGCGTTAGCAATGGTTTTAAACATTATACCACCTCAATGCTACCGCCAACAGCCGTAATTTTCTGCTCGGCTGTTTTGGTAAACTTTTTAGCCTTTACAGTTATCTTTTTTGTTAGTTCGCCATTACCCAATATTTTTAATCCATCATTGAGTTTGCGAATAACCCTGTTGTCTAAAAGTAATTGTGCGTCAACAACTGTACCTTCCTCAAAAACTTCAAGGTCAGAAACATTGATTGCCGCATATTCTTTTGCAAATATATTTGTGAATCCACGCTTCGGCAAACGTCTTGAAAGAGGCATTTGACCGCCCTCAAACCCCAAGCGTACACCGCCGCCTGATCTTGAGTTCTGACCTTTTTGTCCTCTTGCAGATGTTTTACCCAAACCGGATCCACATCCTCTGCCTACTCTTTTTGGTGATTTTCTTGCACCAACGGTAGGTTTTAATTCTTGTAATTTCATGTTAGGCTCCTCTTTCTCACTTTCCCGCAAAAAATTCATTTCACGGTCGCATATGCTCGCTTTTATTTAAGCAAGCTGAGTCTTTTTTACCCGTGTGTTATTTCACTTCTTCGCAAGATACTAAATGTTTCACTGTAAATACCATCCCACGAACTGCCTCGTTATCTGGATGGATCACTTCTTGATTCATTTTTCTAAGCCCTAAAGCTGTCACTGTATCTTTTTGATTTTGAGCATAACCAATGGGGCTTTTCACTAACTTAATTTTAAGCTTCATTTGATACCCCTCCTTATCTTAGTTGGTCTACGCTAACACCGCGTAAACGAGCAACTTGCTCAGCCGATCTCAATTCTCTTAAGCCTTCAATCGTTGCTTTTACGCAATTGATTGGGTTATTAGAACCTTGAGATTTTGTTCTGATATCTTTAATTCCAGCAAGCTCTAATACCGCACGAGCAGGACCACCAGCAATTACGCCAGTACCTTCTGAAGCGGGCAACAGAAGAACTCTGCCACGACCAAATTTACCAATCACTTCATGAGGAATAGATGTTCCTCTTAGTGAAACTGTTATCATATTGTTTTTTGCACTCTGAACTGCTTTTCTGATTGCCTCAGGAATTTCAGTTGCCTTGCCCATACCAACGCCAACGTGTCCGTTTTCGTCACCAACTACAACAAGTGCTGAAAATCTAAAATTACGTCCGCCCTTTACAACTTTTGCAACACGATTGATTGCAACCAGTTTTTCTTTCATGTCAAGAGTACCTGCATCTAATGCTCTGTTATTTTGCACGTTATCTGTACCTCCTTATCAAAGCTTAAGACCGGCAGCTCTTGCGCCATCAGCGATCTGAGCTACTCTGCCTGTGTATAAATATCCACTGCGATCAAAAACCACTTCCGTGATACCAGCTTTGATTGCTCTTTTAGCAGCAAGCTCTCCCACAAGTTTTGCAGCTTCAACTTTTGTAAGTTCGCTTAATTTACTCTTGATTTCGCTATCCATTGTGGAAGCTGATGCAAGAGTGTTTCCACAAACATCATCAATAAATTGAACGTATACGTGATTTAAGCTTCTGTAAACATTCATCCGAGGACGTAGAGCTGTACCAGAAATTTTATTTCTGACTCTTTGATGACGCTTTTTTCTTTTTTCGTTTCTGTCTTTTTTAATAATCATAGTTTGCGTTCACCCCTCACTTACATTCCTGTTTTGCCGACTTTGCGACGTATAAATTCACCAGAATATTTAATGCCTTTGCCTTTATATGGCTCTGGCGGTCTGAGTGAACGAATATTTGCAGCAATCTGCCCAACGTTTTGTTTATCTATTCCTTTGATAATGATTGTGTTTGGGTTTGGTACTTCAAAGGTAATACCTTTTGGTTGTTCCACTTCAACCGGATGTGAAAATCCAAGTCCAAATACAAGTTTTGTCCCTTGCAGTGCAACTCTGTAACCAACACCAACGATTTCAAGTGTCTTTGCAAAACCAGTTGTAACACCAGTCACCATGTTTGCAACAAGCGCACGTGTTAAACCATGCAGCGCTCTTGCTTCTTTATCATCAGAAAGTCTTTCAACGATAAGCTGAGTGCCTTCCTGCTTCATTGTAATTTTCCTGCTGAACTTTGCCTTTAACTCGCCGCTCTTTCCCTTTACAATCACTTCGTCACCAGACTGAGTGATCGTTACGTCGGAAGGTACTTCGATTGGCAATTTTCCTATTCTTGACATATCATTTTCCCTCCAACTACCAAATATAAGCTAAGACTTCTCCACCAAGAGCTTCTTTACGTGCCTGAGCATCCGTAATAACACCTTTTGATGTGGAGATAATAGCAATACCAAGACCATTTAAAACTTTAGGAAGCTTATCATGTCTTGCATATACACGCAGACCGGGCTTAGAAATTTTCTTAAGTCCCATAATAACCTTCTCGCCTTGTGGTCCGTATTTTAGTTTAATTCTTAGTGTGCCCTGCACACCATCATCTATAAATTCGCAGCCCTTGATAAAGCCTTCTTGAAGCAGTATTTGTCCTATTGCCTTCTTCATGTTTGAGGCAGGTACGTCTACTGTATTGTGTCTGGCTGTAAGTCCGTTGCGAATGCGGGTAAGCATATCTGCTACAGAATCTGTAACCGGCATATTTCTTCCTCCTTTTAAGGTTTTTAGATTACCAACTTGCTTTTCTTACACCGGGAATCTGACCACGGTATGCAAGCTCACGAAAGCAAATACGACAAATGCCATATTTTCTTAACACTGAATGAGGTCTGCCACAAATACGGCATCTTGTGTAATTACGTGTTGAAAATTTCGAGCCTCTTTGTTGCTTTAAAATCATACTTTTTTTAGCCATAAAATACTTCCTCCTTAATGCGCAAACGGCATACCCATTTGGGTAAGCAGCTCTCTTGCTTCCTCGTCCGTCTTTGCAGTTGTAACAATAATGACATCCATACCACGTACTTGGTCAACATTGTCATATTCAACTTCAGGAAAAACGAGTTGTTCTTTAAATCCCATAGCAAAATTGCCTCTGCCGTCAAAAGATTTTGGAGAAAGTCCTCTAAAATCACGCACACGTGGAATGGCAATGCTGATCATTTTATCAACAAACTCAAACATTCTATCGCCACGGATTGTTACTTTAGCACCAATCTTCATACCTTCACGAAGTTTAAAGTTCGCAACGGATTTCTTAGCTATTGTTACAACAGGCTTTTGACCTGCGATTACCGTCATATCATCAATTGCAGAATCCAACACTTTTGCGTTATCTCTTGCTTCTCCAAGTCCCATATTAATCACAACTTTTTCAAGTTTTGGAACTTGATTGATGTTTTTATAGCCAAATTTTTGCATCATAGCGGGGATAATGTCCGCTTTATATGTATCCTTTAATCTAGGCATATCTTACCTCCCTCCACTTACAGCGCAGCTCCGCATTTTTTACAAATGCGAATTTTTTTACCGTCTTTTACTTCATGTGCGACTCTTGTTGCTTTTGAACATTTAGGACATATAATCATTACGTTGCTTGCATCAAGTGCGCCTTCTTGTTTAATTATACCGCCGGGTGTCGTTTGGTTTTTCGGTTTCTTATGTTTTGTAAGCATATTAACCGCCTCAAGAACAACTCTGTGTTTTGCAGGCATTGCTCTTAACACCTTTGCTTTTTTCCCTTTGTCTTTTCCGGAAATAACAACTGCGGTATCGCCTTTTTTAATATCTATACTATTAGCCATATCTTACTTGCCTCCCGTACTAAAGAACTTCAGGGGCAAGCGACACGATTTTCATATAATCTTTGTCTCTTAACTCCCGAGCAACAGGTCCAAATATGCGAGTACCCTTTGGTTGTTTATTCGCATCAATTATGACCGCTGCATTCTCATCAAATTTTATAAATGATCCGTCTTTTCTGCGTACCCCACTTTTTGTGCGTACGATAACGGCTTTTATAACGTCTTTCTTCTTAACAACGCCGCCTGGTGTAGCTGTTTTTACAGAAGCAACTATGACATCCCCGATATTTGCGGTCTTTCTAACAGAACCGCCCATAACACGAATACATTGTATAATCTTTGCGCCTGAATTGTCAGCAACCTTTAAGCGTGTTTCTGGCTGTATCATCTTGACTCCTCCTTCTTAGGAAAGCTTATTTAGCCTTTTCTAATATTTCAACCAATCTCCATCTCTTGTCTTTTGAAAGCGGACGTGTCTCCATCAACTTCACAGTATCGCCTATGCCGCATTCGTTGTTTTCATCATGCGCTTTTAGCTTATTTGTGTAATTGACTGTCTTGCCATACAAGTGATGCATTTTTTTTGTTTTTATTGCAACGACGATGGTTTTATCCATTTTATCGCTTACTACCGTACCAGTTCTTTCCTTACGGTATCCTCTTACAACTTCGCTCATTTGAAGCCGTCCTCCTTAAATACTTAATTACTTAGCAACCTGCTGATTCAGTTCCATTTCTCTTAAAATCGTCTTAATCCTAGCAATATCTTTTTTAATAAATCTAATGCTCGTTGGATTATTCAGCTGACCAGTAGCCAATTGGAACCGCAGGTTAAAAAACTCTGTCTTCAAATCTTTCAGCTTATTAACCAATTCATCTTTGGTAAGTTCACGAATTTCTTTAGATTTCATCCTGCTCACCACCTGCCTCAATATTCTCTTGCTTAATCATAAATTTGCACTTTACAGGCAGTTTATGAGCTGCAAGCGTTAGAGCCTCTCTTGCTACTTCTTCGGTTACTCCCGCAATCTCGAACATCACTCTGCCCGGTTTTACAACAGCTACCCAATATTCTGGCGAACCCTTACCACTACCCATGCGTGTTTCAGCAGGTTTTTCGGTTACAGGTTTATGCGGGAATATCTTAATCCAAACTTGACCGCCCCTTTTCATGTAACGTGTCATTGCGACACGGGCAGCTTCTATTTGATTACTCTTTATCCAACCTGGTTCGGTTGTTATTAAACCATACTCTCCGTAGGAAATTGTGTTGCCGCGAAGCGCTTTGCCCTTCATACGACCTCTAAACACTCTTCTACGCTTAACCCTTTTTGGCATTAACATTTTTTCTGCCTCCTTCCACTGAAGGTTTTGCTCTATCCTTGAGAGGATTTCCCAATATTTCACCTTTATAAATCCACACTTTTACGCCAATTTTGCCGTAAGTTGTGTTTGCTTCCGCAAATCCATAATCAATGTCTGCACGAATTGTTTGAAGAGGAATAGATCCCTCATGATACTGCTCAATACGAGCAATTTCAGCACCGCCCAAACGTCCCGAACACATGATTTTGATTCCCTTTGCGCCAGCTTTCATTGTTCTGCCGATACATTGTTTCATCGCACGTCTAAAAGAAATACGTCTTTCCAACTGCTGTGCAACATTTTCAGCAACAAGCTGTGCATCAACGTCCACTCTTTTTACTTCAATGATATTTACAACAACTGGTGTACCTGTCAATTTTAAAAGCTCAGCCTTTAAAACATCCACGCCTGTACCACCTTTACCGATAACAATACCGGGTTTGCCCGTAAATATGTTTACAGAAATCTTGCTTGCGGCTCTTTCGATTTCAATTTTGGAAATACCCGCAACATAAAGCTTCTTTTTCAAAAACTTTCTGATTTTGTCGTCTTCTACAATATAGTCTGCAAATTTGGACTTTTTAGCTGTCCATCTCGCATCCCAGTCCTTTATAATACCTACCCTAAAACCATGGGGATGTATCTTTTGACCCATCGTGTACCTCCTTACTTAACCTGATCCAAGATTATTGTTATGTGACTTGTTCTTTTACGTATCTTTGATGCTCTTCCTTGCGCACGAGGTCTGAAACGCTTAAGCGTAGGACCTTGATCTGCAAAAACTTCTGCAACAAATAATGTATCCGAATTAAGATTCATGTTGTTCTCTGCGTTTGCAATTGCCGAATTCAACAGTTTTTCAACTGGTTCAGTAGCGCCGTTTGGCGTATTGCTCAAAACAGCTTTTGCATCTGCAACTTGCAATCCTCTAATCAAGTCGATAACAGCCTTAACCTTGCGGGAGGATATGCGGACGTGTCTCGCAATGGCTTTAGGTCTTTTATCTTTTTCTTCACGTCTCTTTGCAGCTTTTTCTCTTTGTCTTGTAGCCATAAAACTTATACCTCCTTAGCGGTTATTTGGACGATTTCTCGCCTGCGTGTCCCCGAAATGTTCTTGTGGGGGAGAACTCTCCAAGTTTATGTCCAACCATGTCTTCAGTAACATAGACTGGGACAAACTTTCTTCCATCATGTACACCGATTGTATGACCTACCATATCCGGAAATATAGTAGATGGGCGTGACCATGTTTTTAGTACTTTCTTTTCATTTTTTTCATTCATCTCCTGAATTCTCTTCAGAAGCTTTTCATTTATAAATGGTCCCTTTTTGATTGACCTACTCATATCAGTTTTTCACTCCTTCTTGGTTACTCACTTACTTAGCGTTCCTGCGTTTTACAATAAACTTGTCAGAAGCATTTTTCTTCTTACGAGTTTTGTAACCCAATGTAGGTTTGCCCCAAGGTGTTACAGGTCCGCTTCGGCCGATTGGCGCCTTGCCTTCACCACCACCATGAGGGTGATCGCAAGGGTTCATAACAGAACCACGCACCGTAGGACGGACGCCCAAATGGCGCTTTCTTCCTGCCTTACCAATGTTGATGTTCTCCTGATCGACATTTCCTACCTGACCAATGGTAGCTTTTGCATTAACAAGTATCATTCTAACCTCGCCCGAGGGAAGTCTGACTTGTGCATATCTGCCTTCTTTAGCCATGAGCTGTGCGGCATTTCCAGCACTTCTTACAAGCTGTGCGCCTTTGCCAGGTTTCACTTCAATATTATGAATCATTGTACCAACTGGTATATTTGACAACATCATGCTGTTGCCTGGTTTAATATCAGCTGTATCTCCCGAAACAATCGCATCGCCAACTTTTAGACCTACTGGTGCAATAATGTATCTTTTTTCGCCGTCGCTATATTGCAGCAAAGCAATGTTGGCGCTTCTATTCGGATCGTACTCAATGGTTGCAACCTTTGCAGGCACGCCATCTTTATCACGTTTAAAATCAATAATTCTGTATTTTCTCTTAGCACCGCCGCCAACGTGTCTAACTGTAATTCTGCCGTGAACATTTCTTCCGCCAGACTTTTTAAGCGTAACCAGCAACGATTTTTCTGGTTTTGTGGTCGTAATTTCTTCGAAAGACGAAACCGACATAAACCTTCTGCCCGGAGAAGTAGGGTTGTATTTAATAATAGCCATGTTATTTTACCTCCTACCGTGCTTTACTGTGCCATGCTTTCGAAGAACTCAATTTTCTTAGAGGCTTCGGTAAGCGTAACGTAAGCTTTTTTCGTTTCGGGTCTTCTACCTTCAGTTTTACCCTGTCTTTTCATCTTGCCTTGTTTGCGGCAAGTTCTAATATCTTTCACTTTGACATCGAATATTTCTTCCACCGCAAGTTTAATTTGCGTCTTATTCGCTTTTAAATCCACCAAGAATACGTATGTTTTTTTGGGGATAAGGTCATAGCTTTTTTCTGAAAGAATTGGTTTTACGATAATATCATGAACATCTTTCATTATGCGTATACCTCCTCAATTGCATTAACCGCTTCTTTTGTAACGATGAATTTGTCATATTTCAGAACATCATATACGTTAAGCGTTGAAGCAATGGTTGTTTTTACACCTTGAATGTTTGCCGCTGCACGAACAACAGAATCATCTTTGCCGTTTGTTACGATTAGCGCTTTCTTTGCATTCAGGTTTTTAAGAATGGCAATCATTTCTTTTGTTTTTGCTTCTCCCATCACCAAGTCCTCGACAACAATCATATCGCTGTCAACCACTTTTTGTGAGAGTGCAGAGCAAAGAGCCAGTCTTTTTACTTTTTTATTCAATTTCATGGAATAATCACGTGGCTTTGGGGCAAATACAATGCCGCCGCCCGTCATTTGTGGGGCACGGATCGTACCTTGACGTGCTCTGCCTGTTCCTTTTTGTCTGAAAGGCTTGATTCCGCCGCCGCGTACTTCACTACGTGTCAGAGCTGATTGTGTTCCTTGTCTTTTGTTTGCAAGGTGTGCCACAACAGCATCGTGCATAACTGATTGATTAATATCTACTCCGAAAACCGTATCTGCAAGAGTGATTGTTCCCACTTCTTTGCCGTCGGTCTTATATACTGATACATTTGGCATAACTGCTTCCTCCTTTTCTTACGGTCTTACTTAAGCTTTGACGCTTTTTCTCATTGTTACAAGGCCACCCTTAGGTCCTGGGATTGCGCCTTTGATGAGAATCAAGTTCTTATCAACGTCAATCTTAACAACCTCAAGATTTTGGACTGTTATTTTTACATGACCTGTATGTCCAGGCAATCTCTTACCCTTCATAACTTTTCCAGGTGATGCACACGCACCCATAGAACCTGGACGTCTGTGGTATCTTGAGCCATGAGACATCGGTCCGCAGGCTTGTCCCCAACGAGCGATAACACCCAGAAAACCCTTGCCTTTGGAAATGCCGCTGACATCAATCATTTCGCCCTTTTCAAAAACATCAGCTTTGATTTGCGCCCCTGCTTCTATGTCTGTTTCATCGTTTGCACGAAATTCACGCATATAGCGCATGGGTGCCGCACTAATCTTTTTGTATTGACCTTTTGTAGGTCTGTTTACATTCTTTTCTTTTATGTCGCCATATCCAACCTGCACTGCATTGTACCCGTCTGTTTCCACAGTCTTCTTTTGCACAACAACGCAGGGGCCGGCTTTAACAACTGTTACAGGAATCACTCTTCCATCTTCCGAGAAAATCTGAGTCATTCCAATTTTTTCACCAAGTATTGCTTTCATACTTAAAACCTCCTTGCCCTAGTCGTTTACAGCTTAATCTCAATATCTACACCAGCAGGCAAATCAAGACGCATGAGTGCATCTGTTGTCTTTGCGTTTGCTTCCAGTATATCTATCAAGCGTTTGTGTGTTTTGATTTCAAATTGCTCTCTTGAGTCTTTATATTTATGAGTCGCTCTTAAAACCGTTATAATTTCCTTTTGAGTTGGTAGCGGAACAGGGCCGGAAATCTTAGCGCCTGTGCGTTTTGCCGTTTCCACAATTCTTTGTGCACTTTCGTCAATCAAATTGTGATCATAGGCTTTCAGCTTAATTCTAATTCTTTGGCTTGCCATTTATTTTACTCCTCCTTAGTTTAGCTTGCACACATAGCCGTGTGTGTCATGTAGTTTTTTTAAGCAGAAACGTCTGTTTCTACTCAATTTGGAGCCGCTCGATGAACCGAACGATTGTCCGCGCGAACTATCCGGTGGCTTTTCCGGGAACCTCTCGCATCATCCATATATACGCCTATAGCGCAACGTATTAAATTATACAATATAAAAACATGAATTTCAAGAGGTTTTTTACAATTTTTCTGTTTTTTTTTTGAGAAGTCCTTTTTCTGTTTATTCTATAGTCATATCTGCCCAATGATTTGTTTGACATTGTACTTAAAATATGTAATTATTTCAGTAGATAGCACGATAAGGAGGCACATCATGATTCATCCGATTTTGTCTACTTTAATGGGAACAGGCTTAACATTTTTGGCAACCGTTTTGGGTGCTGCCGTTGTTTTTTTCTTTAAGGATCAGTTAAAGGCAAATGTGCAGAGAATTTTTTTAGGTTTTGCCGCAGGTATTATGATTGCCGCTTCGATTTGGTCACTGCTCATACCTGCTATTGAAATGGCGGAAACGCAGGGCATCATCGGTTGGATTCCTGCCGCAGGCGGTTTTGTCATCGGTGGATTATTTTTGTTTTTGTTAGATCATTTATTGCCGCATCTTCATCTTGGCAGCGATAAGCCAGAAGGACTACATTCTTCTATGAAGCGTACAACCATGCTGGTCTTTGCTGTAACACTGCATAATATCCCCGAAGGGCTTGCAGTAGGTCTTGCCTTTGCAGTCGCAGCCACGGGGGATTCCGCCGTCACAATGGCATCTGCTATTACACTTGCCGTAGGCATGGCGCTTCAGAATTTTCCAGAAGGTGCCGCCATCTCTCTGCCATTACGCAAGGAAGGTTTATCCAAAGGAAAATCTTTTTTGTATGGCGCACTTTCTGGCATCGTCGAACCCATTGCTGGTGTAATTGGTGTGCTGCTGATTGGCTCTATCACAGGACTTATGCCGTGGCTGCTTGCATTTGCGGCAGGTGCCATGATTTATGTCGTAGTAGAAGAACTCATTCCAGAGGCACATCTTGGCGAACACTCCCATTCTGGTACAGCAGGTGTCATGTTTGGCTTCATTATTATGATGATTTTAGATGTAGCACTGGGATAAGCATATCAGATTCGAACGATACGGTTTTCAAACAGAATTTTTTAAGAAAGCGCATACCCAAAACCCTTCAAAACTCTGCTTTCGCTTTCACACAGTTTCTCTTTATTTCGTCTGCTCTTAGATTCC
>JAVXBD010000007.1:0-35499 GCA_036660175.1 Christensenellaceae bacterium | reverse complement strand
GTGCAATCCACACGTTTCTCGCTTGCCGCTTGCCCGCACTGCTGTGTTATCCTCGCTCGCCTTAGCTACGGCTAAGCGTCACCTTAACTTTATTTAATAATAGGGGACGGACTGGAATTGTATACGGTTGAATGCGGCTCTATTGAATTTGTAAGCCATACATTGCCGCCGATTACGCTGCATTTTCCGATTATGGTATCTCCGCCTAATATGGTTGCGCCTGAATAAATGATGACATAGTCCTCAATATCTGGATGACGCTTGACACCTTTAACGGGATGCCCTTTTTCGTCCAGCTCAAAGCTTTTTGCACCCAGTGTAACGCCTTGATAAATCTTTACGTGTTTGCCAATGGTGCAGGTTTCACCTATAACAACACCAGTGCCGTGGTCGATAAAAAAGTATTCTCCAATGGTAGCACCAGGGTGTATGTCGATTCCTGTTTGGCTATGCGCCTGTTCTGTCATGATGCGTGGTAAAAGAGGAATATCCATTTTGTATAGCTCATGTGCCAAACGAAAGATACTGACTGCCTCAAATCCAGGATAAGAAAGCAAAATTTCTTCATTAGAAATACACGCAGGATCTCCGCAATATGCTGCTTCAATATCGGTGTTTAAGATGTACGCAATATTTGGCAGATTTTCCATAAACTTCATGGTGATTTTTTGTGCGGCTAACCTGCACTTATCGCACTCTGTACGCATACGTTTTTCTAAATGACATTGATTGACCAAAACTTCTGAAATGATGCAGTCAAGCAAGATGGCAGCCTCGTTTAATCGTTGTGCAATGGTGGCCTCTAAATTATCTGATCTGAGTGTTTTTACATCATAAATATTAGGAAACATGGCACTGCGTATCAAATCAATGAGTGCGGAAACTTTTTTCTTCATACCAAAACCGCTGATGGTTTCACCAGTGATGTTGTGATTATTTATTTCAACAATTTTTTTTGCAATTTCGGGTACTTTGTTTTTGCCCCATTCTTTTAGCATATGTTTACTCCAAATCGTTTTTCATTACTTTTTTTAAGAAAATATCTAATAAAAAGTATACTTCTATTCTATAATAAAGTATAATAAACGTCAAATGAAACTATTATTTGAGGAAAGGGGTAAAAAATATGCCAATCAATATTAACAGTAACCTGCCAGCAGCAAGAACTTTGGCACAGGAGGGCATATTTACAATGCCCTTTGAAATTGCAGAAAAGCAGGATATTCGTCCGCTTCGCATTGCGGTTCTTAATATTATGCCTACAAAAGAGCAGACGGAAACACAGCTGATGCGCCTTTTGGCAAACTCACCTTTGCAGGTGGAAGTGGTACTGCTGCACCCTGCAACGCACATTTCTAAGAATACATCAATAGAGTATCTTAATACTTTTTATCAAACATTTGACGATGTCAAAGACCAAAAATTTGATGGATTGATTATTACGGGTGCACCTGTGGAGCAGATTCCCTTTGAACAAGTGACTTACTGGGAAGAACTGAAAAAGATTATGGAGTGGAGCAGACGCAACGTTTACTCGACTTTGCATATTTGCTGGGCGGCACAGGCGGGCTTGTATTATCATTATGGTGTTCCAAAATATCCGCTTGAAAACAAGCTTTCGGGGGTGTTTTTGCATAAACGAACCGATGATAATAAAGCACTGCTGAGAGGATTTGATGATGTCTTTTGGGCGCCGCATTCTCGGCATACATATGTGAAAAAAGCAGATGTATTACAGCACAGCGAACTGGATATTCTATGTGAATTTGGCGAGGACGGGTTATATATTGTATCGGGTAAAAAAGGCAGGCAGATTTTCGTGACGGGACATCCAGAATATGATCCAAACACACTAAAAGCAGAATATATCAGGGATCTTTCAAAAGGACTGGATATGGCTATGCCAAAAAATTATTTTACGGATAACAATCCAGAAAAACCGCCGATTGTGCGGTGGCGGGCGCACGCAAATTTACTGTTTAACAACTGGCTCAACTATTATGTATACCAAGAAACGCCGTATGATTTAGAATCCATACGAAACGAAGAATAAAAGAACGATATAAGATGAAAGCTGCCTAAAAAGCGGCAGAATAGGAGCGCTTTATGAAAATTGCACAAAAATTAACGGATTTAATCGGTAACACACCGTTGTTACAGCTAAACAACATTCACCATAGTATTTGGGCAAAGCTTGAATATTTCAATCCGCAGGGAAGCATCAAAGATCGGGCAGCCTATTATATGATGAAAGACGGAATTGATAAAGGGCTGGTGGGAAAGTACACTGTGATTGTAGAACCCACAAGCGGAAATACAGGGATTGCACTTGCCTATATTTGCACATGTATGGGGTTGCGGCTGATTTTGACAATGCCTGAATCTATGAGCATTGAACGAAGAAACTTGCTTGCAGCACTGGGCGCAGAGCTTGTACTGACACCTGCAAAAGAGGGTATGAGGGGCGCAATTAACAAGGCGGCAGAGATTTGCAAACAAAACAATGGATATATGCCAAATCAGTTTGAAAACGATGCGAATGCACAGGCACACAGAGAAACGACAGCTCCCGAAATCTTACGTGATATTGTGGGAGATGTTGATATTTTTGTTGCGGGTGTGGGTACAGGCGGAACGATTACGGGCTGTGGTGAAGTATTTAAAGCAAAAAGAGCAGATTGCCAGATTGTTGCGGTAGAGCCAGAAGAAAGCCCTGTTTTATCGGGTGGAAAGCCTGCACCGCATAAGATTCAAGGGATTGGTGCAGGGTTTATTCCAAAACTTTTAAATCGTGATATAATTGATGAAGTTTTTAGAGTAAATGCAGAAGAAGCATACAGCGCAGCAAAACTGCTTGCCAAAAAAGAGGGCGTTTTGTGCGGTGTTTCTTCAGGAGCGGCACTTTATGCGGCAATGCAAATTGCAAAAAGACCAGAAAATATTGAGAAAAAAATTGTGGTGATACTGCCAGATACGGGAGAACGGTATTTGTCGACTGATTTATTTGCAGAAAAATAAAGCCTTTTTAGTTTGTAAAAAGCTGTGTTCTGATTTTTGAGGAAATCAAGGAGATGGCTTTTTTTGAATGAAAAACAGAAGAATTACGAAAATCTTAAGTTGTATGAAATCAATATGGCAAGGAGGAATCAAAAAATGAGCAGTACAATTGTGATTTACAAGTCGGAATATGGTGCGACAAAGCAATATGCACAGTGGATTGCACAGCAGCTTTCGTGTGAGCTTAAAGAGGAAAAAGAGGCGAAAAAAGAAAAAGATTTATCGAAATACGATACGATTATTTATGGCGGTGGAATTTATGCAGGCGGTATCAAAGGTGTTAAAATCATGACCAAGAACTTTCAAACAATCAAAAATAAGAAATTGATTGTTTTCACGGTTGGGCTGACACCAATTGAGGCAAAGGATACTTATGATGAGGTAGAAAAACGCAATTTTACAAAAGAGATGAGAGAAAGCATCAAAATCTATCATTTATTAGGAAGCATTGATTATGCCAAACTTTCGGGGGTTCATGCCATGATGATGAAAGCAGCAAACAAGATGCTGCGTAAAAAAGAGGGTATGGAGCAGGCAGGAAAGAGCCGTGATTTTGTCAATGTACAAAGTGCTTCTCCACTTGTTGAATTTGCAAAAGGTGTGTAAAAAGCAATCAAAAAAGAGGCTGGAGTGCAGTGCAAAAGCATGGCAAACCGAGCCTCTTTTTGGTTAGTCCTCTAAAAATATTAATTGCTGTTTGTTAATGTCGCCAGAGCCTAAGGTGATGACAATATCGCCTGGCTGCCAGTGCTTGCCTAAATAGTCTTTAATCTCTTCAAAGGAGGGAATATACATACAGTTTGCGGAATTTTTGTTGATTTGAGAAACTACATCAAGAGCGTGCATTCCCTGAGAGTCGGTGTCACGTCCAGGATAAATATCGGGCATTAGCACCTCGTCGGCATTAGAAAAGCAAGTACCATATTTTTTAAGTAAGGTGCGTGCACGGGTATAGGAGTTACACTGGAAAACAACCCAAAGCTTTTGATGAGGAACAAGCATAGCTGCCTCAAGGCACGCAGAAATCTCGCTTGGGTGATGTGCATAATCATGGAAAATACGCACGCCGTCTTTTTGCCCCATTAGCTCAAACCGTCTGCCAGCCAGCGTATAACGCTTTAATGCCTTTGTGGAGGTTTGTATATCAACACCAAAAACTTCTTTGGCAAAGGCTGTTGCTGCAAGTGCATTTTTTAAGTTGTGCAGCCCTGGAACTGTCAGTTCCAAAGTGCCAACCTTTTCGCCTTGGTGCATCACATCTCCGCTGCCAAACCCATAGTCGTTAAAACAAACATGGTCAATGTACCAATCACAGTCGGCAGAGGCATTGTACGTCACCACTTTACACTTTGCGTAGGGTTTTAGCCGATAAGCAAGCTCATCGGATTTGTTAAGCAAAAGAACGCCATTTTCATCTTGCTTTTGAATAAACTCTACAAATGTATCAAAAATATCGTCAATATCACGATAACAATCGAGGTGATCGTCATCAATGTTGTTCACTAAAATATGCGTGGGGTGAAGTGTCAAAAAGCTTCGGACATATTCGCATGCTTCTGTAATAAAAGTATCGTTGGTGCCAACTTTCACACCACCTTGCAAAAAATCCACCATGCCCCCCACATGTATGGTGCAATCTTCACTGGAATGCTGCATAATCATGGCAAGCATGGAAGTGATGGTGGTTTTTCCGTGACAGCCAGAAATACAAGCTACACGTTGGTAATTGCTGGAAATAATCCCCAAAAGTTTGGAACGCTCCAGCATAGGAATATCGTGTGCTGCCGCATAAGCATACTCTGGATTATATGACTTGATTGCTGCGGAATACACGACCAAATCCGCACCATGTACGTTTTTTTCATCTTGGTTGAGGGCAATAGAAATACTGCTCTTTTCCAGTGCTTCGGTAAATGCAGATTCCTTTGCGTCTGAACCTGTAACAGTAAAACCGTTGGCATGTAGTATTTGTGCAAGACCACTCATAGAACAACCGCCTATGCCGATGAAATGGATTCTTTTATTCTTAAAATCGTTTAAATCAATATTCATAGAACTCTCCTGAACTTTTTATACTTTTCTATTATACTGAATATGACGAAGTTTATCAACTGATGTTTTAAATTTGTATTTTATCGTGTATAATGAAGACAAAACATAGCAGGTGTTGTGAAATGCAAAGTAAAAAACAAAGAATTGCAGTGATGTGTGCATTGCTTGCAAAAAACCCGAACAAATTATATTCTTTGAATTATTTTAAAGACTTATTTGGTGCGGCAAAATCTTCCTTATCCGAAGATGTTGCAGTGATCAAACAAGTTTTTATGGAATGTGGAATTGGCAAAGTGGTGACGGTCTTAGGGGCGCACGGGGGCATCAAGTATCTTCCGCATATGGCGATGGCACAGCGAATCCTGCTGTGTGCGGAGCTTACAGAAAAGATGATGGACACTTCACGAATTTTGCCAGGTGGATATATGTATATTGCTGATTTATTCTGCACACCATACTATGTAGATGGTATGGCTCAGATGATGGCAGAATGGTTTGCAGATAAAAAAGCCGATTTTATTGTGACGGTAGAAACAAAGGGGATACCGCTTGCGATGAGTGTTGCAAGGATACTAAATTTGCCGCTTGCTATTGCACGCCGCCAAAGCAAGCTTACGGATGGCTCGGTGTTTTCTATCAACTATTTATCAGGCAGCTCACGTAGGCTACAAACCATGTCGCTTTCAAAACGCATGATAAAAGAGGGCAAAAAGGCACTGGTGATTGATGATTTTATTGCGGGCGGCGGAACGATTAAAGCTATTTGCGATATGCTGGGCGAATTTCATATAGAAGTGGTGGGAACGGGCGCAGCCATTGTAAACAAGTATCCTCAAAAAAAGAGAATCAAAAACTATCAGGCAATTTTTACATTGGAAGAACTAAGCGAAACAAAAATAGAGATTTTACCTTTCAAATAAAACAAAATGTCTATCATATTGGACGAAAGATATGGTTATTTGCTTCAATATGAAAAATTTATCGAAAATAAATGTCTCTTTTGGTAAAAAGTTGCTTTTTTTAAAAAAATGTGATAAATTAAACCTAAGGGGAACTGATTTATTATCCATGTATAGTTCAATTTACTTTTCATGCAGATTTTATTGCATTTGAACGCAAACATCAAGTATTTCCATCTATAATGTAATAGAATATGTTTTGAAACGCAGAGTGAATGATTGGAGTGATTCATGAGGGTTTCTTTGTGGCAGAAGATTGCCTATATTGATAGGCAAAGAGAAGCAATACTCAAATACAAGGTGGAGGATGGAACATGAATATTACAGACATTCGTATTAGGAAAATCAACGCAACAGGTAAGATGAAGGCTATTGTTTCGGTAACTTTCGATGATATGTTCGTGATACACGACATGAAAATTATTGAGGGTGCAACGGGACTTTTCATTGCAATGCCAAGCAGAAAAACACCAAGTGGTGAATATAAGGACATTGCACATCCAATTAATTCCGATACACGAGAGATGATTCAGCAGATTATTCTGAAAGAATATGAGAATATGCCTGAAGAAGAGCCTGAAGAAGGGCATGAAGCAGCACCACAAGCGGCTGAAGAATATTAAAATATAATAATACAGTCTAAATTGAGGAACTCTTCCCGCTGTGGGGGAGTTCTTTTTTGTATGATGTATACGATTAAACTTCAAAAGAGGCGGAAACGGGATTTGCACCAGCTTTGTGTATTTATTTTGCATATTGCATCAGATTTGTGTATAATATGAACGAATATATCAAATAGAAAAGTACGGTTTGGGAGAGTTTTTATGATGAAAAAATGTATGGCGGTGATACTCGCAGCGGGCGAAGGGACACGAATGAAATCAAAAATGCCCAAAGTCTTGCATGAGGCAGCAGGCACAAGTATGCTTGAATGGGTGATTCGTGCTGTAAAAGGTGTGGATACGCAAAAATGCGTGGTGGTTTGCGGAAGAGGCGAGCAGGAAATTAAAAATAAATTTGGCGAAACGGTGGAATATGCAACGCAAAGTGAACGTCTTGGAAGTGGACATGCTGTTTTATGTGCAAAAAAGAATCTTGAGAATTTTGACGGGTATACGCTGATTGTTGCGGGGGATATGCCGCTTTTGCGTGGAGATACTATCCAAAACATGGTGGAAGCATCCAAAGGATACGATTGCATAGTACTGAGTGCAGAGCTTGAAAATCCGTATGGATATGGAAGAATTGTACGTGATTGTAATGGAAATGTGCAGGAAATCGTGGAAGAAAAGGACGCAACAGACAAACAGCGCAGCATAAAAGAGGTTAATTCGTCCTGCTATTGTGTAAAAAACAAGTTGCTGCTGGAATGCCTAAAACTGATCAAACCTGCCAATGCGCAGGGGGAATATTATCTGACGGATATTGTTTCTATTTTAAACAGCAAAGGGCATCGGGTGGGTGCATATATTGCGCAAGATGCGCAGGAATGTATGGGCGTAAATGACAGAGTGCAGCTGGCACAGGTGAGCGAGATTTTAAGAGAGCGTATCTTAAAAAAACATTTATTAAACGGTGTGACCATCATGGATCCGAAAAATGTGTATATTGACGAGGACAGCGTGATTGGCGCTGACACGGTGATCTATCCGAATGTGATACTCGAAAACGGCTGTCATATCGGACAAGATGTAGTGCTGTATCAAGGCTCACGGCTTTCCCATGCGGTTATCGGCGACAACACCATTGTCCAAAATTCTGTGATTTTAGATGCACAGGTGGGCAGCAATACTACGGTTGGACCGTATGCGTACATCAGACCGCAATCTGAAATTGGCAGTCATTGCCGCATTGGCGATTTTGTGGAAATTAAAAACTCTGTGATTGATGACGGAACAAAAGTTTCGCATCTGACATATATCGGAGATGCTGATTTTGGCAAAAACATCAACGTTGGCTGTGGTGTGGTGGTGGTGAACTATGACGGGAAATCAAAGTTTAGAACAGAGGTAGGCGATGAGGCATTTATCGGGTGCAATACGAATCTGATTTCACCTGTATCGGTGGGTGCAGGGGCATATATTGCGGCAGGCTCTACCATCACAGACGAAGTGCCAAAGTCGGCGCTTGCAATTGCACGTGCGAGGCAGGTTATCAAAGAAAACTGGGAAGATAAGCGTAAGAGGTAAAAAATGTATTTCATATTCGGACTCGGAAATCCAGGCTTAAAATATAAAAATACACGGCATAATGCTGGATTTTGTGCGATTGATGTCTTAAGCAAAAAATATGACATCAAATTAAAAGAGAGCAAATTCAACGCACTGGTGGGGCAGGGAAGCATAGACGGTCAAAAAGTGATGCTTATAAAACCAACTACATTTATGAACGAGAGCGGTTATGCAGTGGACGCAGTCATGAATTATTATAATGGTACATATGCCGATATGATTGTGCTTTATGATGATATTGATATTCCATTTGGCACACTGCGTATTCGGGATAAGGGGAGTGCAGGAACGCACAATGGTATGCGCTCTATCATTAGTTATTTAAAAACAGGAGAGTTTGCACGGGTACGCATAGGAATTGGAAAGCCTAACATTAGCCTCATAGGATATGTGCTGGGCAAGTTTGAAAAAGAACAGCGTACACAGGCGGCAGAGCTTTTTGAAAATGCAGCAGACGCTTGCGTGTGTATCATCAAAAATGGACTTGCACAAGCGCAGGCGGCGTATAATTAATTGATGGCAGCAGGAAAGGAAACAGAATTTTGAATCATGCAGTACAGCTTATCGAAAAAAGCAGTGCTTTTGAAGATGTTGTAGAATGTGTACGAGGGGGGCAGGGACTGCCTTGCTCGGTTTTTGGCGTTACACAAAATGCAAAGGCTTATTTTGTAGCGGCGGTGGAAGATGCCGCAAAAAAACAAGTGGTGTGCATTACCTCAACAGAACAAAGTGCGCAGGATTTGGCAGGAGCAGTTGATGGATTGTTTTTTCCTGATAACGAAATTGAGCTGCGTGATGTGACTGCAAGGGGCAGACAAAGCGAACTTGCACGAATCGGTGTGCTTAAAAAAGCAGGAAAAACGAAAGAGCCTGTGTTCTTATCTGCACGTGCGTTTATTACTCGCATGATGCCGCAGACCGCTTTTGTGCGGGCATGTATAAATCTTATGCAAGGCGGAAAATATGACGTTTTTAAATTGCTTGCACAATTCGTTCAAAACGGCTATGAGCGTGTTGGTACGGTTTATTCCAAGGGCGAGTTTGCGATGCGGGGTGAAATTTTAGATATTTATCCTGCAGACAGTAAAAAACCGCTGAGGGTTACTTTTTTTGATGATGAAATTGAAAGCATACGGGCTTTTGAATGCGAAACGCAAAAATCTTATAAAAAACAAATTGAAAGATATACACTGCCGCCTGCACGAGAGGTGGTGCTGGACGAGCAGGCACGAGAAAAAATGCTTGCTTATTTAAAAGACACTGATACAAAAACAAATGATATTGCTTTTGAAATCCAAGAATATGGCGGATTTGATACGGCAAACACATTTTTGCCAGTGATGTTTGAGCCTGCAAGTATTGCGGATTATTTTAAAGATGCACTTTTTTTGTTTGATGATTTTGAACATATTCATGATGAAACAAAGAGAATACGTGCAGAATTTGAGGATATGCACCAAAGATTGCTCAAAGAAAACGAAACTTTTTTGGTGCAGGGGGAATGCTATTTTGATTTAAAATCGGTTATTAAAAAGTTAGAGCATAAAATAATTGATGTGGCATCGGGGCAGTCGTCCTTAAAGACAATCGGCGAGGCGGATATGCAGATGCGCAGTGCGCAGGGAGTTATGGGCAGAATTGACCAGCTTGCAAACCTAATCAAAGAACGCTTAAAACACGGATACGCAATGATGCTTTTTGCAGGAGAAAAAGCGCAGGCACTGTCAAAATCATTGCTTGAGTTTGATGTGATTGCACCTGTTGTTACGGAGCTTGAGGGAAAGATTTGCATCAGCGAACAGCCGCTTGCCTATGGGTTTGAGATTCCGTCTGCAAAGTGTATGCTACTGGGATTAAATGATATTTTTGGACGCATCAAAAAGAGCATAGATAAAAAACACAGAACCAAACCCGAAGAAGATATTTTCAGCGATTTATCTCCTGGAGATTATGTGGTGCATGATGTGCATGGAAAAGGGAAATATATCGGGCTAAAGACGCTCGAAACGGGCGGCAGTGTCGGCGAATATATGGAAGTGGAATATCGAGGCGGCGATAAGCTGTATATTTCCACTGCACAGATAGACCGTGTGCAAAAATATATTGGCGGCGAGGATAACGCTCCGCAGCTTTCAAAGCTGGGCGGCAAGGAATGGGAAAATGCCAAAGCAAAGGTGCGGGAATCGGCGCTTAAGCTTGCATTTGATTTGGTGGATTTGTATGCACAGCGGTTTGACAACAGCGGCTATGTTTTTGGCAAAGACACCGTATGGCAGCAGCAGTTTGAAGATGCTTTTGAATATGAAGAAACGCAGGGACAGCTTGATAGTATCGAGCAGGTTAAAAAAGACATGGAATCTGCAAAGGTGATGGACAGGCTTTTGCTGGGAGATGTGGGATATGGAAAAACAGAGGTTGCGATGCGTGCCGCAATGAAAGCCGTGATGGATTCTAAGCAGGTTGCGGTATTAGTGCCAACCACGCTGCTTGCTCGTCAGCATCTTAAAACTTTTCAAAAGAGATTTGCGGATTTTCCTGTCAGTATTGCAGGAATCAGCCGGTTTTCAAAATCGCATCATAAGCAGATATTAGAAGATGTACGCCGTGGAAAAGTAGATATTATCATTGGCACACACAGACTGCTTTCCAATGACGTGAAATTTAACGATTTGGGGCTGTTGATTGTGGACGAGGAACAGCGATTTGGGGTGACCCACAAAGAAAAAATCAAGCTGTTTAAAAAATCGGTTGACGTGCTGACGCTTTCTGCAACTCCCATTCCACGCACGCTGGAAATGTCTATGGTGGGTATTCGGGATTTAAGTACGATAGATACACCGCCCGCCATGCGTAAACAGCCATATTCGTATGTGATGCGCTATTCAGATGGCTTGCTGCGTGATGCTGTTACAAGAGAGCTTGCAAGGGGTGGGCAGGCATACTTTGTATGCAGGCAGATTCGTGGCATGAACAAACTTTTAGAAGACTTAAAAAGAAATGTTCCTCAGGCACGTGTGGCGGCGGCGCATGGGCAGATGAGCGAGGCAGAGCTTGAACGTGTGGTTGGCGGTTTTATTGACGGAGAATTTGATGTGTTGGTATGTACGACCATCATTGAAAGCGGTATTGATATTGCTTCTGTTAATACGATTATCGTATATGAGGCGGATAAATTCGGGCTTTCACAGCTTTACCAGCTTAAGGGCAGGGTGGGTAGGTCGGATAAGACATCTTATGCGTATTTTACTTTTTTGGGCGAAGAAGTTCTCAAAGAAAATGCGAAAAAGAGGCTGGAGGCGATTCGGGAATTTACCCAGCTTGGCAGTGGATTTAAGATTGCGATGCGGGATTTACAGATTCGTGGCGCAGGGAATTTACTGGGTGCAGAACAGAGCGGACATATGGCAACGGTGGGGTATTCTATGTACTGCAAGATTATGCGTGAGGCTGTGGCAATGGCAAAAGGAAAGAGCCTGCCTGCCGAGTTTGAAACAACGGTAGAGTTGAATGTTTCGGCATATATTCCTGATAAATATATTAAAAATCAGACGGATAAAATGGATATTTATAAGTTGATTGCAAAAATTAAAAGCATTGCAGATGGAAAAGCGGCAGCAAAAGAATTGACGGATAGATATGGTAAAATTCCCATAGAAGTCAATAATTTAATTTTGTGTGCCATCATAAAAAGTTATGCAGCATCGGCGGGGATTGCAAGCGTTATCAAGAAAAATGGCACGATAGAGCTAAAATATTCCGAACAGGTCAGCGTAAATGTAAAAAAATTGTTAAGTATTACGGGAAAATATCCCAAAGATGTTATACTAAGACCATCAACGCCGACGGTATTGGTCTATAAAATGACAAAAGACCTACCAACAACAGTATTTTTAGAGTTTTTGTCGGAGCTTGCTCATTGCAAAAGCGGAGCGGTCGTTGTATAATATATTCTGATTTGTTAAAATGAAATGATGAAAGAATCCTTGCTTACTTGATTTGGCGGGGGAATGATGAAAGGAAAATATTCGATATGAATAAAATGAAAAAAGCACTGATAATTGTTGTATGTGCAGTGATGGCGGTATCGCTTGCATCCTGTTCTATGGTTCAGGTAAACAAAGACAGAGATGCGGCGCAGATTGTTGCTACTGTAAATGGTACGAACATCACAAAAGGCGAAATCAAAAAGGCGATTGATGCGCAGTTCCAGATGTATGGATTTACGGAGGAGTCTTTTGCACAGCAAAACGGTGCGGAGCAGCTTGCAACCTTTAAAAAAGAAATATTGACGAGTATGGTTGATGCTGAAGTATTATATCAGGAAGCTGTGAAACAAGGGTTGGAAAAGAAAACACCTGAAATAATTGCAGAGAAAAAAGCAGAGATTGAAAAACAGCTTGCAAGTATGAAAGACAGCATGATTGCCGCAGCAAAAGATGCAGGGGAAAAAGACCCTGAGGCGGCTGCTCAAAAACAATATGATGAGCAAATAAAAATGTATGGATATGACGACATTGATAAAATCGTAAATGACCAGATTAAAAATGAGGCGATTGGGGCGATGAGAGAGCAGATTAATGCTGAAATTACTTATACAGAGGACGAAGCAAAGGCATACTATGACGGGCAGATTGCAGAACAGCAGACAACGATTGAAAAAGATGCGAAAAATACGCAAATATATGCACAGTTTGGTACATTATATGTCAATCCAGCGGAAGCAAGATATGTAAAAAATCTATTATTGTCGATTCCGGAAGATGTAAAAGCTGAAATTGAATCCCTGCGTAAAGCAGGAGATGATGCAGGGGCTGATGTAAAAAGAGATAAGGCCTTAGCAGACATCAAAGCTTCGGCAGATGCAGTGCTTGCCCGTGCAAAGGGCGGCGAAGATTTTGACGCATTGATGGAAGAGCTTGGGCAGGATCCAGGCATGAAGCAGGAACCTGCAAAAACAGAGGGATACTTGGTATATACGGATTCTGGCATGGTAAAACCTTTTGAGGAAGCGGCACTCGCACTCGGAAAAGAGGGAGATATTTCGGATCTCGTGGCATCTGACTTTGGCTATCACATCATTCAATATGCAAAAGCGGCAGGTGGACCAGTTCCATTTGAAAATGTCAAAGAGGATATTATGAGTACGAAATTAAAAGAGGCGCAAACGACAAACTATAACGAGAAAATAGCGGCGCTAAAAGAAGGCTTGGAAATCAAGCTTTTTGAGGACAGACTATAGAACAATTAAAATAGGTTTCAACTTTGTTTTGAAATATATTTGGGGAAAAGGACTTGCTTTTTGAAAGGCAGGTTCTTTTTTTGCCGAAAAATAAGAAAAGCGCAGAGATAGGGTGGGGATTGCTCTTGCAAAAATAGGATGATAATTATATAATGCTATGAGAATATGAAGTATATAAAAATTTTTTAATATATAGGAGAAAACAATGACACAAACGCAAAAAAACTTTGTGAAAGGTGCGGCAATTCTGGCGATTGCAGGGTTGATTGTAAAAATCATCGGCGCATTTTTTAGAATACCGCTGACAAACGTAGTTGGTACGGAGGGCATGGGATACTATCAGCTTGCTTATCCTGTATACTCGCTGCTGCTGGTGGTTTCCACGGCGGGGCTTCCAACCGCAATTTCAAAACTGGTGTCTGAGCGTGTGGCAAAAGATGATTATGAAGGTGCGCATTATACGTTCCAAATCGCATGGCGTGTGCTTGCAATCTTGGGTGTTATAACGGCAATTTTGATGTTCTTTTTATCGGGAACAATTGCAAAAGTACAAAGTACACCGCCAGCAATTTATTCGCTGATGGCGATTTCTCCAGCACTCTTTTTCGTATCAATATTGTCGGCATACAGGGGATATTTTCAGGGGCTTCAATACATGGTGCCAACGGCAATTTCACAGATTGTAGAGCAAGTTGGAAAACTCGGAATTGGTCTTTCTGTGGCATATTTGTTTTTGAGCATCACAGGCAAGCCAGAGATGGGTGCGGCAGGTGCGCTGATAGGTGTTTCGTGTTCAGAGGCTATTTCGCTTTTGTATATGATGATTGTGTATAAGAGGCGCAAAGGCGAAATTCTTTTAAACATCAAAAATCTCGACCCGAAGGGTGCAACGAAAAACTTTAAGCCAATCTTTAAAAAAATTCTTGCGATTGCAATTCCTGTAACATTAGGGGCATGCGTGATGCCGATTGTGATGTCCATTGACTCGGTTATTGTATCACGAACACTGCAGTCAATTGGATATGCGCAAAAAGCGGCAACATCTATGTACGGGGTGCTGACGGGAGTTGTAAACCCTCTTATCAATATGCCAGCGGTGCTGTCGCTTGCACTCGCAATGAGCCTTGTACCTGCAATCTCGCAGTCTAAGGCGCAGGGTGATGTGCAGGAAATGCGAAACAAATCTTCGTTTGGACTAAAACTTGCGCTGTTGGTGGGGTTGCCTGCCGCAACAGCGTTTATTTTGCTGGCACAGCCTATTATTATGCTACTGTATAAATCAGTGCAGGGCAGCGAGCTTGTGATGGCGACTGGGCTTTTCCAGCTGTTGTCGCTGGGAGTTTTATTTTTGACGCTTGTACAAACCATGACAGGTATCCTACAGGGAATGGGCAAACCATTTTTGCCTGTATACAGCTTGATTGTGGGTGCGGCAGTAAAAATTGGCGTAAGTTTGTGGCTGATAAGCGTCCCCAGCATCAACATTTATGGTGCTGCAATCGGCACGATGGCGTGTTATGCAATTGCGGCAGTGATGGACGTGGTGTTTGTGGTGCGGCGTTCTAAGTTTAAACTGAGCCTGATAAACCATATTCTAAAGCCAGTGCTTGCAACGGCGGTGATGGGGGTTGTGGTGTTCTTGGTTTATCGGCTGTTGGGCGGACATTCCAATACGGTAGGTGTTCTTGCGGCAATCCTAATTGGATTAGTCGTGTATGTGCTGGCACTGCTTTTGACGGGTGGGCTGACAAAGCAGGAGCTGACCATGGTGCCTGGCGGTGCAAAGATTACAAAAGTGATGAAAAAACTGAAGGTATGGAAATAAGATGATAAAAATAATTGGGCTGACAAACGAATTTGATTTATTGCCAATGCGTTGCGTTAAAATACTGGAAGAAGCACCACTTGTTGTTTTGCAAAGTGACAGAGTGGGCTATGATCTAAAAAATGCGGTAACACTGGACGATTTATATGAAAGCACACAAGATTTTGATGAGCTGTATCAAGAGGGCGCACAGCGCATTGAGGCACTTGCACAAACAAAAGAGGTCGTTTTTGGGGTGATTGGCGATGTGCATACAAATGGATTTGTGCAGGAACTAAAAAAAATGAATGCGCAGCTTGCCTTTGTGATGAATGGCGGTAGTGTGCAGCAGGCTGTTTTTGAGGCTGGTGCATATTTTGAGGTGCGGGATTATGGTGTGTTTGACGCACGAAGCATAGAAACCGCTTTTTTTGATACGTCGGGTGTGGTAGTGATTACGCAAATTGACAATGCGATTACGGCGGCAGATGTTAAGATAAAATTGTCTGATTATTATGCGGAGCAGACAAAAGCGTTCTTTTATAGCAATCAAAAATCGAGCCTAATGGATTTATATGCGTTGGACAGAATAACAGAATTTGGTACGGGTGCGGTGCTTGTGCTTCCTGCACAGACAACAAAAATACGATATGGGTTTTATGACCTTGTACGCATTATGAAAAAACTGCGTGATCAAAAAGACGGCTGTCCATGGGATAAGGAGCAGACGCACAAAAGTTTGCGTCCGTATTTATTGGAAGAGTCTTACGAGGTTTTGGATGCAATTGATGCAGAAGATACCGCCGCAATTTATGACGAGCTTGGTGATGTAATGCTCCAAATTGTGTTTCACAGCGAAATTGCACGGCAGTGCGGAGAGTTTGAAGTAGACGATGTATGCAGTGCGATATGTGCAAAGATGATAAACAGACACCCTCATATTTTTGGTGATGTTTGTGCAAAAACTTCTCACGATGTTCTTAAAAACTGGGAAGCAATTAAAAAAGTTGAAAAAGGAAACAGTACCTATACGAGTGTACTCAAAGATGTGCCAAAAGTGATGGGTGCGATGATGCGTGCCTATAAAATACAGAAAAAAGCTTCGGCAGTGGGATTGGACTGGAAAGATGCACAGCTTGCCTTTGAAAAAGTGAAAGAAGAAGCGAATGAACTGAGTGCAGAACTGATTGCAGATGATGCAAATAAAATCGAAGATGAGGCGGGGGATTTGTTGTTTGCGGTAATTAACGTATTGCGTCTAAAAAAAATTAATCCAGAAATGGCGCTTATGCGCACCTGCGAGAAATTTATTGCACGGTTTGAGTATATAGAAACGCATGCAGAGGGCGATTTAGCAGTGTTATCCTCTGAAGATTTGGATAGGCTTTGGCAAGCGGCGAAGTAATTTTTTGATTAAATCAGTATTATTGATAAAATATTATTGATTTATGCGAAAATATGTATTATAATCGACGTTGTAAACCCCAGTAATTGCGTAAGCAAGCTGGAATTAATAATTATTTTAAGGAGGGGAAAGTTTTGAATAAAACTGAACTCGTAGCTGCAATTGCAGCAAAGGCTAGTATTTCTAAGAAAGATGCAGATGCTGCTCTTGGCGCATTCACAGAAAGCATTATTTCTGAAATTAAAAAAGGCGAAAAAGTACAAATCGTTGGTTTTGGTACATTCGAGGCAAGACAGCGTGCGGCAAGAACAGGTATCAACCCACAAACAAAACAGCAGATTCAAATTGCTGCTTCAACAGTTCCTGCATTTAAAGCAGGCAAAGCATTCAAAGACGCTGTTAAATAAGTTTAGCACATTTTTGAACAACAGATTTAGCATAAAAAAGGGCATTTGCTTTTCAGAGCAGGTGCTTTTTTATTGGCTCTATACTATGGGGTTAGAGTAAAAAAAAGAAGCATAATGCTTCAAAATCTTGTAGACTAAAGTTTCAACAAAAAACCCAACAAGAGGAAAATATTATGCTTAAGCATAAACATTGAATAATTTTTCAAAAGTATGTATAATGTTCCTATATAATGCTTCTTCCATAAATATGAATATTTTTTAAATTTACTGTAAGTCGACATAAAAGAGTTGTGAGGTATGGTATCATTGAGATTAGATAAATATTTAAAGATTTCAAGATTGATAAAAAGACGTAGCGTTGCGCAGTCAGCGTGTGAAGGCGGGCGTATTTTTGTGAATGGTAAAATACAAAAAAGCAGTTATGGTCTAAAAGTCGGTGACGTCATTACCATAGAGTTTGGCTCAAAGCCACTGCACGTAAAGGTGCTGGCACTGACCGAAACAACCAAAAAGCAAGAAGCCGATGGAATGTACGAGGTAGTGGAAAAGATATGAATATTTGTGCTGTTATTCTTGTTGCGGGAAGCGGCAGGCGTATGGAGATGAATACGAACAAAGTATTTATAAAATTTGAAGAGCAGAGCGCAGTGGTTAGATGTCTAAAAACATTTGAAACAACTAAGCTTTTTTCTAATATTATTGTGGTATGCAAGCCTGAAGAGCGAGAAATTATCAAACGAAAAGTAGACAAATATTTAAAGAAAAATCAGTATGTTTTTTGTGATGGCGGAGAGCAACGTCAGTATTCCGTACAAAATGCACTTGAGGTCGTGCCAAAAGATGCAGATATTGTGGTGGTGCATGATGGCGCAAGGTGTTTTGTGGACGAGCGCATCATCAAAGATTGCGTGGCTTCCGCCATTAGGCATGGAAGCGGGGTTGCGGCGGTTGCGGCGACGGATACCATCAAACGTGCAAAAGCGGGTATTGTGACAGAAACCTTGCCACGTGAGGAGCTGGTGTGTGTGCAGACACCGCAGGCTTTTAAAAAAGAGATTCTATTAAAAGCGTATCGTCAGGCAAAAGAAGATGATTTTTTGGGGACAGACGATGCTTCGCTTGTAGAGCGATTAGGCGAAGATGTGCGTGTGGTGAAAGGATCGCCAAACAACATCAAGCTCACTACAAAAGCAGATGTTACCATTGGTACAGAGATTATGCAGGAGCGAAAAGCATCAGATATTCGCATTGGAAACGGATTCGATATGCACGCTTTTGCGGATCATAGAGAACTGGTTTTGGGCGGCGTCAGTATTCCAAGCGATTTTGGGCTGGAGGGGCATTCAGATGCTGATGTACTGATTCATGCAATCATGGATGCGCTTTTGGGTGCAGCACGCTTAGGCGATATTGGAGAGCTGTTTCCGCCAACTGATATGCGCTATAAAGATATTTATTCCATCAAGCTTTTGCGTGAAGTTGGTGATTTGCTTAAAAAATATGGCTACACCATCATTAACATTGACAGCACCATCATCATGCAAAAACCAAAAGTATCCGATTACCGCAAAGAAATGATTGGAAACATTGCGGCGGCATTGGAAATGAAAACGGAATACGTCAACGTAAAAGCGACCACCACCGAATATCTTGGTGCGGTGGGCAGGGGCGAAGGTGCAGCGGCGCAGGCTGTGTGCATTTTGCAAAAACAGAATGATTAGGGAACTATGAGAAAACATAAAGGAAGAACAACAATCAGAAGACCGATGGGGGTGCGGCGTGTAAAATTCAGCAACGCTGTGCCAGCTATCAAATTTATTATTCTTATCGTAGGAGTTGCGATAGGGGTTCTTGCGATGATTTTTTTTGGATTTCCGTTGATTGAAGATTTGGTGAAAGGGGTTGATCCCTCCCAGCGGTATCAGCCAAAAATTGAAGCAAACTTTGAACTAAATGAAAATTTTGTTGTGGAAAAGAACAGTGAAGCGTCCGAGATTTTTATTGAAGACATGGATTTTAAAGTAAATGTAAAAAATGAGCCGTATATTGACGGTCAAAATATTATCTTTACCACCAGAAAAGAAAGAAAAAATAGTTTTCAACTGGATGCAGTTGTGCTGTATCACACTGCCGATAAAACTGCAAGGGTGCTGCCGAATGTAGAAAAAAAATACGATAATTTATTGTCCCCTGTGCTTTCGGGCAATTTGGCGGTATGGATTGATAGCATGACCAATGGCGGCGGACGCATTGTAGGATATGACATAGAAAAAGAAGAACAGTTTGTTATCAAAGAATATGCCTATGCAATGCCTGCATTAAGCATATCTGGAAATTATTTGGCATTTATGCAGTGGGCAGGAGATACAACGCAGAGGCTATATGTATACGATGTTGCAAAACGTGAGGCGACTACTGTGAAATTATACGAAACAACAGTGGGCAACAGTGCGGTTGATATTTCGCCATACGACATGGTATGGGCAGAGTATAACAAAGACGGAGAGGGTGTGCTTAAACGTGTGGCTTTTGGCGAAGAGGAAGCTAAATATGATAATTATGATTTTGGAAAGCAGGTTTATGAGCCTAAAACAAACGGAAAAGACATTGTTTTTGCAACAAGCAAAGATGTTATCAGCGGAAATCTAATGCTGTCTACAGACGGCGGACCGCCTGTTCTAATTGCAGAAAATGTGGTCAATTATAATATTGGTGATGGATTTGTTGCTTATACCAAGGATAATCGGATTCATATTGCTTATGCAAAAGCAAACAAGCAGGTGATGCTGACCTCCGATATTACGAAAAATTTACTGGCATCTGTAGTGGGCAATGGTGTGTGCTATTATGATGTGACAGATGCGAGCGTCGCAGATGAAATTGTGATGTATACAACCATAGACGAATTGACGGGAGAAGAATAGAATGGCAAAGTCAAAGACGCAGTTTGTATGTTCTGAATGCGGATATGTGGACGTGCGGTGGTCGGGGAAATGCCCAGGGTGTGCAAGCTGGAATACGATGATAGAAGAAGCGGCACCTGTAAAAGTTGCTGCGGCAAAACAGCGGGTTTCGGCAGAACCGGGTAAAATCTATACGTTTGATAAAATTCCGATGATGGAAGAAAAAAGGTATCAGACAGGTATTGAAGAATTTGATCGGGTAGTGGGCGGCGGAATCGTTCCAGGAAGTGTTGCTCTTGCGGGAGGAGAACCAGGAATCGGAAAATCGACGCTCTTTTTGCAAATTGCGAAATGCCTTACAAAATTTGGAAGTGTACTGTATGTTTCGGGGGAGGAATCTCCCTCACAAATCAAACTTAGAGCGCAGCGGTTAGGGATTGACGAAAATATTTATCTGATGGCGGAAACGGAAGTGGGCAGTATCCTTGCAGGGATTGAAAATCTTTCGCCAAAGTTTTTGATTGTGGATTCCATTCAGACACTGTACGATGCAGAACTTTCATCAGCACCGGGCAGCGTTGCACAGGTGCGTGGCTGTGCGGCAAGGCTGACACACGAGGCAAAGTCGCTGAATATGGCGACCTTTATTATCGGCCACGTCACAAAGGAAGGCGCAATTGCAGGTCCAAGAGTGCTTGAGCATATCGTGGATACGGTGCTTTATTTTGAGGGAGAGCGCACGTCAAATCTGCGTGTGTTGCGTGCGGTCAAAAATCGTTTTGGTTCAACAGATGAAATCGGTGTGTTTGAGATGCGTGATTTGGGTATGATAGAAGTGAAAAATCCGTCTATGCTGTCACCGTATGACCTGAACTTAAACGGTGTTGCAATTTTTGCAGCAACACAGGGAACACGTCCGATGCTGTTAGAGATTCAATCTTTGTGTGCGCATACGCAGCTGACCATACCACGCAGATTATGCTCTGGGGTGGATGTTAATAGGCTGTACATGATTTGTGCTGTTTTGGAAAAGAAAATTGGTTTAAAATTGTATAGTCAAGATATTTTTATGAATGTGGCAGGCGGCATTAAGATACAGGAACATGCTGCTGATTTGGCGCTTGCGGTTTCAATTGTATCATCCTTTCGGAATCTTCCAATCGGAAGAGATACTGCTTTTATAGGAGAGATTGGGCTTTCGGGAGAGATTCGGCATGTGGCACAGCTTTCAAAGCGTGTGGCAGAATGTGCAAAAATGGGCATCAAACGTGTTTTTGTGCCGAGCTATAGCATGGAAAAGGGGATGAACAGCAAAATCAAGACAGAAGGTGTCAGCACGCTTTCAGATGTGCTTTCAAAGATTTTCTGAGTGAATTTTTAAAAAATGTTCACAGACAGTACACAAAGAAATGTGTATAATAGAAATGTATAATCATTACAAATAAAAAAATGGGAGGTGCGTACATGTTATACAAAATGCTTCGATTATTTATTGTAGTAATCGGCATCATTGTTGGTCCAGCCCTTGTTCTGTTATGTTTTAACCTTTTTAGATATTTTTCGGGCGTGGACTTTTTGGCAACTTTGCAAACGTGGGTAGTATTCTTAATTTATATCGCTAGTGGAATTATTTTCGGAATTATTTTTTTCTTATTATCCAACAAATTTGCAACAGCCTTTGAAAAAGGAACAAAAAACTTTGAAGAGAAATTTGCGGCAACTCCGTCAATGACATTGCTTTCGGGTACGATTGGATTGATACTTGGGCTTGTTGTGGCGGCACTTATATCAATTATTATTGGGCTGATACCAGTTGCGTGGGTTTCTATTCCGCTTACAATTGTGGTTTATTTGATTTTCGGTTCTGTGGGATTGTCCATTGGTGTAAAACGAAAATACGACTTTGCTACTTTTGTGCATAACAAAAAGACAGGCAAATCAAGCGAGCCAAAAACACAGACGTCTGTATCACCAAAGATACTGGATACGAGCGTGATTATTGATGGGCGAATTTTGGATATTTGCAAGACGGGTATGTTTGAGGGCGATATAACTGTTCCTGAATTTGTACTTGGAGAGCTTCAAAGAATTGCAGACAGCAGTGATTCCATGAAAAGGACGAGGGGCAGACGTGGGCTGGATATTTTAAATGCTTTGCAAAAAGAACCCAAAATACACGTGGTGATTACCGATAAGGATTATGAAGATGTGGCGGAAGTGGATATTAAACTGCTAAAGCTTGCAAAAGACCTGAAGGGAAAAGTTGTTACAAATGATTATAATCTGAATAAGGTTGCGGCGGTGCAGGATGTGGAAGTCTTTAACATCAACGAGCTTGCCAATGCGGTAAAGCCGATACTGATGACGGGCGAAGAACTGATGGTGAATATCGTGAAAGACGGAAAAGAGGCAAACCAAGGAATTGCGTACCTTGATGATGGTACGATGATTGTTGTAGACGGTGCAAAGGGCATGAGTGATACAATGATGCAGGTTGTGGTAACAAGTGTCTTGCAAACAGCCGCAGGACGAATGGTTTTTGCCAAGATGAAATAAAAGATGAGGACAGTATGAGAAAAATCGTACTGTTCTTTTTTAAAATGGTGAAAATAATCCGCCAAAAAAATAAAAAAATATTTATTGACATCTTGAATTAGTTATGATAATATAGTAAACTGCATTAGCATAGTTATATAGTGGTGTATTGACTTTATTTTTAAGTCGCAAAGCCGCTTAAATGCTGTTGTTTCTACTGATTTCTAAGGTAGCAATGAAAGGATTTATAATTGTGCAAAAGCACGAAAAACAGACGGAATAAAATTTTAATTTTAATATAGGAGTTGTTGTAAAGTATGCAAGAAGTTAAGTTTGGAACAAATAAGAGAATGAGCTTTTCGAAAATCAAAGAAGTTCTTAATATGCCGGACTTAATCGAAATCCAGAAAAACTCTTACAAAAGATTTTTAGAGGAGGGTTTGGGTGACGTACTAAAAGACATCTCCCCAATCACCGACTACTCGGAAAATCTTGTGCTTGAATTTGTGGATTATAGGATTTTAGATACGCCGAAGTATGAAGTCGAAGAATGCAAAGAACGTGACGTCAACTATGCTGCACCCCTAAAAGTGCAGGTTCGCCTTTTTAATAAGGAAACAGGTGAAGTAAAAGAGCAAGAAGTTTTCATGGGAGATTTCCCACTGATGACCGAAAAAGGTACGTTTATCATCAATGGTGCTGAACGTGTTATTGTTTCGCAACTTGTTCGTTCTCCTGGCGTATATTATAGTGAATCTAAAGATAAAACTGGTAAAGATTTATTTGGCACAACGGTAATTCCAAACCGTGGTGCTTGGCTCGAATATGAAACGGATTCAAACGATTGTATGTTTATTCGTGTGGACAGGACGAGAAAACTTCCCGTTACTGTCTTTTTGCGTGCCATGGGCATGGGCAGCGATACAGACATTCGTTCTTTCTTTGGCGACGATGAAAATATCGAAGCTACCCTTAAAAAAGACAATACGTCTTCAAAAGATGAGGGGTTAATTGAGATTTATAAACGCTTGCGTCCAGGCGAACCGCCGACGGTAGAAAGTGCAAACATCTTGATTGGATCGTTGTTTTTTGATTCTAAGCGCTATGACCTTGCCCGTGTTGGAAGATACAAATTCAACAAAAAACTGGCAATTTCACAGCGAATTGTGCATCATATAGCGGCATCCAATATCATCAACGAAGATACCGGCGAGCTTTTGTGTGCGGCGGGTGAGATGATTAGCTTCAAGCTTGCAAAAGACATTGAAAATGCTGGAATCAGCATGGTAGAAGTGCTGGTTGGAGAGCAGACGGTACGAGTCCATGGAAATAGCTTTGTTGACGCATCAAAGCATCTTGACTTTAATCCTGCAGATGCTGGCATCAACGAAAAAGTTTATTATCCTGCTCTTAAGAGCTTGATTGACGAGTTTGGACAAGATAAAAAAGAACTGAAGGTACAGATTGCTCAGAACTTAGCGATTCTTATTCCTAAGCATATTATTGTAGATGATGTGTTTGCATCTGTAAGCTATTTTCTGGGATTAAAGCATGGCATTGGTCTGACAGACGACATTGACCATCTTGGAAACAGACGGCTGCGTTCGGTGGGAGAGCTTTTGCAAAATCAGCTGCGTGTTGGTCTTACAAGGCTTGAAAGAGTGGTGCGTGAAAGAATGTCCATACAGGATATGGATATTGCAACACCATCAAACTTAATTAACATCAGACCAGTTACTGCATCTATCAAAGAATTTTTTGGTTCTTCACAGCTTTCGCAGTTTATGGATCAAACCAATCCATTAGCAGAGCTTACGCATAAAAGAAGATTATCGGCATTAGGCCCTGGCGGACTTAACAGAGATCGTGCAAGCTTTGACGTTCGTGACGTGCATCATTCGCATTATGGACGCATGTGCCCAATTGAAACACCAGAAGGCCCAAACATTGGGCTGATTGGTTCGCTTTCTACTTATGCAAGAGTCAACGAGTACGGTTTTATTGAAACACCGTTCCGTATGATTGATAAAAAAAGAGGTTTGGTTACCGAAAAAGTACAGTATATGACGGCAGATCAGGAAGAAGACTTGATTGTTGCACAGGCAAACGAGCCGATTGATGATGAGGGAATTTTTGTACATGAACGTGTTATGTGCCGTGTACGTGACCAAATTGTCGAAGTTTCCAGAAATGAAGTAGACTTAATGGATGTTTCGCCTAAACAGCTTGTTTCGGTTGCGACGTCGCTCATTCCGTTTTTAGAGAATGATGATGCAAACCGTGCATTGATGGGTTCTAACATGCAAAGACAGGCAGTGCCGCTACTTATCCCTGAATCTCCAATCGTTGGAACGGGTATGGAATACAAAGCAGCTTATGACTCTGGGGTGCTGAATATTGCTAAAAAAAGCGGTGTTGTAAAAAGTGTTACAGGCAAAAAAATTGTAATTTCAAATGATGATAATACGGAATCTGCTTTTAATCTGATAAAATTTGCACGGTCTAACCAAGGAACGTGTATCAATCAATTGCCGATTGTATATCAGGGACAAAGGATAGAAGAAGGACAAGTGATTGCGGACGGTCCGTCTACCGATCATGGTGAGCTGGGGCTGGGCAAAAATGTACTCATCGGCTTTATGACTTGGGAAGGTTATAATTACGAGGATGCCATGCTGCTTTCTGAGCGTCTTGTAAAAGATGATGTATTTACCTCTATGCATATTGCAGAATATGAGTCTGAGGCACGTGATACAAAGCTTGGGCCTGAAGAAATCACAAGAGATATTCCAAACGTGGGTGAAGATGCTCTTAAGGATCTTGACGCACGAGGAGTTGTACGCATTGGCGCAGAAGTGCGCAGCGGAGATATTTTGGTTGGCAAGGTGACACCAAAAGGTGAAACAGAACTGACTGCTGAAGAACGTTTGCTTCGTGCCATCTTTGGCGAAAAAGCACGTGAAGTACGTGATACTTCCCTGCGTGTTCCTCATGGAGAGGGCGGCGTGATTGTAGATGTCAAAGAGTTTACACGTGAAAACAAAGACGAACTGACGGCAGGTGTCAACAAACTGGTGCGTGTATATATCGCACAAAAAAGAAAAATATCTGTGGGCGATAAAATGGCAGGACGTCATGGTAACAAGGGTGTTATCTCTCGTATTATGCCTATGGAAGATATGCCATTCTTGCCAGACGGCACACCGCTTGACATCGTGCTTAATCCTTTGGGTGTTCCATCTCGTATGAATATCGGGCAGGTGCTTGAAGTGCATCTTGGCAGGGCTGCAAAAGCTTTGGGATTTAAAGTTGCAACACCAGTATTTGACGGTGCTTCGGAGGAAGACATTGAAGAATTACTGGTAAAAAGCGGGCTTGCACCTGATGGAAAGACAGTGCTTTATGATGGACGCAGTGGCGAGCCATTTGAAAACAGAGTTACCGTTGGATATATGTATATCCTAAAACTTCACCATTTGGTTGATGATAAAATCCATGCAAGATCCACTGGCCCTTATTCTTTGGTTACGCAGCAGCCACTTGGCGGAAAAGCACAGTTTGGCGGCCAGCGTTTTGGAGAGATGGAAGTTTGGGCATTAGAGGCATATGGTGCAGCAAATACTCTGCAAGAAATTTTGACTGTAAAGTCAGATGATGTTGTGGGACGTGTTAAAACATATGAGTCTATTGTTAAGGGCGAGAATATCCCAGAGCCAGGCGTACCTGAGTCATTCAAGGTTCTGATTAAAGAAATGCAGAGCTTAGGGCTGGATATTAAAGTATTATCAGAGGATAGGGGCGAGATTGCTCTTAAAGAATCGGATGATGATACGGCGCTTAATATGGATATTAATATTGCAGGGGCAGAAGATTTGCCTGCCGATGAAGACGGCGAATTTGATGCGGGTGATATGGTAATTGAAGACATTGATGATTTAACGATTGATGAGCTTGATTTACCAGATATTAACTTGCTGGAAGAAGATGAAATAGAATTTGATGATTTTGATGAAGATATTATACCTGACATAGATCTTGAAGTTGAAAAAGATGATGATCTTGATATTTGATGAGAAATATGTGCGTATGGTAAATCCATACATGCAAGAAAGATTCTATTGTAACGAACTTAATAAATTTTAGATATAAAGAGAGGGAGGAGTTTACTTTGTTTGAACTCAACACTTTTGATGCAATTCAGATAGGACTGGCATCTCCAGAAAAGATGCGTGAGTGGTCTCATGGTGAAGTAAAAAAACCAGAAACCATTAACTATCGTACGTTGAAACCAGAAAAAGACGGCTTGTTTTGCGAAAGAATTTTTGGTCCTCAAAAGGACTGGGAATGCCATTGCGGACGCTATAAAAGAATTAGGTATAAAGGAATCATTTGTGAAAAATGTGGAGTTGAAGTAACACGTTCAAAAGTACGTCGTGAAAGAATGGGACATATTGAACTTGCTGCTCCTGTTTCGCATATTTGGTATTTTAAGGGCATTCCGTCCCGCATGGGACTTTTGCTTGATATGTCACCACGTTCCTTGGAGAAGATTTTGTATTTTGCTGCATTTGTTGTAACAGATGTGGGCGAAACACCATTAGAATATAAACAATTATTGACGGACAAAGAATACCGTGAGGCACAGTCCAGATTTGGCGAAGATTCGTTTAAGGCGGGGATGGGTGCTGAGGCGGTTAAAGTATTACTTAAGCAAATAGATTTGGATGCAAATGCCACAGAACTTAGAGAAGATTTAAAAACTTGCACAGGTCAAAAACGTGTGCGTGCCATCAAGCGCTTAGAAGTGGTAGAAGCATTTAAAAAATCGGGAAATAAGCCAGAGTGGATTATTATGGACGTTGTTCCAGTCATTCCGCCAGAGTTAAGACCTATGGTACAGCTTGACGGCGGCCGTTTTGCGACTTCTGATCTGAATGATTTGTATCGGCGTGTGATTAACCGCAATAATCGTTTGTTCAGACTGCTGCAATTGCGTGCGCCTGATATTATTGTGCGTAACGAAAAACGTATGCTTCAAGAGGCGGTAGATGCGCTGATTGATAACGGCAGACGTGGACGCCCTGTAACAGGACCTGGAAACAGACCACTAAAATCATTGTCGGATATGCTGCGTGGAAAACAAGGACGATTCCGTCAGAACCTGCTTGGAAAACGTGTTGATTATTCGGGACGTTCGGTTATTGTGGTTGGTCCAGAGCTAAAAATGTATCAATGCGGATTGCCAAAAGAAATGGCGCTTGAACTCTTTAAGCCTTTTGTTATGAAAAAGCTTGTGGAAGATGGGCTTGCTCATAATATTAAATCTGCTAAACGTATGGTGGAAAAAGCACGTGTAGAAGTATGGGATATATTGGAAGAAGTAATCAAAGGACATCCAGTATTGCTGAATCGTGCGCCTACTCTGCATAGATTGGGTATTCAAGCATTTGAACCGATTCTTGTAGAAGGAAAAGCTTTAAAAATTCATCCGCTTGTTTGTACAGCGTACAATGCCGATTTTGACGGTGACCAAATGGCTGTGCATTTGCCGCTTTCAGTAGAGGCACAAGCAGAGGCAAGGTTCTTGATGCTTGCGGCAAACAATATCTTAAAACCACAAGACGGAAGACCTGTTGTTTCACCAACGCAGGATATGGTCATTGGTTCTTATTACCTGACGATTCATAAAGAAGGTGCAAAAGGCGAGGGAAGTATCTTTGCTTCTCCTGATGAAGCGGTACTTGCTTATAATACAGGAAATATAGAGCTTCAGGCAATGGTGAAAGTTCGTGTAACAAAAGATGTAGATGGACAAATGAAAACGGGCATCATCGAAACAACTACAGGACGTATCATCTTTAACACTGCTATTCCGCAGGGGTTGGGATATATGGACAGAACGAAACCAGAAAACGAGTTAAAATTCGAGGTTGATAATCTCGTTGATAAAAAGCAACTGGGTAAGATTGTCGATTTGTGCTATGCGCACTTAGGTCCTACCAAAACGTCTTTTGTATTAGATGAAATCAAAAAAATTGGTTTTCATTATTCAACAGTGGGTGCTATTACGGTCAGTGTGTCAGATATTAAAATTCCACCTGCTAAAAAAGTGCTGATTGAAGAAGCTGAAAAACAAATCGTTGTGATCGAAAAACAATACAGACGTGGTCTTTTGACAGAAAAAGAGAAAAAAGATAACGCAATCAAGGTTTGGGCAGATACTACAAACAAAGTAACAGATGCGCTGATTAACAGCTTGGATAAATTCAATCCAATCTATATGATGGCAAACTCAGGTGCTCGTGGTTCTATCAACCAAATCAGACAGCTTGCAGGTATGCGTGGCTTGATGGCAGATCCAAACGGTGAAATCATTGAAATACCGATTCGTGCAAACTTCCGTGAGGGACTAACCGTTCTTGAATTCTTTATCTCTACTCATGGAGCAAGAAAAGGTCTGGCAGATACTGCTCTTAGAACGGCTGACTCAGGTTATCTGACACGCCGCTTGGTAGATGTATCGCATAATGTTATTGTAAGAGAAGTGGATTGCTTTGAAAATCTTGGCGAACAAGTACAGGGTATGCCGATTACAAATCTGATGAATGCAGATGGTAAAACGATTATCGAGCCTTTGGAAGATAGAATACGTGGACGTTATACATCAAAAGATGTGGTCGACAGCAAAGGAAATGTGATTGTCAAAGCAAACGAAATGATTACAAATATCATTGCAGATAAAATCACAAAAGCAGGGATTGATACGGTCTATATTCGTTCGGTTTACACTTGTAAGAGTGAGCATGGTGTATGTGCAAAATGTTACGGCGCAAATATGGCAACAGGAAATCCAGTAGATATTGGTGAAGCGGTTGGTGTTATTGCGGCGCAGTCCATCGGCGAGCCAGGAACACAGCTTACCATGAGAACTTTCCATACGGGCGGTGTTGCAGGCGGCGATATTACGCAAGGTTTGCCACGTGTTGAGGAGCTTTTCGAGGCGAGAAAACCTCGTGGACTTGCGGTAATCTCAGAAATCGCTGGTACTGTAACAATTAACGATACACACAAAAAACGTGAGATTACAGTAGCAAATGAAACGGGCGAGGCAAAAACGTACTTAATTCCGTACGGTTCACGTGTAACGGTGGTTGACGGACAGTCAATTGTTGCAGGAGATGAACTGACAGAAGGTTCTATCAATCCGAATGACATCTTAAAAATCAAAGGTGTTAAGGGTGTGCAGGAATATCTGCTGCGTGAAGTACAAATTGTTTATCGCAGTCAAGGTGTTGAGATTTCTGATAAGCATATTGAAGTAATTGTGCGTCAAATGCTTAAGAAATGTAAGATAGATGATTCGGGAGATGCTACAATGCTTCCAGGTGAATTAGTAGACATTTTCCGCTTTGATAAAGAAAATGAGCAGCTTATCAAAGATGGTCATGAACCTGCAACGGCATCACGTGTACTGCTTGGTATTACAAAAGCGTCGTTGTCGACAAATAGTTTCTTGTCAGCGGCATCTTTCCAAGAAACAACACGAGTATTGACAGAAGCAGCAATCAAAGGGAAAATTGATCCGCTGCTCGGCTTAAAAGAAAATATCATCATCGGAAAATTGATTCCTGCTGGAACAGGCATGAAGAGATACAAGAATATTGATGTAATTTCAAATGTAATAAATGAAGAGATTGCAGCGCAGATTGATGCGGATATTGTCGATATTGATATTTAAAACAGACAAAATATGATAAAAATGATGAATGACAGAGGTGAGAAAGATTGCCTCTGTCTATCATAATATTAGAAAGATTTTTTTGGGAGAAGTGCAAATGAGCGAAGAAAACAGAAATCATTTAAGAGAAAATTGCCCGATTGCGGACAGCGATCTTTGCAATTGGCTGGATAGGACAGGCTGCTATAACTGCTATATCAGTACGCTGAAAAGTGATGAACAGAAGGCACAGGCGCAAGAAAGATGGAATACGACTTTGTCGCTCATACCGAAAAATATTGACGATTTGCATATGACTGACGAATGTCAGTTTTGTAAAGGCGAGCCAGAAACAATAAATGGATATGCAACTTTTGAATTGGCAAACCCAGAACCGTACTCTGAAAAGGGAATGTTTTTTGGAATTGGTAAAAAAGTGCGTACACCCATAGGTTCGCTACTGACATTGCAGGCAGGTATTTGCCCGAAATGCAGGAAAGCGTTTAAAATGGCAGATGTATTGCAGTTAGGAATCTTTTTTGGCTTTATAGCATTGTCTGTTATTTTGCTTATGATACCTGCATTTTCACAGCCACTGTCTGGGGTATTTATTCTTATGCCGATGATATTTGTGGTTTTGATGGGTGGAGCAGGGTTTCTGTTAGGCAAGAAAGTTTCAGAACAACATATGAAAAAAGCTGCAAAAACGGTAAAAGTTGATATTACGGAAATACCACAGATTAAAGAAATGATCAATAATAACTGGTTTTTCTTTCAAACAACGAATGGTGTGCCAAGAGTATTTTTCTCCAAGAAAAAACAGTACAAAATGCTGCGACAAAACTGCAAGCAGATTGAAGAGGACGACGATGCAACACTTGACAATATCAACATATGAGTGGTATTATATTTAAGCGTGCTTTTTTGCGTTTTTAGGGAGGGGACAATATGTATGACGAACTTAAAAATGCTAAAAATAGGGTAGTTGGTTTAAAGCAATTGCTGCGTGGGCTGGAAAATGACGAGATACTGACAGCTTACATAGCAGATGATTGTGATAACCATGTAAAAAATCAAGTATTGCATGCAATCGGCGATAAAAACATTCATGTTGTTTTTGTTGATACGATGAAGGAACTTGGACAAGTGTGCGGCATTGATGTGTGTGCGGCTTGTGCAGCAATTATCAAAAACTAATTTTCCTCAGGGTTGCGGAAAATTTGATCAATACAATTCTAACCAAGTAGGCTTGGGAGCGGTGTCCATCACGTATGGATGTGCTTGACGGTTGGGTTATGCGGACCTAACCACGACAATTTTTTATAAGTTATGAAAGGAAGGTGCGTATATGCCTACCATAAACCAACTGGTTAAAAACGGCAGAAAATCCCAGGAAACAAAATCTGGTTCTCCAATATTAAAGCAATGCCCTCAAAAGAGAGGCGTTTGCTTAGCTGTAAGAACGATGACTCCTAAAAAACCAAACTCAGCACTTCGTAAGATTGCAAGAGTTCGTCTTGTAAACGGCATGGAAGGTACAGCTTATATTCCGGGAATAGGTCATAATCTTCAAGAACATAGTGTTGTCCTCATAAGAGGCGGCAGAGTGAAGGATTTACCTGGTGTAAGGTATCATATTGTTCGTGGAGCACTTGATACGGGCGGCGTTGCTGATAGAAAACAGGCTCGCTCACGTTATGGTGCAAAAATGCCTAAGAAATAAAAAGTGTTGTTTGCAGCAATTGAAAGCTGCAATTTGCTAAGATGTCAGTTGTGACGCAACGTACAAAGAGCATTAAAATACAAACTGCATCGAAAACACTTTTTAATAGATAGAATTTTCTGCATAGTTATTTTATTGTATTTTGATGTAGTGATATGTCGGAAACAAAACCTATGACAGAAGAGGCATTTTATACGAAAATGATGAAGAAGAATAGCTGGGCTGTTGTCTAGCTTGAGAATACAAAAACGATTAAGAATTTTTAAGGAGGGCTTTTTATGCCTAGACGTGGTGGAATACCAAAGCGTGAGGTGCTAGCGGATCCTATGTATAATAGCGTAGTTGTTACGAAGTTTATCAATCAAATTATGGTTGATGGCAAAAGAGGAACATCGCAAAGGATTTGTTACGACGCATTTGATTTAATTAAAGAAAAAACAGGCAAAGATCCAATTGAAGTATTTGAAGCTTGTATGGAAAATATTATGCCAGTACTTGAGGTAAAAGCAAGACGTGTTGGTGGCGCAACCTATCAAGTGCCAATTGAAGTACGTCCTGAAAGACGCCAAACACTGGCAATTCGCTGGTTGGTTTTATTTAGTAAAAAACGTAACGAGCGCACGATGAAGGAAAGAGTCGCAAACGAGATTATTGACGCTTCAAACAGCACTGGTGCAAGTGTTAAGAAGAGAGAAGATATGCATAAAATGGCTGAGGCGAATAAAGCTTTTGCACATTATCGTTGGTAGACTGTTTACAAGATTCAATTATTTAGGCGATACATATATTGTTGTGATAGCGGGATAGTTGTATCAATTATTTAGCATTTTCATGTGCTGAATAGTGGTCTGATGCTGCAAACACACGGGTGCGTGTATTGAGGAAATGTGTATGATGAAAGGCTTTGAAAGCTGATAAAGAGTGGATAAACTTTATATAAAACAATACATAAAGTAATTTTTTATCATCATATACTATTAAAAGCAAGGGTATGAGAAGATACCCGTTATTCATGAGAGAAATTTTTTATTATAGATTTTTATCAGAATAGAAAGGAGACAAAATGTCTGAAAGATTTCCGCTTGAAAAAATTAGAAACATCGGAATTATGGCGCATATTGATGCGGGTAAGACCACAGCAACGGAACGTATACTTTTTTATACAGGCAAAACTTATAAAATTGGTGATACACATGATGGCAATGCTGTTATGGACTGGATGGAGCAGGAGCAGGAAAGAGGAATTACAATTACCTCTGCTGCAACGACTGCTGAATGGAAAGGTCACCAAATCAATATTATAGATACACCAGGACACGTTGACTTTACAGTAGAGGTGGAACGTTCTTTGCGTGTGTTAGATGGAGCTGTCGCAGTTTTCTGTGCAAAAGGTGGCGTTGAGCCGCAGTCAGAAACAGTTTGGAGACAAGCAGAGGGCTATGGTGTTCCAAGGTTGGCATTTATAAACAAAATGGATATTATGGGTGCTGATTTTTATAACGTTGTAGATATGATTAGAGAAAGACTGGGTGCAAATCCAGTTCCTGTTCAATTGCCGATTGGTGTAGAGGATAACTTTACTGGTATCGTTGATTTGATTGAAATGGACGCTCTTATCTATGACAAAGAAGATGAAACAGGAAGCAAATTTGAAATTACAGAAATTCCTGCAGATTTGAAAGAAACGGCAGAAGAGTATCGTGAAAAATTAATCGAATCGTTGGCAGACCATGATGAAGCAATTATGGAAAAATATTTTGCTGGTGAGGAAATTGCAAAAGAAGATATTTTAAAAGTGCTAAGAAAAGGTACGATTGCAGGAACGATCATTCCTGTATGCTGCGGCAGTGCTTATAGAAACAAAGGAATTCAACCTTTGCTGGATAAAGTTATCGAGCTTATGCCGTCACCGCTTGACATTCCTGCTATCAAAGGGCATAAACCTGGCAGTGACGAAGTTGTGGAACGTCCAGCAGATATTGATGGACCATTTTCAGCACTTGCATTTAAAATTATGGCAGATCCGTTTGTTGGAAAGCTTGCGTTTTTCCGTGTTTATTCAGGAAAAGTAAGGAGCGGTTCGTATATTTTAAACTCAACCAAGGGCAAACGTGAAAGAGTAGGACGTATTTTGCGTATGCACGCAAACCACAGAGAAGAAGTTGAGGAAGTGGTTGCAGGCGGAATTGCAGCGGCGGTTGGATTTAAAGATGTTGGTACTGGGGACACGTTGTGTGACGATAAACAACAAGTTATATTAGAGTCAATGATTTTCCCTGATCCCGTTATTCATGTTGCAATAGAGCCTAAAACAAAAGCTGCGCAAGAAAAAATGTCTACAGCGATTCAAAAGCTTGCTGAAGAAGATCCGACATTTAAAGCGTATACCGATGAAGAAACAGGTCAAACGATTATTGCTGGTATGGGTGAGCTTCACCTAGAAATCATTGTAGATCGTATGCTGCGTGAATTTAAGGTAGAGGCAACGGTCGGTAAACCGCAGGTTGCTTATAGAGAAACCATCACAAAAGCTGTTAACGTTGAAGGAAAATATGTACGTCAGTCTGGTGGTAAAGGTCAATACGGACATTGTAAAATCGAAGTTGAACCACGTGAGCCAGGCGAAGGATATTTGTTTGTCAACAAAGTTGTGGGCGGTGCCATTCCTAAAGAATACATTCCATCAATTGATGCAGGTATTCAGGAAGCATCAAAAAGCGGTGTAGTTGGCGGATACGAAGTGATGGACTTTAAGGTAACACTGGTTGATGGTTCTTATCATGATGTAGATAGCTCAGAAATGGCATTTAAGATTGCTGGTTCTATGGCAATCAAAGAGGCATTTGCAAAAGCAGCACCTGTGCTGTTAGAACCAATCATGAAAGTGGAAGTTGTTGTTCCTGATGATTATTTGGGCGATGTTATGGGAAATGTAAACTCAAGACGTGGACGTATTGAGGGAACGGATTCTCGTGGCGGCGGACAAGTTATTCGCGCGATGGTACCGCTTTCTGAGATGTTTGGTTATGCAACAGATTTGCGTTCAAGAACGCAGGGGCGTGGAACATTTACGATGCAGTTTTCGCATTATGAGCCAGTTCCAAAGAGCATGGTTGAGAAATTGACAGCTGATAAAAAATAAGAAACTATTATAGTAAAAGTAAAATATCAAAGAAGAGAATCCAAGGAGGATGAATTAAAATGGCAAAAGCAAAATACGAAAGAACGAAGCCGCATGTAAACATAGGAACAATTGGGCATGTAGATCACGGTAAGACGACGCTGACAGCGGCAATCACAATGGTGCTTGCAAAAGTGGGCGGAGCAGTAGCGACAAAATATGATGAAATTGATAAAGCACCAGAAGAAAAAGAGCGTGGCATTACGATAAACACATCGCACGTGGAGTATGAAACAGACACACGTCACTATGCACACGTGGACTGCCCAGGGCATGCCGATTATGT